>JAEUHD010000351.1 GCA_016793645.1 Verrucomicrobiales bacterium
TCCGCTCCTGTCGCCCGCTGTCCGGCGGCGATCCAATCTTCAATGATCGAGATCCCCATTGCCCGCCCACCTCCAAGTGCCACCGGACAGCGTTGCCCCCGTCGGTTGCCCTACGTTTCGGTCCGGAAGGGCTTGGACCGCCCTCTCCGGCGGGCGTTCGCGGTGCTTCGCGACGGACTGCGGCGGGAGAACCGGATCAGGGTACGACGGTGAGCTTCCAAAACCGGACATTGGCGCCATCAAGGGGCAGCACAATCATCATCAATTGCCCATCGCCAATCTGCGTCGAGTGAAGGGTCCAGGGTCCGGTCGGGGTCGGGGCCGAATGCAACTGGTAGGTCCAACCCAGGGCCGACGGGAATGTGGCCGTGGGATCCGCGGCCGGCGTCACAGGCTCCGCAATGGACAGCGGGAGGTACCGGCCAAGTCCTCGCTCCGCCAGCACCGTCCGGTTGTCGGCGGGATTTGGGTCGCGACCCTCGCTCCCGACGTAGACATCGAGACGGAGGTTGCCGTTTGCCGGCGCTTCCAACTCCGCCGTGACCTCCAGTTGGTCTCCGGGACCGAGACTACCCAATCGATATTGAACGTGCCCCAGGGAATTCGTGGTGGTCTCCACGGGACCCTGAAACCGGATCACCTGGGTGGCTGGTGGATCGTCCAGACGGAATTGCTCCGACTGGAGGATAAGACGCACGTCGGATGCGGGGAGCTTTCCTGGGTTCCCAACCTGGAACCGAACCCAGGCACGGCGCGTGTCCAAGTCCCGGGACAACACTTCCGAGTTCAGTGACAGGTCTGGCCCTGGCGGAAGATCGGGTGCCGCGTCCCGATACATCAGGAGGGTGGCGCCGCTGACGACGGTCCAGCGATGCGGGCCGGTCCAGACGGGCGATTGCGGGTATTCCGGGGCCGGCCGGGTGGCGACGGGCGACTCCCATGCGATCCTGAGGGTCAGCGGGTCGAGCAGGGCCAGTCGCTGATCCTCAAGCCAGGCCATGCGGCCGTCCTCCGGATCGGCTCCCACCAAGGCGGACCCGGAGGGTCCGAAATCCCTTACCGGAAACAGGTGACCGGATTCGAGCAGGGTCGTTGACGCGGGCAGGGCGCCGGGGTGGTGCATCCAAAAGTGGAGGGGTACCGCATCGAACCACCGATCTTCCGACACGCCGTCTTTTCCGATCTGAAGCCGGAGGATGCGGCCGTTCAGGCTGGCGAAGGCTTCGCCGCCCTCGCGGCCGGGACGGATCTCGACCCGGCCGACGCCTTGGAAGGAGAACTTGTGCCTCAGTGCCCGCGGTTGCGAACCGTCATAGACGATCAACTCCCCTACCGTATCGGAGAAGCGATCAGAAAACCGGGCCGCGACAAGAACGGAACCCGCACGATCCCGCAGCGGAAGGAGGGAGGAGATCTCGGTTGCCGGGGTTCCGGTCTCGCTCAGGACACTCCAGGTTTCGGCGACCGTCCGGGAGGGCAGCAGAATCCGGGTGACCTGATTGGACTGGACGGCGCCCACATACAGGAACTCGCCGAGGATTGCGACCTTCTCGGTCTGATTTACCGGAGGCTCGATGCGTTCGCGGGCTCCCGAGTCCGGATCCACCAGCAGCAGTTCACCCTCGTATTGCGCCACGGCGAGTCGCTTCCGGGCGGCATCGTAGGCGACCTCGGTCACCCGGTCAGGCACGGGTTCCTGCCACACCAGAATCGGGGCAGTCGTTCCTTCAGCGCCCCGAAGGGAGTATCGAATCCGCGCCGGGGAAGTATTGGTCTTTAGGGTGACCCAGAACTGGCTGAATCCTGACAGAGTTGTTTCCAAGGGCAGGGGTTGGTTCTGGAGGCCGATGGCTGTGATGGTGCCATCGCCAGTCGCCACTTCGCCCAGATTTATGCCCTCGATGGTCTCCGCCCGGACGTGGACGACGACGGTCTGACCCGGCGCGACGGGACCTGGGAGGGCATTAAGGATGAATCGGGCCGGGTCATTGTCGAACACGGTGACGGTGTTCGTGGTGTCCTGCCATCCGGGGGTGCGGGCATTGAGGTGGACGTTGGCCAGTCCGTTGGTTTCGGCGTCGTCGATGGCTTGAATCGGAATCTGGATCTCGCGTTGACCGCCCGGGATCACCACCTGTTCCGGAAGCGCGATGCGGCCCGGGAGATCCAGGTGGATTTGGACCGGAACGTCGGACGGAAATCGTCCGCCCAGGTCCACCCGAAGCGACCCGGGGTCGGATCCCTCGGCGAGGTAGCCCCATGGCAGCAATTCCATCGTCAACTGCCGGGTCTCATCGTCGTCCACGATCACGGTGGCCCGGGCGGCGTCCCAGGTGCCGCATTGGGCTTCGAGGTCGATCGGCTTCGGACCGTCGATCCAGTCGTTCTGGGGCGCGACCATCCGGAATGTAGTCCGGCGTGAACCGGGCAGGACGGTCAGGATTCCGGGACTGCCGGCGGGCGACTGGGCGAGCAGGCGTCCCGGTTCACCCGTGGAGAGGTTCACCGCGACCGCGCGGTCGGGCGGGGGATCGATCACCAGCGTTCCCAGGCGTTCGTCGCCCTCGCGGAGGGTGTCCGTCAATTCCAGTCGGAGGGACGTGGACTCGTTGTCGACGATCACGAGTGTGGCTTCGGCGATCGGGAGTCCGGGGGCCTCGGCGGCCAGCCACAGCCGGCGTTCGCCATTGAGCCAGGTGTCGTCGGTGATCGAGAGGCTTCCGGTGGCTTCGACGGACCCGGCCGGGATTTGCACGGTGGCCGGCACGGTGACGCCCTCCTCGGGGCCGGCCCGCAGCTTCATCCGCACCTGGGTGTCCTCGGCGAGTGGCTGGGACAGCCGAACAATGAACGCCCCGGGAACGGTCCCTGCCGATTCCGGAAGCGATACCGGCACATTGAGCGACAGGCAGGTCTCGAATAGACGTCCGATGGCACCCCTTCCCTCGTACACGGTGGAGCTGTTGCGGCGAGCTGTCACCCGGACGACGACGTTGGATCCGGGGCCTTGGAAGAGTGCGGGCAGTTGGAAGCGTCCTTCGGCGTCAGTGGTGATGCCGACGGTGGGCGACTGCACGGACACTTCGCCACGTCCGCGGACAAACGGCAGGGTCAAACCGGAGTTCGCTTGACCGGGGGACGGCGACGCGAACCGCCAATCCTCCGGGCCATTGCGATCACGGTGCCCCACGCGTTGAAGGGTCTGGGAAGAGACGCCCTGAAGCCGGATCGGAGCGTCGGGCCACTGACCCCATGAGGCGTGGTCGAGTGGCCAGTTCAACAAGCCGCCGACCAACGGCGAATGGTGAAACACCGCGTCGAGTGTCGCCCCGCTTGCGTTGCGGAGGAGGACGCCGGCGCGGCCGGAATTCCGCCATTGGATGGCCCGATTGGAGCGCAGAACCGGCCAAGCCCCGGCCTGGGTCGTCCTCAGGTGGGCCTGGAATCGTTCACCCGCGGCCAGGGAGGTTCCCGCCGGGAGGACGATTTGGACCAGTCCAGCGGTGCCGGAAGCCCCATTGACCGCAGCCACCGACCAACCGGAAACGTCCACCCGCTGGTCCGAGACGTTTTGGAACTCCATCCGTTCGTTGAACAGATCGACCTCGGTGACCACCACGGTCGGGGGCGCGATCCCCTCCCCGAAAGCCTGGACCGTGGGTTGGACGTTCAGACTTCCCCCGCCAAAGCCGTAGGCGTCCGCCACCTGCAACCCGAGCGTCAGCGACTGCCCCGAGCACAGCTCCGCCGGCAGTGGGTCCACGCGCACCTGCGAGATGGGCAGTCGGGTCGCGGTCTCGAATCGCCAAACCGGTCCGGCGTTGGATTGGCCGTCCCAAACAGTGTCCACACGCCAAAAAAAGCGGCGGTCGGGCGGGAGAGACCGCAGCGGCCAGGCGGGCGAGTCGGTCCAGCCCACGCGGGTGAGATCGGCGGGAGTGTTGGTGGCGAGCCAGACGACGAACTCCATGCCTTTGGGGACGGTGGTGAGCCGGACGTTATCCAGGCCGCACACCACATTGTCACCGGTGGGCAGGGTCCAGTTGAGGCGGACCTGGTCCCCGGCAAATGCAGTGAGTTCCGCGGCATAGTTCCTCCAGCCGGGTGCGAGATGCGGCGTGCCGGGCAGCGAAATGCCAGGCCCGGGCGTGTCCAGACGGTCCACGGAGATTCCAGCGTCGGCGGCCAGGCCTAGTAACTGGTAGCCGAGGAAGACCCGGTCCGTGGTGGCGGGGAGTTGCAGCGTGCGCCGAACGACGGTGTTGGTTCGGCTGCCGAGAAAGTTAATGCCCTCGGCGGGCGCGGTGCCGGAGCTGGCGGTCAGCAATCGTGCCGCGCCCACCTCCCATCCGTTCGTCCCCTGCTCAAAGCCCGGGTTGGTGAGCGGAAGGAGACTCCCAGCGGTCCAGCGGAGGACGACCTCCGGACGGACGAAGATCGCATTCGGTGTGGGGGACGGATGGTCGGCGGTCCCATCGGTTGCGCTGCCCTGGATCAGGGTGGCGAGGAGCCCTCCCATCCACGAGAGGATCCGGAAAGCATGCAGGATCGAGGGGCGCATGTGAGATGGAGATGAGGAAGGTCGGGTAATCGACTGCCTTATCCGGGCGATAGGCCCGCGAGTCAACTGTCGTCTTGCTGCGGCCGAGGTCGGACGCAGCCGTGGCCAGAAGGACGGGAGTTCATTCGCGACAACCTTTTGTTGCAGGAGCAATAAAAGGTTGTCCGTCGGTTTGTCGGGGAGATTCAAGGGACAGGACAGGCATTGGCAGGACGCCAGCCTCCACGAGACGTCGGTTCGAAAACGGGCTCCAAGAACCCCCCAGTGTGCGTCCCTCGCTCGTCCGGACTCGAAATTCGCCCTTCCGAATTTCGCACCCCGAAATTCACCCACACACCAGCCCCGGAGACACGATTCAGCCCTGGCCAGCCCTATTGCCGTGTCTGGTCACCGCCGACGTTCCACGATTTCGGCACCTGAAGAGACATTCCTCCATCGCCCGCCAACCGTTCACCCAAAGACCTGCTTTCGCAGGTCCCTCAACACACATAGTTCGGAGTTCAGTCCCTGCATCGGCCGGGCGCCGTCGTTCCGATTCGGACCCCAGCGGTCCCTCAGGGCGTGGAATACCCCGTCCACATACTCCCGCGTCCCCAATACGGCTCCATCCGCGAAGTACCGCACCCGCAATTGCAGGTACTCCGGCAACGACACCTTCCCCCGCGCCGCCAGCACGGCCAGCACCGATTCCCGCGAAAAGCCCTTCCAAGCCGATCCCCCGTCCGGAGCCGTCCCCTCCCGCTCCTCTCCCTGCCCAAAGAGCCACATCCGGTACGTCGCCAATGCCTCCCCCGGGTCTCGGGTGATCTCCGGACGCCGGTGCGCCATCGCGATCACCGAGGCGAGCGCCTCGCGGGCGATGACATCCCCGGCCGCGGCCGCCCCATAACCGCACCAGCGATAGTCCTTGGGATCGTCCACCAACCCCGCACGCACCGGATTGAGGTCAATGTACGCGGCCATGGCGGACAATGGATCGCCGGCCCCTTCCACCAGCACGCTCTTGAAGCGTTCCTCCCACAGCACGCCCCGGCGTCCCTTGCGCCGATTGAACCACTGGGTGAAGCGCTGCTTGAGGCGCTGCAAATAGCCGCTGATGTCCCACATCGTGGCACAGATCCGGTCCAGGAACGCCCGTTCCCCCGCGGAATCACCGGCAGCCCGAAACTGTTTGAGACGCTGCCGGAAATGATTCGGTGTCAGGGCCGAGCTGGAGAGGGCCTCGATGCGGGCCAGGACCTCGTCGGCGCTGAGGGGTTGTACCGGACGCGCCGAAACCTCGACCAAGAGATGGAAATGGTTGGAGAGGATGCAGTAGGTGAGCACTCGAACCCCGCAGAACCGCTCATACTCGCGGAGCAACCGAACAAACTCCTCCCGTTCCTGCGGACCGAAGACAAAGTCGCGGTTCACGACGCGCGACATGCAGTGGTAGTGGGCAACCGGGTACGAAGCGGGGGCCTTCAGACGGCGCTGTCGCATGGCAGCAGGATCGCCGACTCCAACGGCCAACCGCCATCGCCAGATCTATCGATAGTCGTCCTGTCCCTTTCAGTTTCCGCGGAAGCCCACCATAGCCGGATTTGCCGATAGTCGCCCTGTCCCCTTCGGTTCTTCCCAGGTCAAGGGACAACTCCCCAAGGGATTCAGTCCCGTTGACTTGACGCCTCGGGCACGCGCGCGGGCAGCGTGACCGTAAACGTCGATCCCTTCGCGACCTCGCTGTCCACCGTAAGATCCCCACCCATCAATTGGCAGAACCTCCGGCTGATCACCAGGCCGAGACCCGTGCCTCCGAACTTCCTGGTGGTGGATGCATCCGCCTGGGTAAACGCTTCAAAGAGCCTGCCCATCTGCTCCCGGGTCATGCCAATGCCCGAGTCAATGACCTTGAACTGCAGACGATCGCAACACGGCCCGGACCTGACGGCTGCGCCTTCGGCCAGCGACCCATCCCCCTGCGTCGTTTCGCTCGCCGACCGTGTGACTACCAGCTGAATGAGCCCGTTTTCGGTAAACTTGCTCGCATTGCTCAGCAGGTTGAAAAGCGTTTGCCGCACCTTGGTAATATCGGCGTGCATCTCACCGACTTCGGCCGGGCAAATCACCTGGAGCCTGTTTCCATTCCTCCGAATCAATGGCTGCACGGTGGCCGCGACTTCCTCGATCAACGTGGGCAGTTCAAAGGACTCAAGATAGAGCGTCATCTTTCCAGCTTCGATCTTGGACAAGTCGAGAATGTCGTTGATTAGACCCAGAAGGTGTTTGCCGGACGCATGGATTCGATCCAAGTCCGGCCTGATCGCCGGCAAGCCCAGATCGTCCGCTTCCTCCCGCAACATCTCGGAGTAGCCGATGATTGCATTGAGGGGAGTGCGAAGCTCGTGTGACATGTTCGCCAGGAAGTTGCTCTTGGCCCGATTCGCGGCATCCGCATGTTCGCGGGCGTCTTCGGCGGCCCGTTTGGCCGCGTCCAAATGGGCGGCCTGCCCCTCCAGTTCCAGACGAGCGGACTCCAGGTGGCGATTGGATTCCGCAAGGTCCACGGTGCGTGCCTCCAAACCCTGGCGGGATCGCGCAAAGTCCCGGGCAACCATCACGGATACTGCCCCCACAAACACGAAGGTGGCCTTGTCCAACTCCACCCAGGGATGATCGCGGAGGACTCTGCCCAATCCCGGGAGCACCAACCCCGCGGTCATCACCATCAGTGGCACCATGCCAACCGTGAGGGTGACGGCCCCCGATCGCCGCTCGCGCAATGAAGCTCCCAACACCCAGACGACGGGCAGAATGGCCAGCCAGAAGAGGATCAGCACCGGATTGCTGCTGAGTACCCACGCTCCGGCCTTGATCAACAGTGGCGATTTCATCCCCACACTGGTCATCGTGGTGACCACAAGCGTGGCTGCCCCGAGGATGCACTGCAGTGTCAGGCAAACCCGCGCAAAGATCCCCATCCTCAACCCCAGAACCGCGTGGGTCATGATCACGCCAACGATCAGCAGGATACCGGACGCGACCAATCCCAGGTGTGACAGACTGGGGTGCCAATAGTCGTAGGACCAAAAGCCTGCCACGGCAGCAAAGAGGCCAACATGCAAGTTCCGCCGCTCCTTGGGGAAAAATGCAAAGATCAACAGGTGGATCAACGCGACTGGAACCAGCAGCAGATAGGAGTTCTCCTTGAAGCCACCGCCCTGGGACGCCATGAGGCGTTCGGGCGCAGACCTCGCCACGTCCAGCAAACGTGCTTCAGGAACAATTCTTCCCCCTGCGAATGGCGATCCATCCACTGATTCGTCGAAGCGATGGTAAAGGAAAAGCCCGGGACTACCCTCCGAAGCAACCATGGCCATTGATTCCAGGATCTCGGCCGGGCTTCTGGCGTAGTTCCAAATCCGAAACTCGTCCATCTGCCCGAGGAACTGCAGTTGGGCAATGTCCCGACGACGACCCACAGTGGCCGTCACGGGCCGAATCCCCCCAAGGAGGTTGGTGACCGAAGTGGACTCCACCCGCGCCGTCCCGTTGACATAGATGGCCGTCCGCTCCCTCCCGAAGACGCCCGCGATGTGGTACCAGGTACGCCTTTGCATCCTTGGCCCGCTGGCAAACAATTCCATTCCTGAAGCCGAGGCCCGGACCCGGCCTGCCATGAGTCCCAAGGAAAGCCGGGTGTCACCCGCCGCCAGCTCGAACAGTCGCGGTTGATCGACATCCTCAAACATCACCCACATTTCAACCGTCAGCTCAGCGAGATGGGCAAAGGGATCAACGGGAAGTTCGATGTAGGTTTCCCTGTCAAAGACCAGAGCCCGATTGGTGGGGGCAGGCTGCGCCGATTGCCCGAGCAGAGCTACGCCAACTCCAAGAATCCAGAACGCCAACGCCAGGAATTGAAGCACGCCCCCCCGATAACGTCCCCTTGGCGCGGGCCACCTGCTTTTCAAAGGAGGCCACCCCACCCCCTTCCGCGTTCGGTTTGAACCCCGCCGATGGAACCAGTGGTGCTTCACTCAGGTCGTGGCTTGATGAGGCTGACGGAGGGACGAGCCTTGGGAACGATTTCCCAGAATCCACCGCGCGCATGTGCGGTCAAGGGCGTTTGTCGGACCACACCGGACTCCCATCCGGCACCGCTCTCGGTAACACCCCACACAGCCCGGGCTTTGCACGTCCCCGGTGTTCCGGTATGACTCGGCCCGTGGCCGCTTCCCAAAAAACCGGCAAAGGGAACCGCATCTTCATCTCGACGGTGTCGAATGAGTTCAAGACGTGCCGGGAGCGCCTTGCCGAGGACCTGCGCTTTCCCAACGTGGATGTGCAGACGCAGGAGGAGAACATCACCCAACTCGCCGCCGGCCAGACCATCCTCCTCAAACTGGATGACTACATCGCCGACTGCGACGCGGTCATCCACCTCATCGGCCGGCAGACCAGCACGGATGGAAGTCCGGCGGAGAAGGACGCCGTGGACGATCTCCTGGCGCGCCACCCGGATTTCACCGCCGTCGTCGCCCTCACCGAGCCGGAACTCCGCTCCCTGTCCTATACGCAGTGGGAGGCGTGGCTGGCCCTCTACCATCGCAAGACCTCCCGCGCCGCTCTACGGCTGATCCTTGCCACGCCGACGGACCGTTTTGTCCCGGACCATCCACCGCACGCCGCCACCGCAGGGGCCCAGGCCGATTCCCAACGGTTGCATGCCGAGAAACTTCGCCAGCGCAGCCGCTGGCCCGAGATCGTGTTCGCCGACGGAAAGGATCTTTCCATCGCGATCCTCCGCGCGCTTCGGGACCTCCTACCCGGTGCCCATGAACAGCGCATCGCCTCCACCCGCCTCGTCTCCCGCCACACGGCCGCGGATTTCCTGGGGCGCGACAAGGAACTCGCCCTGCTCGACGACGCCTGGAACGGAAACCACGGCACCACAAACCTCCTCTCCATCATCGCCTGGGGGGGGCGTGGGGAAGACCGCGCTGCTGGCGTATTGGGTGCAGAGCCGGTTCATCGAGAAACGCTGGCTCAATGCCGAGGGCCAGCCGGAGCCCGACGCCTACTTCGACTGGACCTTCTACGACCAGGGCACGCGCAGTGACGATGCCACGCACGCCGGTGCCGCCAGCGTCGGTACCTTCTTCCAGACCGCGCTCAAGCACTTCGGTGATCCCGAGCCCGAAATCCCGCACGACAAGGCCGCGCGCCTCGCCCGGCTGATCCACGCGCAGCGCAGCCTGCTCATCCTCGATGGCCTGGAGCCGCTCCAGTATCCACTGAATCACCCGCAGGCCGGCCAACTCACCGATCCCGACCTGCGCGAACTGCTCGGCCTGCTCGCCCAGCGCAACCCCGGGCTGGTGATCATCTCCAGTCGCCAGACCCTCACCGAGTTCCCCTGCGGTGACACTTCGCCCACGCGACAGCACGACCTTGAGGAACTGCCGGTCGAGTGCGCCGTTGCCCTGTTGCGGAGGATGCAGATCACCGGCACCGACGAGGAACTCAGGCAAGCCGCCCAGGACTACTTCTGCCACGCCCTCAGCTTGATCGTGCTGGGCCGCTTCCTCTTTGTGAAAGGCGGCGACATCCGCATCCGCAGCCAGATCCCGCTCGAACGCGCCAACGAGAACCGCAACCAACGCATCACCCGCAACGCCTGGCACGTACTGGAGGCCTATGAGCAATGGCTCGCCTCCCCCGCCGCCAGAGGCCCGGAGAAACCGCGCTTGAGCTGGTGGCGCCAGCTTTTCTCTGGCCCGGCCAAAGCCGGCGAGAGCCAGAGCCACACGGCCGATCTGCAGGCCCTGCGCCTCACCGGCCTGTTCGACCGGCCGGCCAGTCCGGACTGCCTCGCCGCCCTGAGAAAGGCCCCGGCCGTCCCCGGCCTCACCGACCAGCTCGTGCCGCTGGGTGACGACGCCTGGAACGCCGTGCTTCGACGCCTGCACGAGGCCCACCTGATCCAGCTCCGCTTTCCGCCCGTGGAGCCCGGCAGCTTCGCGCCGCATCCCGAAGCCCGCGAGGTCACCGTGGACGTGCATCCGCTCATCCGCGAATACTTCGCCCGGCAACTGCGGGAAAAGCAGGCCGCGGGCTACCAAGCCGCGCACTCCCGCCTGTTCGATCACCTGTGCGCCCGCACCGAGCACCGGCCCGCCACGCTGGAGGGCTTGCAGCCGCTCTATCAGGCCGTGGTGCATGGATGCCTGGCTGGACGTCCACAGGAGGCCTGCGACAAAATTTACTTCGACCGCATCAAGCGCGGCACCGGGCCTGGGGGCAACTACAGCTCGAAGCAACTCGGGGCCATCGGAGCGGATTTGGGTGCGGTGGCGGCGTTCTTCGAGGAGCCGTGGAGTCGGCTCTCCGTGAATCTCAGCACTCCCGATCAGGCCTGGTTACTCAATGAAGCTGCTTACCGCCTCCGCGCCCTCGGACGCCTCACCGAGGCGGTGGAGCCGATGCGCGTGGGGATGGATCGACTTGTCGAACAGAACGATTGGAAAAATGCTGCGGCCAGTGCCAGCAATCTCAGCGAGCTGGAAGTGACGCTGGGCCGGGTCGAGGAGGCCGTGGCCGACGCCCGCCGGTCCATCGAGTTCGCCGACCGCAGCGGCGACGAGTTCCAGCGGATGGTCACCCGCACCACCGCCGCCGATGCCCTTCACCAGAGCGGGGAGCGGGAGGAGGCCCGCCGCCTTTTCGAGCAGGCCGAGGTCCTACAGCGCGAGGATCAGCCCCAGTTCGACCTGCTCTACTCGCTGCCAGGCTTCCGCTACTGCGATCTGATCCTCGCCCCCGCCGAGCGCGCGGCGTGGCAGTTGGTAGTCCCGCCTTCAGGCGGTCCGGGCAGCGCGAAACCCGGGGAACCGCCTGAAGGCGGGACTACAAACCAAGCCGTCCTCGCCGAAGCCGAGCGGCGGGGACTAAAGTTTCTTGAGTGGCGGATGCCCAGCGACTCGCTCCTCTCCATCGCCTTGGACCACCTCACCCTCGCACGGGTGGCCCTCTACCGCACTCTGCTGGACCCGGCCCGGCCTGCATCAGTCGACCTTCCTCATGCCACCGCCGCCCTCGACGGCCTCCGCAAAGCCGGCACACTGCACATGCTCCCCCTTGCCCTGCTCACCGCCGCGCTGCACGCCCACCTCCGCGGCGACGCGGTCGCCGCGAGCCGCTTCCTGGCCGAGGCGCAGCAGATCGCCGAGCGCGGCCCCATGCCGCTCTTTCTCGCCGACGTCCACCTCCACCGCGCACGGCTCGCGGGAAGTGTGAGGGATGAAGGAAGAAGGAGGAGGGACTGGCCCGGAGTGGATCCCACGGCGGAACTGGTCAAGGCCCGCACTCTGATCGAGCGACACCATTACGGCCGCCAGAGGGACGAACTTGCGGACGCCGAGGCCGCACTCCGCGATTGACCGTCCGCCCCGCCAGCGGCGGCGGGCTCATCGCCGAAGGACCGGCGGGCCTCCGGCAGGGCGCCCGGCGTCACCCACCCCGGGTCCGCCTGAAAGCAATTCATCGACGGAGCCGCGTTTTTCATCGATCCCGTTTTGCATTTCTCCGGTTTTGCCGTTTGGTCCCCGGTTGGTGACCGACCAAGAACCGTCCTCCCCCGTGAGCTCCTCCCAGCCGCCCGATTACGTCGAACTGGGATTCCACCAAATCGACCGGGATTTCCGCTGGCTGACGGAGATCCTCGCCGAAGCCCTCACGGACCTGGGGGACGGCGATCTGGCCCGGTGGCTGCCGGGCCGCGGGGCGCTCCCCGACGACCGCCAAAGCCCCCCGCCCGCGCGGCTCGGACTGGCCTACGCCGTCGCCTTCCAATTGTTGAACCTCGTGGAGGAAACCGCCGCCGCGGACATGCGACGCCTGCGCGAGGATGCCGAAGGTGCGGAAGCGGAACGCGGCCTGTGGGCGGATCAACTTGCCGAATGCCGCCGCGGAGGCGCCTCGGGTGCGGACCTCGCCGCCACCCTCCGGGACATCGAGGTGGAACCCGTGCTCACCGCGCACCCCACCGAGGCCAAGCGACTGTCCGTACTGGAACAGCATCGCGCCCTGATGCGCCTGCTCGAACAGCGCCGCGGCAGCATGCCGGAGGGCGCGTCCCGGGACCGTCTTCGCGTCGAGTTCCGCGCGGCCCTCGAACGGCTGTGGCGGACCGGCGAGATCCTGATTGAGAAACCCACGGTGGCCGACGAACGCCGCAACGTCCTGAACTACCTGTGCGAAGTCTTCCCCCAGGTGCTGCCCGAGCTGGATCGGCGGTTTCAGGCGGCCTGGACCGCCGTCGGATTCCCCCTCGATTCCGTTCGCGACCCCGCCGCGCTGCCCGCCCTCCGGTTTGGATTGTGGGTGGGAGGCGACCGGGACGGCCACCCGGGAGTGACCGCCGCCGTCACCGCGGAGACCCTCCGGCAATTGCGCACCCACGCGCTGCTGGTGCTGCATCGCCAGTTGACGGCCCTGGCCGGCGAACTGCCGCTGTTGGAACTCATCCAGCCGCCCCCGCCCCGCCTCCTCGACCTTCGCAACCGGGCGGCCGCGGCCTTGAAGGAGTCCGCGGGCCCCATCCTCGCCGCCCATCCGGGCGAACCCTGGCGCCAGACCACGGAACTGCTCGCCGCCCGGCTCCCGGTGGATGTGCATCCGGGGTCGGTGGCGGACGCGCATGAGGGCGACGGCCGCTACTCCCACGCGTCCGAACTGGCCGCGGACCTGGACGTGCTCCAAGGCTCGCTGGTGGACGTCGGGGCCGGCCGACTGGCCGAACATGACGTGCGACCCGTCCAGCGCGCGGTGGACGTCTTCGGATTCCACCTCGCACGGCTGGATGTCCGGCAGAACTCCGCGTTCCATGATCGGGCCTTCAAGCAGCTGCTGTCGGCCTCCGGACACGACGGGTCGCAATGGGAGGAATGGCCGGAACGGGAACGGCTGCGCTTCCTGGAGCAGGAACTGCGTTCCCCGCGACCCTTCCTGCATCCGGTCGCCTCCGCCGGACCCGAGGCCGACGCCGTCGTGGGCACCTACCGTATCCTCGCCGAACATCTCGCCCGACATGGAGCCGACGGCCTCGGAAGCCTGATCGTGAGCATGACCCGCCAGGTGTCGGATCTGCTGTTGGTTTACGTCCTGGCCCGAGAGGCCGGACTGCTCCGCCGGTTTCCCGAGGGACTGGTCTGCCTGCTGCCCGTGGTACCGCTGCTCGAGACGGCGGACGACCTGGAGCGCGGGCCGGACATCCTTCGCGCCTTCCTCGAGCAACCGGTCACCCGCGCCACGCTGACGTTCCTCGCGGCACGGACAGGGCGTCCGGGGCGGCTTCGCCAACAGGTCATGGTCGGGTATTCGGATTCCAACAAGGACGCCGGAATTCTCGCCAGCCAATGGGCGCTGCAGCGGGCCCAATCACGCCTCGCCCAGGTGGGACGCGAGGCCGGGGTCGAGATCCAGTTCTTCCATGGCCGGGGCGGCACGGTCAGCCGGGGTGCCGGCCCCACACACCGGTTCCTGGAGGCCCTGCCCTCCGGATCCCTCGGGGGATCCATCCGCCTGACGGAACAGGGGGAAACGATCGCACAGAAGTACGGCAATCCGGCAACCGCGCTGCACAACCTCGAACTGCTGCTCGCCGGGGTGACGGCGACCACCTGGCGGCACCGCCACCGGGAGTCGCCGAGCCCGGTTGCCGCCCCGTTGCTGGATCGCCTCGCACAGGCCTCCATGGCCGCGTATCGCTCGTTGATCGAGACCGACGGCTTTCTGTCGTTCCATCGCCAGGCCACCCCGCTGGATGTCCTGGAGAACACCCGCATCGGTTCCCGTCCGAGCCGGCGTTCCGGAAAGGCCAGCCTCGCGGATCTTCGGGCCATCCCCTGGGTCTTCTCCTGGACCCAGGCGCGTTACTACCTCACCGGATGGTACGGGGTGGGCACGGCGCTCGCCGGGTTGTCCGACACGGACCTCGCTGCGCTCCGCGATCATCTGCGGACGTGGCCGTTCCTCCATTATGTGATCACCAATGTCGAGACGTCCCACGCCAGCTCCGACCGTGTCATCATGCGGGAGTATGCCGAACTGGTGACGGATGAATCCGTTCGCGAGCGTCTCTGGACCCGGATCTCGGCCGAGTGGGAACGCACCCAGGAGCAGCTCACCCGGCTGCGGCAATCCTCCCTGGGAGCACGGCGGCCGCGTCTGGCCCGCACCCTCAACCTGCGCACCGCGGCCCTGGCGGTGCTGCACCGCCAGCAGATCGGACTGCTCCGCCATTGGAGGGCGACGCAGGCGTCCGGGGATGAAACCGGGGCCGCCGCCCTGTTGCCCGAACTGCTGCTTTCCGTGAACGCCATCGCCAGCGGGCTTCGCACCACCGGCTGAATCCGCCGCATCCTGGAGACGACGGCGCCCCCCGTCCCGCCCGTGAACCCACGCCATGCCCGCTGGTCGCGGAGTCACCCGAGCCCGGCTACCCCAGCAACATCGAAGCGAACTGCACCCAGACTCCCGTCTTCGCCACCAGGGACGACACCACACAGACCGCGGCCAGGGCGCAATACCCCAACGCAAACCACCGGTCCCAGCGGCGTTCCAAAACGGATTTGATGCCCAGCAGCAGTGCGCCCAGCACCAGGGTCGTGACGAAGGCGCTCAACCAGTGCTCGAGCCAGGTTCCCGCGTACCATTGGTTCAATGCAGGCATGCGGCCCATCGCCGCGGCTATCACCGACAGCGACGCCAGGAACATCATCGGACGATGGATCTCCGGCCGCCTCCGCGCCCACACGCCCACGAACACAAAGGCCCCGAAGGTCGCGACGCCACTCAGCGGCACGGTCAGAAACTCCTTTTGATTCAGGCCAAAGAGCTTCAGGTCCGGCGGATTCACCCGCGCGGACTGAACCGCCACCAGGTAGCCCACGACGACGATCGACGCCGCCAGCACCGTCCCCACCGAACCCAGGACCTGGTGAACGTGGCGCCGTCCGCCCGCCACCAGCAGCGGCTGGATCACGGCCAGCACCATCCAGGCGGTCATGAGAACCCCGTGGGCCATCAGCAGGGATCGGATGGGCGGCGTCAGCGGACGTCCGGGAAACGCCTGGAGTTGCAGGTAGAACATCCTGAAACCAATCAGGGCGAGCACGAGCAGGATTCCCGACGCCATGGAGTAAAACAGCCGGCTACGGCGGGGTGAGGCATTCACGGAGGAGTTCATGTCAGCAACGTTAATGATCGCCAAGGCAGCCCCGGCCCGGGGACGCGCCCGTTCACCCGGGGGCTTCGGCCAGGAGGGTTCGGGGCCCAGCATGGCAACGGGCCAAGGTGAGGTGTCAAAGGGAATGAAGTCCCGGCGCGGGTTTCTGCGAATGGACGGAATCCGCCATTGCGTCGTCCGGGCTCCCGCGTCGAGACGTGCCGCGGGCGGGTCACCAAAATGTTTCGACAGTCCGGCGGCTCCCCCGATGATTCCCCCGAATCCCGCACCTCAAAACAAGGTTCCCCCCATGCCGAAGAAACCCGCTTCCCCGTCCCGCAAGCCCACGGGGGTGTCGCTCCATATCGGACTGAACAGCGTCCGGCCCGCCGCGTACGGGGGATGGGATGGTCCCCTGGCCGCCTGTGAATTCGACGCCAAGGATCTGGCCGTCATCGCCCGGTCGCAGGGCATGAAGTCCCGGGTGCTCCTAACCCGCAGG
>JAEUHD010000356.1 GCA_016793645.1 Verrucomicrobiales bacterium
CGCCTCAATCCCGCCCCCAATGCCTTTGGACAGGCCACGGTCTTCCTGACCGCGACGGACCGCAACGGGCGTTCCACGACCCACGAAATTTCGGTGATCGTCACTCCCGTCAACGACACCCCCGAAATCATCGCCATCGCAACCGGCATCGCCTACCGCAATGTCCCCATCCATGGGACGATCTACATTTCGGATTCCGAAACGGCGCCGGAGTCCCTCCAGGTCAAGTTCCAAGCGTCGAGTGATCACCTCCTGCCCGCCTCAGGCATCTCCATCCTGGGAACCGGTTCCCGGCGGGATCTCGTCCTGACCCCGGGTACCGACCGGACGGGAAGCGGCAGTGTCCAATTCACTGTCACCGATGAGAACGGGGCATTCCAAACTGCGGCCGTGCAGGTCCGCTGGCAGGACCAACTCCTGGTTCCCCATCCGCTGGATCCGGGCATGACCAACCTGATCCGGGCGCACTGGGTGGACTTCGACGGCGATGGACTACCGGACATCGCTGGGGCTGATCGAAGCGAAAGCGGCAGCGTAGCGGTCTGGCGTCAATCCTCTCCCGGCCAGTTTGTGCGCGCGTCACAACACAACGTTGGATTCGAGCCACACGCCTTCCTGATCGCCGACTTCGATGGCGACGGCGATGCCGACCTCGTTGTGTCCTCTCCCCCCGATGTCACCGTCGGGGTGGGCTCGACCGTCGTGGTGATCTGGAATGACGACGGACAACTCGGCCGGAGCGAGGTTCTGCGATCCGGAAAATCCCCCTGGTTCCTGACGGTATTCGACGTGGACTCGGACGGGGACCCGGATCTGGTTTCCGCCGACGGCACTTCCGAGCTTCTGATGTGTCGCCATTCCGCCAGCGGCTTCGAAAACACTTGGTCACCCCTTCCCCTTGAGAATCCGCAGGCGTTGATGGGGGGCGTGACGGATCCCGGCGCGATCACCGGACTCGGGGTCGCCGACTACGATGGCGACGGTCGCAGCGATCTCCTGCTGAGTCGGAACCGGGTTGCCCCCCAGGGAAGAGGCCTCGTTCTTGTCCGGTTGCCATCGGGATTGTTTCGAGTTCAACCACCCGCGTGGAATTCGTCCGCCCAGTTTGTGGACTCCGCGGACTTCGACAACGATGGCCGAGCCGACTTCCTCATTCAGGATTGGGCGGGGTCCTCGCTGAGTCCAGGCAGGATCATCTCCTCGGATTTTCAGGAAACCGCCCTCGAAACCAGCATCACTTCCGGCGCCGTCGGAGACCTGGATGGCAACGGCACCGAGGACGCCCTCGCGACCCACGGGATTCTGGTCGGGCTCGCCTCCGCTTCCGGAGAACTCATGCCTCAGAACGTCGAGTTTCGGAACAATTCGGAACCCTCCGTCTCCGATTTCGATCACAACGGAAGGCTCGATCTCCTGGCGCGGGGTCATGATGGTCTGCTGCTGTTCGATAATCTGACTCTCTCGTCCAACCGTCCCCCCACCGTTCCGCCCCATCTCACGTTCCGCCAACTCCCACTGGGGACGGTTCGGTTGTCCTGGTCTGCAGCGGCCGACCCGGATCAATCCGGAGGCCTCACCTACAACCTCCGGGTGGGCACCGCCCCCGGAACCAACGACATCGTCCCTTCCCTTTCCCTCCCGGACGGACGCGGACTGGTGGCGGGTCGCGGCAACGCGGGTTGGAGCCTCGCGCAAGAGGTGCGGAACCTGACACCCGGACGCACCTACTACTGGACCGTGCAGGCGGTGGACGCCGCATACGCCCGGAGCGTCTTCGCCCCTGAGGAGTCTTTCGTGGTCACGGGAACTCCCGTCATTGCTGAAATCGATGAGGTCTCCGTTCCGCGCAACACCACCACCGTCGAGATCCCCATCACTGTTCAAGACCCGGAGACGCCGGCCGAACTCCTCCGGATCGAGGTGATCTCCCTGAACCCGGTGATGCTTCCTCCGTCCCGGATCCGCCTCGGGGGAACTCCATCGAGACGCGTGATCATCCTTGAACCAAAACCCGACCGAGCGGGAACCGCCGCGATCCTCATCCGCGCCAGGGATGGAGACGATCACGTCAGCGAGCGTTCCTTCACCTTCTACATCCCTTCCAACACCGGTCACGCCGTGGAGACAGCCGCCACCGTGGACGTCCCGGCCGGAGGAAAGCAGGTTGTCGCTCTGGACGCGTTTGATCCCGAAGGTGACTTCAGGGACTACACCATCACGCGACGCCCGGATCACGGAACGCTGGAAGTCGTGGGCTCGACGGCCATCTACCGGCCCGATACGAAGTTCCTCGGGGACGACACGCTGGAATTCCTGGCCGGCACCCCGGGTTCGTGGCCCGCGTTTGGTCGAATCACACTTCACGTGATCCCCGGACACCGCATCCAGCCGGAGCTCCGCATGGTGCGCGTGGGGTTCCCCCAACGTCTCCAGGCCGTTGTCCGCAGCCTCGCGGGTACGACTGTGGCCATCGAGACCAGTCCGGATCTCCACCACTGGACGTTGCTGGGCGAGCACAACATTCCGGCCAGTGAAGTCCTCTCGCTCGATCCACCAAACCTCACGGAGGAATCCAAGGTCTTCCTCCGAGCGGTTCGAAAGGAATGAAAAGAGGTGGCCGCGGGCTGCGGCCCCCATTCAAGTCACGCCTCGCGCGCGAGAATCCACCCGCAACCACATCCACGCACCCGGCCCCGGACTTAATTTGGGACGGCGACACGCCGTCCCTCCCATCGTCGTCACGGGAGGGACCCGCATGTTGCGGTCCCCATTCAAGTCACGCCCTTCGTGCAAGATCCCATCCGCCACCCCAATCCACGCGTCCAACCCCGGGCCTGATCAGGGGCGGCGGCACGCCATCCCTCCCTGAAGGGAGCACACGATCACCAACGGATCACGGACACCAGGGTCCCGGATTCGATACGGGTCTGCGGGGCGACCTCCAACAATCCGTCCGCCGCGGCAAGGGACGCCATCCGATGGGATGCCTGCGGACCCGAAGGACGAATCATCCCGTCCGGAGCCGTGCACACCCGGACAAAATGCCGCCGGCTGTCCGGATTCGAAATCGCCTCCCCAAGGACTGCCCGGGTCACGGGCGGGAGGACTGAAGTCTCGCCCTGCATCCGGCGCAAGGCGGGCAGAACCAGCAACACCGCCGTGACGAAGGCGGACACCGGATTCCCCGGAAGCCCGAGCACCGGCACGCCCGCCAATGTACCTCGAAAAAACGGCTTCCCCGGGCGAATCGCAATCCGCCACGCATCCACGGTCCCGCCCAGGGTCGTCAGGGTTTGTCGTACAAGATCGTGTTCCCCCACGGACGCTCCTCCCACGGTGACCACAAGGTCGGACTCCGCGACTGCGGACCGCAACGCAGCTTGAATGTCTTCGGCACGGTCCGGCACCGGAGGATGACCCCGTGGTTCACCTCCGGCCCTGCGAAGCAGCGCTGCCAGCATCACGGAGTTGCTCTCGAAAATCTGCCCCGGGGCGAGCCGGGCATCGGCACCGACCAATTCACTGCCGGTCACAAGAATGGCAACCCGCGGACGCCGTCTCACCTCCACGGTTCCAATGCCCGCTGCTGCAAGAATTCCCAACGCCGTCGGATCCAACCTCCGCCCTGCCGCCAGCAAGGGTGCCTCGGCCGGCACGTCTTCACCCCGAAAGCGGATGTTCTCCCAGGGCTTGGCCCCATCGAGGATCCGGATCCGTCCCGGATCCCCGGTGACAGGCTCCGTGTCCTCCTGCATCACGACCGCGTCCGCTCCCCCCGGAATCGGCGCACCCGTGAAAATCCTCGCCGCTTCTCCGGCCTCCAGCCTCCGGTCACACCATTCCCCGGCGGCAACCGAAGCCACCACCCGCAATTCGACCGGCACCGATCGCACGTCCTCCGCCCGGACCGCATACCCGTCCATCGCCGAATTGTCGAACGGGGGCAGGGCTGTCCGCGGCACCGGTGCGACAGCCAGGACCCGATCCGTGGCCTGCTCCAGGGACCGAAGTTCCGTCGCGACCGGGACCATTCCCTCCAGCAGTTCGCAGCGCACGTCTTCGAGTTCCCTTAGCATGATGAATCTCCTGGCGGCCGATTGAACACCAACCGCTCCCCGGGAACACGGAGAACCGGCCCGCCGGCACCGGTTGGCGTTCAGGCGAATATCCCATCCACCAGCCGCCAGCAACCCTGTCCCCGCCTCCTCCGGGCGCCCCCATTTCCCCACCCGGAATCAGGCGATGAGTTCGTTCACCACCTGACCGTGAATATCGGTGAGCCGAAAGTCGCGTCCCGCATGGCGGAATGTGAACTTCTCGTGATCAAACCCTAGGAGGGCCATCAGGGTGGCGTGCAGGTCATGCACGTGCACCTTCTTCTCCACCGCGGCGAACCCGAACTCATCGGTGGCTCCGTGGACGTATCCGCCCCGGACGCCCCCGCCGGCAAGCCAGGTGGTGAACCCGTGGTTGTTGTGGTCGCGTCCGTTCTGCTTGCCCGCATTGGCGCCGGGAGTCGGCAACTCCACGGTCGGGGTCCTACCGAATTCCCCGCTGCAGATCACCAGGGTGTCCTGAAGCATTCCCCGGTCCTTGAGGTCGGTGAGCAGGGCGGCAATGGCCCGATCACACTGGCCTGCCAGCCGGCGGTGGTTGACCTCGATGTCGTCGTGGTTGTCCCAGGGCTGTCCCGCCCCGTGCCACACCTGGATGAACCGCACTCCGCGCTCCAGCAGCCGGCGCGCAATGAGCAACTGACGGGCCTGGACCCCATCCCCATAGCGCTCGCGGACGGATTCCGGCTCGCGCTGGATGTCAAAGGCGTCCGCCGCCTCCATCTGCATGCGGTAGGCCAGCTCAAAGCTCTGAATGCGCGCCTCAATCTGGCTGTCCGCCGCCCGGGCCGCCTGATGCCGCGCGTTGAGACGCTGAAGCAGGTCCAGCTGCTGCCGCTGCTCCGGCAGGGACACGGTGTGGCTGTTGATGTTCTCAATCAGCTTTTCGAGCTGGGTGTGCTCGGTGTTGATGTACGTGCCTTGGAACACCCCCGGAAGAAAGCCGCTCTGCCAGTTTTGCGATTCCTGGATGGGATATCCCCCCGGGCACATGGCGATGAATCCCGGGAGATTCTGATTCTCGGTACCCAGACCGTAGGTGACCCAGGAACCCATGCTGGGACGCGGAAGCCGCGCCTCGCCGCAGTTCATCAGGAGCAACGACGGCTCGTGATTGGGCACATCGGCATGCATCGAACGGATCACGCACAGATCGTCCGCATGCCGCGCCGTGTGCTCGAAGAGTTCGCTGATTTCCATTCCGGATTCGCCATACCTCCGAAACACGAAGGGCGACCGGTACGCGGCGCCGGTCTTCCGCTCGGTCGCGAAGTGGACCGGAATCTCCTTGCCGTGCCAGCGATCCAGGGCGGGCTTCGGATCGAAGGTATCCACATGGGATGCCCCGCCATTGAGAAAAATATGAATGACCCGCTTGGCGCGCCCCGGGAACTGCGGCGCCTTGGGCAGCAGCGGATTCGCCGCGAGAGACCCGGCCGTCGATGCCTGCGACGCGAGCAGCGGCGCCAGCGCCAGCGCCCCCATGCCCATGCCACAACGGCCCAGAAACTCGCGACGGGTCAGCGCGAGATGTTCCGGATTGAAGGGATGGCGGCTCATGACGGCAGGCTCACGTTCGGACGTCCCGGGTTGCGTCCGGATTCAAGGGGAGTCCCCCGGCGGCCGGAAAATTCCATCGAAAGAAGCGGTGGGTCCCCGGGAAGTCCGCAACCGTCTGGGGACGGATCTCCACCACGCGGTCCGGACACCGAATCGCCCCCGCGGCCTCGGCCGTCAGCAGCACCGGCACGGAGAGCGCCTTGGCCACGTCGTCCATTCGGAAAAGGAAATTTACGGGAGAACCAAACAATTCGTCGACGCCCTGATGACGCTCCAGCGTCACGGCCCCGGAATCCACATGATGCAGGCACACCCGAAACGGCGGCTCGCCGGAGGCCTGCTGCGCCGCGAGGGCATCCAGGGTCCGCGCGATCTCCCGGGGCGACGCCTGGTCGTTGAACCAGTAGAAGAGAAGGCCGTCCCCCATCTGCTTGTTCAACCTTCCCCCGGAGGGCCGGATGGCGGCTATGCACCAGTCCCGCCAGGAGGTCAGCACCTGGGACAACGCCACCGAGTCCAGCCGCTGACAGAGGCGGGCAAATCCCGAAATATCCGCCGCCAGCAGCCAGCTGACCTTGGGGGTCTCGGTGATCTCCGTGTTGGTGGTGTCGGCTCCGACCGGAGTCAGGCAGGGTCCCCGGAACACAAGCCGGTGGTTCCCGATGCCGAGGACGTCCCCGTCATGCAGGAACACCTCGTGCTGGATTCGCTCCCCGTTGACCCAGGTTCCATTGCTGCTGCCGAGGTCGCTCACGGTGAACCGTCCGTCGCGCCCCCTGCGAATCCGCGCGTGCTCCCGCGAGACACGCTCCCCTTCGAGCCGCACCTCACTGCCGGGATGGCGTCCCACCCTGCAGTCGGCGGGCAGCGTCACGCGCGTCCCGTCGAAAAACTCCAGTTCAGCGGGAAACTCCCGCGCGTGCGATTTTGGTTCGGCCGTCATTGAAGTTCCCGATCCAACCCACCCAGATACTAGGGTGCACTGCGCCCCAACTCAATGTTCGCATTCATGGCCCTGACGCAAACCCGGAGCCGGGACCCGCACCGGACCGCAGCGCCCCCCGGCCGGATTCCCGTTTTCGTTCGTGATCGACCGGGACTTGACCGAAGCCCCGCCGGTCCGGAACGTCCCCCCGGGTCCCAAGAATCTCCCGGGGCGCCGCTTCCGTCGTCGGAGGGCGGAACCCGGCATCCCAGGTCCTGTCCTTCATGAAAGCACTCTTCGTCCTTCCGTTGCTGGCACTGCTCATCGCCGATTCCGGCACCCGCGCCGCCACGCCACCCAACATCGTCCACATCGTTGCGGATGACCTCGGTTGGAAGGACGTGGGCTTCAACGGCTGTACGGACATCCGGACCCCGAATCTGGACGCCCTGGCGTCCGGCGGGGCGAAGTTTACCCAGTTCTACTGCATGAACATGTGCACGCCGACCCGGGCGGCCCTGATGACCGGGCGGTACCCGCTGCGCTACGGCCTGCAGACCATGGTGATCCCCGGCCCCGCGACCTACGGACTCGACCTCGGCGAACGGCTCCTGCCGCAGGCCCTGACCAACGCCGGCTACACCACGGCCATCATCGGAAAGTGGCACCTCGGCCATGCGGACACGAAGTTTTGGCCGAAACAGCGGGGTTTCGACTACCAGTACGGGGCCATGATCGGGGAACTGGACTACTACACCCACAGCGACGGCGGGGTGCTGGACTGGTTCCGCGACAACAAGCCGGTGCGCGAAAAGGGATACACCACCCAACTGCTGGGAGCGGACGCCGTGAAGTACATCGAGCGTCAACAGACGGACCGCCCCTTCTACCTCTACCTCACCTTCAACGCTCCCCACACACCCTATCAGGCGCCCAGGGAATACGTGGACCGCTACGCCAACATTGCGGATCCGACCCGGCGAATCTACGCCGGCATGGTGACGTGTCTCGACGACGAGATTGGCAAGGTGGTGGCCGCCCTCGACCGGAAGGGCCTGCGCGGAAACACCCTGATCCTCTTCCACAGCGACAACGGCGGCACCCGCAGTGCGATGTTTGCCGGTCAAATGGCGGACATGTCCAAGATCACGCTGCCGTGCGACAACGGCCCTTATCGTGAAGGGAAGGGCACGCTCTTCGAGGGCGGCAGCCGCGTCGCCGCCTGCGCCAACTGGCCGGGACACATCAAGCCCCAGGTCGTGAACGGCATCATCCATGCCGTGGACATTCTTCCCACCTTCGCCTTCCTCGCCGGGGCTTCCACCGCGGGAGGCAAGCCGCTCGACGGAATGAATGTCTGGGAAACCATTGCCGAGGGCCGTCCCTCCCCCCGCACGGAGTTCGTGTACAACGTGGAGCCGTTCCGCGCCGCCGTTCGCGAGGGCGATTGGAAGCTCATCTGGCGAACGCTGATTCCCACAAGCGTCGATCTGTACAACCTCGCCGACGACCCGTCGGAAACCCGCAATCTCGCCGCCGCCCATCCGGAAAAGGTGGCCGCCCTGCAGGCGCGCATTGAGGCGCTGGGGCGTGACGCGGCCAAGCCGCTCGGCATGATCTACATCACCCAGTCCGCGATGGCCCATGGCAAACCCGCCATGGCGACGTGGGGCGGCAAGGCGCCGGCTCCCGTGGACGGCCACGGCCCCGCGATCACCGACGAAGGCGTCGGGGATCCGGATCACCCCTGAGCGCCCCGGGCACCCTCAGCGCGAAGCGGGAGCGCCCGCACCCCGGCCCGCCCGCAGATGGCGATCACCCACTTGGTCCAATTCCAGGTCCGCGGCCCGCACCACTCCGAAAAGACCCCATCCCTTCCTCCCCGCGTGGAGCGCGGTGAGAAGGGTCTCGTAAAGGATGATCGTGGTCCACGAGCCGAGGGTCCAGACGAGCACGGCCTCGATCGGCAGGTCACAATGGGGCTTCAGGAATAAACCCATCATTTGGTCCGGCTGGTATCCCCACCATCCGTAGGGAATGGCCAGGGATGCCTCCCAAAACTGGCTGATGGCCAGAATCCAAAGCCAGCTCGCGGTCAGGGCCCGCCAATTGACAAAGCGAAAGGCGACCCGCGAGCAGAACAGGCTGGGGAGAATGCTGCCCGCCAGCAGGAAGAGAAAATAGCCGGGGAACGCGTGCCCGCTCCGGCTCGGAACCGCCTTCCGTATGAACCACGCGATTCCAAAGAGGATGCCTCCCAGCACCAACCAGAACCCGAGGGTCTCCCTCCACCCCTGGAACACCCGCGGCGTCCGCTGGCGGTCGTCAACCTTGTTGCCGCGGAACAAGACGTCGTCCGCCCAGACATAGGTCAACAGGATGGCGGCAAATCCCAGCGCATAGAATGCGAACTCCTCGACGGGCAGGAACGGCTTCCATCCGGATCCCCACAACCCGCTCCAGCCACTGCCCGGATCAAAGGCCGGCACGAGGATTCCCAGCGTCGACTTCGGATTGGGAAACGTCAGGAACGTCCTTCCGAAAAGCAGGTCCATGAGGAACCCGATGGGAATCAGGACAGCGAGGGTCAGGGCGCAGGCCCGCCGCTGTTCGGGGGTTTGACGCTGGCGCGAAACCCAGATGCCAAATACCGCACAGGGCAACGCGAACAGCAGGAGGCTCCAGGTGTATCCGAGGGGACTCGGATCCAGCGCGAAGTCCACCGGCTGCTGACTGACGCGAATGGGAGCCACCGCGCCCACAGCCCCGAGGGCGAGCACCCCCATCAGGGCTCCCAAGGCCAGAAGGTCCTGTCCTTTCCGGGTCAGCATCCCAACCAGTGGCGTCCGCGGCGTCGCCGGAGTCAATCCCAAGCTCACCAGCTCGGGCCGCTTCCCATGGGGTGTCCTGATCGGGGCACCCTCAGAACTGACGATCCGTGACGGCGCCGTCGCTGGCGGAACTCACCAGCGCCGCATACTTGGCGAGAACACCGCGGCGGTAGTTCGGCTTCGGCTGCTTCCAAGCCCGAAGACGGCGGTCGAGTTCCGCGGCGGGAATCCCCAAGGTGATGGAGCGCTTCTCCGCATCAATCACAATGGGATCCCCGTTCTTCACCACGGCGATCGCCCCGCCCTCGAAGGCCTCGGGAGTCACGTGCCCGATGACGAATCCGTGCGAGCCGCCGCTGAACCGCCCATCGGTGATCAGCGCCACGTCCTTGCCCAGGCCCTTGCCCATGATCGCGCTGGTCGGCGACAACATCTCGCGCATGCCCGGCCCGCCCTTCGGACCCTCGCCCCGGACGATGATCACGTGGCCGGCCTTGACCTTGCCGCCCAGAATCCCCTGGAGGGCGTCCTCCTCCCGCTCAAACACGATCGCCCGGCCGCTGAACTGAAGCCCCTCCTTGCCGGAAATCTTCCCGACGGCGCCTCCGGGACACAGATTGCCGCGAAACACCACCAGGTGGCTGGTCGGCTTGATCGGATTGTCGAAGCCCCGGACGATGTCCTGTCCCTTGGGATACTTCGGCGCCTTCGCCAGGTTCTCCTTCATGGTCCGGCCCGTGACGGTCATCGCGCCGCCGTGCATCAAGCCCTCATCGAGCAGCATCTTCATCAGCGGCACGGTGCCGCCAATCTCCACCAGGCGGGCCATGACGTATTTTCCGGACGGCTTCAAGTCGGCCAGGACCGGCACGCGTTTTCCGATGCGGGTCCAGTCATCAATCGTGAGCTTCACTCCGACGCTGTGCGCCATGGCAATGAGGTGCAGCACCGCGTTGGTGGAACCGCCCAGGGCAATCACCAGGGTCATCGCGTTCTCAAACGCCTCGCGGGTCATGATGTCCCGCGGGGTGATTCCGCGCCGGATCAAATTCAGCACCGCCGCGCCGGCGTTCTCGCAGTCCAGGGTCTTCTCCTTGGACACCGCCGCCTGCGCCGACGAATTGGGCAGACTCATGCCCAGGGCCTCGATGGCACTGGCCATGGTGTTGGCCGTGTACATCCCGCCGCACGAACCGGCGCCCGGGATCGCGACCTCAGCCACCCGTTCCACGTCCTCCGCGGAGCACGTGCCCGCCGCGTTCTTGCCCACCGCCTCAAAAATGTTCACCAGGTCCACGTCCCGGCCGTCGAGTTCCCCCGGCAGGATGGTGCCGCCGTACACGAACAGGCTCGGACGATTGAGCCGGCCCATGGCCATGATGCAGCCGGGCATGTTCTTGTCACAGCCGCCGACGGCCACGAATCCGTCGAATCCCTGGCAGCCCACGACCGTTTCGATGGAATCCGCGATCACCTCCCGGGACACCAGGGAGTACTTCATGCCCTCGGTGCCCATCGAAATGCCGTCGGAGATGGTGATCGTATTAAACACCACCGCCTTGCCGCCGGCCTCATTGATGCCCTGGGCCACGCTCACCGCGAGCTGGTCGATGTGCATGTTGCAGGGCGTGACCATGCTCCACGTGGACGCCACGCCGACCTGCGACTTCCGGAAATCCTCCTTCTTGAATCCGGTGGCATACAGCATTCCCCGGCTCGGGGCGCGCTCAATGCCGTCCACAACAATGGACGAAAACTGGCGTTCGGTGGCGGACGCGGCGGACTTGGAACGTGCAGCGGCTTTCTTGCTCATGAAGTGGCGGCAGTCTGTCCCGGCGCCTTTTCCGCCGAAAGCCAGAAGTTGCCAAGGTGCCCGGCCAGCCGTGGTTCACCGGGGGAACGGGACGCCATTCCTTCGTGCCCCCGCAATCACCGTCAGGGTGCAAGGTCCCGCGGAGCCTGCGGCACCGGAACCGGGGGCGGGAAAAACGCACACGATCGTCAGGCACCGTCGCCCTCCGTGCGAACCACGGCCTTCGGTCGCGGACCAAACAGCGCGGTTCCCACCCGCACCACCGTCGCCCCCTCCCCGATGGCCACTTCCAGGTCCCCGCTCATCCCCATGCTCAGTACGGGCAGCGGCGCCCCCAGTCGGGACGCGGCCTCGTCCCGAAGTTCGCGCAACCGGCGAAACACGGGACGCGCCCGTTCGGGATCCGCGGAATACGGGGCCACCGTCATCAAGCCGTGAAGCTCGAGGCGCGGAAATGCATTGAGATCCGCCAACTGCTCGAGAAAGCGGTCGGGGTTCCATCCAAACTTGGAGGATTCCCCCGCGACATTGATCTCGGCGAGCACGCGCACGGTCTTCGCCTGCTTCTCCGCCTGCTTCTGGAGTTCGGCTGCGAGATCCAGACTGTCGAGCCCCTCGATCATTTCGAACAGGGCCACGGCCTCGCGCGCCTTGTTGGACTGCAGATGCCCGATGAAGTGCCAGCGGGCGCGTCCCGGGCTCGCGGGAATCTTGACCTTCGCCTCCTGGATGCGGTTCTCGCCGAACAGGGTCACACCCAAACCAACGGCCTCGGCCACGGTGGAGGCCGGGTGGTTCTTGGACACCGCCAGGAGCGTCACGTCCGCAGGATCCCGCCCGGCGCGCGCACAGGCCGCTCCGATTCGTTCCTGCACCCGGGCCAGATTCTCAGCCAACGACACGGGCGGAGTATGGGGTGCGACGCGGAGGGGACAAGTGCGCCGACGTCGGCTCCTCCGCCCCAAACGTCCCGAAGATCCCCATGACACCCCCGCAGCCCCGGCGTAGGGTTCGCCGCGTCCGAACTCGCCGTGGCCACCTCCAAAAACAGCCCCCCCCGTTCCGCCGCCCCGAAACAAAAACCGTCCGGCAAGGGCAACCAGGCCTGGTTGATTCTCGCCCTCGGCGCCGTGGTCGGACTGGGATCGGGAGTCCTCGGGTATCTGGTCAACCGACCCGCAACGGCTAGGAGTCCGGTCGCCGCTTCCAGCAGTCCCGCGGCGCCTACGGAGCCGCCCGCCCCTGGAGCCTTCCAGCCCACAAAACCAAATCCCGGTCCCGCCTCCGGCTCCGCTCCGGCAGGCATGGTCTGGATTCCCGGGGGTGAATTCTCGATGGGCAGCGACGCGGCCAACGACTCGCTTTGCGGAATGCCCGGCACCACGCGGGACGCCCTGCCGGTCCACCGCGTATACGTGGATGGCTTCTGGATGGACGCCACCGAGGTCACGAACGACGAGTTCGCCCGGTTCGTGAAGGCCACGGGCTACGTGACCATCGCGGAACGGACTCCGACCAAGGAGGAATTCCCCACTGCGCCCCCGGAAAACCTCGTCGCGGGATCCACGGTGTTCACCCCCACGGCCGCACCCGTCCCGCTGAACAATTATTTCCAGTGGTGGAATTACATCCCGGGCGCCAACTGGAGACATCCCACCGGACCCGACAGCACGGTGGAAGGCCGCGGGTCGTATCCGGTCGTCCAGATCGGCTATCCCGACGCCGAAGCGTACGCGCAATGGGCCGGCAAGCGGCTGCCCACCGAGGCCGAGTGGGAGTTTGCGGCCCGGGGCGGCGCCGCCGGACAGCGCTACACCTGGGGCAACGAGTTGAAGCCCGCGGGAAAATACCTGGCAAACATCTATGAGGGCCGGTTCCCGCTCCAAAACGGGGATACCGCCGCGGACGGTTTTGCCGGCATCGCCCCGGTGGCACAGTATCCCGCAAACGGGTACGGACTTTTCGACATCAGCGGAAACGTCTGGGAATGGTGCAGCGACTGGTATCGCCCCGACTACTACGCGACGTTGATGATGGCGGGAGGCGTGGCCCGGAACCCCAGGGGCCCCGACGCCCCGTACGACCCCGCGGAGCCCAACGAGAAGAAGCGGGTGCACCGGGGCGGATCGTTCCTTTGCTCGGATGAATATTGTTCCCGCTATATCCTCGGAACGCGAGGCAAGGGCGAGGTGACCACCGGAAGCAACCACGTCGGATTCCGCTGCGTGAAGCCGGTTTCGAAATAGCCCCCCGTTCGTAGTCCGGGATTTATCCCGTCCCCACCGCAACCACACACCCCCGCGCCAGAACCACCTGAAGGTGGGACTACGAACGAAACACCACCCGCGCCTCGTTCGTAGTCCGGGATTCATCCCGTCCCCACCGCAACCGCGCACCCCCGCGCCGAAACCACCTGAAGGTGGGACTACGAACGCGTCGCCTGATCCTCCAACAGACGCCAAACCCTCAGGGCTTCCGTCACGCTCCACGCCTGGGCGTCGCAACCGCGCGGCGTGTGCGGGGCATCCCCATCCAGGATCTCGGGCAACTGACCCAGGCATTCCTCGGCGAGCAGCCGGTCGGAACTTCCCAGATACGCCCGGGCCGCCGCCCAGGCCCGGGCATCCCCCGGATACGCCCGCACCATCGCCTCGCAAAATGCGGGAAAGGTCCACGTCCAGGCGGTGCCGTTGTGATAGGCCGGCTTCCGACGGGTGTCCTCGTCACCCTCGTATCGCGGCCAGTACGGGTGGTCCGGATCGTTGAGCAGGCCCCCCTGATTGGAATAAACCGGAAGGGACGGAACCACCGGCAGCGGAGCCAGGGACCGCAGCGCCCCCGGGACCACGAGATGCTGGGCCGCGGCCGCGAGCATGCGGCGCGAGCGCTGGAGGAATTGCGGATGACGGTCCAATCCAAGCGCCACCACCCACAGGCAGTTGCTTCGAAGCGCGTTGCCCGGGGGAACAATGCGGGCCGGCGTCCCCCGGGCCGCCGGAAGCACGTCGGAGTACCAGCCGCATTCCTCCACCCAGAAGTAATGGTGAAAGCATTCCTCCGCACGCTTCGCCAGATCCCCCCACGATTCGCCGCGTCCCTCCCAGGGCTCGGCCCCGAGGCGGGCCAGTTGCCGCAACAGCCGGATCCAAAGCACCTGGATTTCCACCGGATATCCTTCCCGAGGCGTTCCCGCAGGATAGTTGGTGTCCATCCACGTGAAGTGGCTGGGACTCCACACCAGTCCCGAGGCGGCATCGACGCGAATTCCATTGGGGGTGCCCTGGAGATATCCGCAGGCAATGGACCGCAGCACCGAAGCCACCGTGCGGCCCGCGGGATCGACCTTGAGCGCATAGACCGGGGACTGCGCCGCACCATCCGGACCCGGTCCCGGTTCCAGGGCCGCGAGATCCTCCGCGACCATTCCGTACCACAGGGGCGCATCCGTGGTGTCCCGATTGGAGGCATCGCTTCCATGGATGGAATTCGGAAGCGTTCCATCCTTTTCAAACCGCCCGAAGGTGACCAGCAGGTCGCGGACGGTGTCGCGCATGCCCGCCGCCAACAGTCCGCGCGCGGCGATGAGGGAGTCGCGCCCCCAATCCAGGAACCACGGGTAACCGGCGATCACCGTGCGCGTGTCGTCCCGCCGCACGACGTATGCCTGCGCGGCCAGCACCAACTGACGGGCAAAAGGGTCGGTCACGGGCACCTTCGCCCGCTCCAGCGCCTCGCGCAGGTGAAGACTGCGCCGGCCCAGGGCGGTGGAAATCGAGCCCGCATCCGGATCCCCCGGTTCCGCGGTGCCGATCACCATCGATTCCCCACCCGAGGCGAGCGCCAGTTCAAACCACCCCGGACTATACGCGTCCCCGGCACCTTCCTGTCCGCGGCTCGCCTCGATCGGATGCGGGATGTTGACCGACCACTCCGGCTCGGGATGGAACCGCCCCGACGGAGCCCAGACGAGCAGCCGCCGGTCGGGCGTCGGGGTGAATTCAAATCCGTCGGCGTCCGCCTCGGGCGGTTCCGGATTCCGCCGCACCGGCCGGGTCGTCGTCGCGAAGAAATGGTCCGCCCCTGGATTGCGCTTCGTCTCCGCGTGAAAGCTCCGATCCTCCAAATCCACCCGCAGGGTCAGGGTGACCCGGGCCTCCGGTTCCAGTGGACGCCCCAGCCGGCTGACGCCCCGCTGCTGCTCGGGCCTCAGGAACTGCAGCACGAACTCGTTCTTCTCCTCGATCAGATCCACCAACAGGTGGATCTCCACGGCGCGTCCATCCCCCGCATTGGCCACGAACCGCCAGTGCGCAGGCGGACCCGGTTCGAACGCGATCAGATTGTCGAAGTTGAGCGGGGTGAGGAATCCGTCGGCATTCACCCAGGCGCGGAGCCGCTTCGCGAACACATGGCGGTCCACCGGAATCTGCGGATGCAAATTGGCTCCCAGAAGGCAGTCGTACTTCGATCGTACCGCCCCCAGGTCGAGTCTCAGGCGGCTCATGCCGCCGCGGCCGTTGGTGAGCAGCACCACGGCACCCGGCGAGTGCGGAGCCCCCGAGAGTCGGAATTCCGGACCGGACGCCAAATGGCGGATGGCTCCGGAAACGCGGCGGACGGGTCCATCGTAACGCTCGATCGACAGGGTCAGATCCTGGGAGGCACCCGCGACCCGCGGAGGAATACAGGCGACATGACCGTCGCGCACCGGGACGGACTCCACCTGCTGCAGAGTTCCACCCGCCCCCTGGATCCGGGCGCGGAACGGAAAGGCGTCCTTCACCAACATCCAATGTCCGGGCGGCACCAGGGTGATGCGCCCCTGGTCTGCGGACTGCCAGGTCACCACCGGCCGATAGCCGTCCCCGATCCCCGAAGCCCTTGCGAGCACCGCCTCCGCATCCGCCTCCACGAGCCCGGCCAGATGATGCCAGTCCTTCCACTCGGACGGCAGTTCCACCCCATCGGAGCCCGCCTCCTTGCCGAACGCCGCCAGCGCCCAATCGGCCCGCGCCCGCGCCTGCCGATATCCCTCTCCGGAAAGCCCCGCCGGGCGGGCCGCCGTGGCGAGACAATGGGCGGCACCCGGTTGCAGGACGAGTTCCACCCACGCCGCGGTCGCCCGTTCCTCAAGGGAAGCGCGCCCCCCGCCCGTGCCGTCCCCTTCGAGAAGATCCGGACGGCCTCCGCCGAACACTGCCCACACATCGGGGGAAAGCTTGATGGATTCCGGACGACTCGTCTCGGTATTGACCAGGACCAGCACGGAGTCGCGACCCTCCGCGGAATCCCGTCGGAGCGCATACACCGGTGAACCCTCCGGGCTCAGGCGCGTGAGGCGGGCACCGTCAAAGAAGCAGGGATGGTCCCGAAGCAACCGGTTCAACCGCGCCAGTTCACCCACCAGATTGGGTTCGCTGCCCCAGGCAAGTCCGCGGGCATTGTGCACGTTGACCCGCTCGGTTGCGGCCCACTCCACACCACAGGTAAACCCATAGCCGCCCCCCACGCTCGTAAGCGCACACAGACGATTGCGAAGCCGAGACCACGCCAGGTTCGGCGATTCGGGGGGAACCTCGCCGCGGTCTTGGGCCGCCAGGCGCGTGTTGTCATGGGTCTCGCTGTAATGGATGAGGGTTCCCACCGACGCCGACGCCCGGAAGCTGTGGTCCAGATAGCCGCCCACGGCCTGGGCCCCGTGGTTCTGGAACAGTTCGCTGTAGGCCCATTGCATGCCGCCGTCCCCCAGCAGCGCCTCCGTCGCCTCCCACGAACCACCCAATCCCTCCAACAGGAACACCGTGTCGGGAAACTCGGTCCGCACCCGCGCCGTAATATACTGCCAGACGTGCGCAGGGATCTTGTAGCCCGCGTCGCACCGGAAACCATCCACACCCCGCCGGCACCACGTCAGGAAGGCTTCCGCGAGGAACTCCCAAAGATCCGCATGCCGCTGGTCCAGCTCCACCAGATCCTCCCAGACCACGTCCCAGGCACCCGGCGACTCAAACTCCCCGTTCGGTTTCCGGACAAACCATTCCGGATGCTCCTCCAGGATCCGGCTGCCCCATCCCGTGTGATTGATCACCACATCGAGCATCAGCCGGGCTCCGTGCGCATGCACCGCGTAGGCAAGCTCCGCAAACTGGTCGAGTCCCGTGGTCCGCCGGTCAAACTCCACCAGCGCCGGGTCGATGGCCGTCAGGTGCTGCAACGCATAGGGCGATCCAAACCGGCCGAATCGCGCAAAGGTCGTGGGCGTCGGATTCACCGGCAGCAGGTGCAGAATCCGGCAACCCAGGGTGTCGACGATGTGCGGCAGTTCCCGGATGAGTCCCCGCAGGGTGCCGCTGGGAGGGATCACCGCGTACCCCTGGTCATCCAGCGCACGCAGCCGCGTCTCCAGCGACGGATCCACCGTCGATCGACGCGCCTGGTTCGGGCCAAACATGCGCGCAAACGCGCAGTACAGCGTGTTCCCCGTGCGGGTCCATGAGGGATGGACGCTGACCGCAACATCGGGACCCGCCGGCCAGGAGGGCTTCCCGTCGTCGTCCACGGCATACGCCTTGGCCTTGAAGAATCCCACCTCGGCCAGGGGAAACTCGAACTGCCAGACACCGTCGCCGCAATCCCGCATCGGAACATCCCGCCACGACGCACCGGCCAGGGGCAGACGTTCAAAGCGGGCTCGAATCACCTCCCTGCGAACGCGGTCGGCGCGCCCCAGATTGGTGCGGAGTTTCGCGCGGAATCCATGGGGAAGCCCGCGCAGGGTGAAGGTCAACACGTCACCCGCATGGCGCACCAGACGCGCACCGGGCTCGGGGGTCATTTGCAGGGGGACCATTCTGGGAAGGGCCGGCGCAGTGTTGCGACCTCCCCCAACTTCCTCAAGGAATCCCATCGCGGAATGCAGGAAATTCGCGAGTCCGCCGCGGGGACCGCGCGGATCGCGGCAAAACCATTGCGCCCGCCGGAATTGAACCCCAACCTTGCCGCGCCCGGAATCCTCTTCCGGCGGCAGTGCCTGCACCATGAACTCGCAGAAACGCCCTTCCTCTTCGCGCGCCACCATCGCCCCCGCGTCGCGCTCTTCAAAAGCAAAGCCGGTCCCGCCCCCCTCGACGAAGCGGACTCCCACCCCACGCCCGGGTCCCCGCAAGGCGGCCCAGGCCTCCACCCGGAATCAATCCAAGGCCTCCAAACCCGCGGCCGCGGGCCGCACCGGCAGGAGCAGCGCAGGCGCGTCGTCCCCTGCGGCCCCCCCCCCGCGGGCCATCGTTTCCGAAAAGCCCCGGAAGGCCCCACGCCCCCGGCGCGCCGCCGTCGCCGCCACCTCCGCCCAGGTTCCGTCGCGAACCCGAAAGCCAAAGGCCGGCCCCGTCGCCCTTGCCCCAACCGCTCCTCCACCGCTCCCCCAAGGGATCTCCGCAGGACTGCCTCCGCAACCCGTGGCGCCTTCCCCCAACCCCGAACCCGCGAAGCCTCCACAGACTCCGGGGGCACTCCCCGCCCCAACCCAGGAACCCGCGCGTCCCCGGCCACGCACTCCGGCCCGGGCCTCGATACCCGAGTTCCCCCCGGTTCTCCTGGCCGGCGATTTCCCCCCGGCCGAGTTGTGGGAATCCTCGATTCCAACTCCGGATCGGACCTCACCACCGACCCCGACACCGCCCGCAACGCCTCCGCCCACTCCACCCCTCCCCACCCCTTCGGAGCCGCCACCCGTCCGGGTCTGGATGCACGCCCGCGATCCCTACTGTATCGTCGTGTTCTGGGAAGCCGACATCGCCGCACTGGCCCGGTTTGCGGCAGCCCAACCCGGCGGCTCCTGGCGCCTCAGGATCACCGGCGGACACCTCCCTGACCGACGCGTCCTCGACGACGCCCTGTCCCTCTCCCTCGACCACCGGTTTGTCGCCGTTCCCGATCCCGGATGCACCTACGTCGCCGAGGTGGGGTTTTCGTCCGCTGACGGATCCTGGAATCCCGGATCCATATCCCCTCCCGTTTCAACCCCGGTCGCCGGCCCCTCCCCCCTCGTCCCGGCGCCGCCCCCCCATGAATCCCAGGAAGCGCTGCCACCGACGGTCCCGGGACTTCCCGTCGATCCCCATCCGGAATCGCGCCAACCCGCGACTCGCCGCAGGCGCCCCCGATCACCACTCGCAGCGGCACCGACGCCCCGCCCCGCTGCCCGGGATTCCTCACCGGAGGACGATGCCCGATTCCTGGTTTCATTGGCGTGGGACGAAGCCCCCTCCCTCGAATTTCCCAGCTCCGCCGACCTGGATCGACGATCCTCCCGAACACAGCCCCACCTCCCATCCCATGCTCCTCGAATGGATCAACATCCGGACAGCTCCGCCTGGACGGTCGCCGGTTCGGAAGGCGCATCCGAAGCCCGCCTGCGGGAAGAGGCACCGTTTTCCTCTCCGGAGTTTTGGTTTGAGGTGAACGCCGAGTTGATTGTTTACGGGAGAACCGAACCCAACGCCAGGGTCACCGTTGGCGGGCGGCCGATCCCCTTGCGTCCCGACGGCTCGTTCCGGTTTCAATTCTCCCTGCCCGACGGCGAGTACGAAATGCCTGTTGTGGCCGTGAACGCGCGCAACGACGACGGCCGCGCCGCGCTCCTCGAGTTCTCCCGCCACTCCGAATACACCGGTGTCGTTGGCCCCCATCCCCAGGACCCAGCTCTGAATCCACCGCCCGTTGGCTAGCGTTGGTACAGTTTTCAGTTTTCAGTTTTCAGTAATCAGTGAATGGGCCGACTGACCACGAACGGACGACTGACGACTGACGACGGACGACTGACCACTGACCACTGCCCCCCTCTTTGCCCCCCGCCCGTTCCCATCTCGTCCTCCTGCTGCACGCCCATCTGCCCTACGTGCGGCATCCGGAGCAGCCGGAATTCTTTGAGGAGTCCTGGTTTTTCGAGGCGGTGCTGGAGTGCTATTTGCCGATCCTGGGGATTCTGGACGGATGGGAACGGGATGGCATCCCGGGCGGGCTCGCCCTGAGCCTGTCGCCGACGTTGCTCGCGATGCTGAGGGACGAACTCCTGTCCCAGCGACTGCGCCAGCACCTGTCCCGGTTGATGGATCTGGCCGCCCGCGAGGAAATCCGGGCGTTTTTTCTCCCCGAACGCCGGGCCATCGCCGCGTGGTATCGCGAACGACTGGAAGCCCTGTCCGGGCAATTGGAACACCTGAAGGACGGCATCCCCGCCGCCTTCGCCCACCACGCGAGAGCCGGCCGCGTGGAACTGCTGACGTGTCCGGCCACTCATCCCACCCTGCCCCTGCTTCGAGAGGAACCGGGATCCCTCCGGACCCAACTTCGCACCGCACTGGATTTCCATCGCGAAACCTTTGGCGAGGCACCCGCCGGACTCTGGCTCCCGGAGTGCGCGTGGGTACCGGCACTGGATTCCCATCTCGCCGAGCACGGAATCCGGTGGTCCGTGCTGGAGACCCATGGACTCCTGCAGGCCACACCTAAACCGCGCAGTGCCGTCTTTGCGCCGGTCCGGTCGGATTCCGGAATGGTGTACTTCGGACGCGACCCCCAAAGCGCCCGCCAGGTCTGGAGCCGGCACGGCGGGTATCCCGGGGATCCCCGCTATCGGGAGTTTCATCGCGACGTCGCCCACGATGCGGACTGGGACTACGTGCAAGCCTATCTTCACGGCGCCACGGAGCGGGGCTTCACCGGACTGAAATTTCATCGCATCACGGGTCCGGAGCCGGCGAAGCAACTCTACGACCGCACCGCCGCACTGGCCGCCGTACATCAACATGCGGCGCACTTCGTGGCGGAGCGCGCCCGGGTCGCCCATACGGCCGCGAAACGGATGGACACGCCCCCCGTGATCGTCGCTCCTTACGACGCGGAATTGTTTGGCCACTGGTGGTTCGAGGGACCGGAATTCCTCGACGCCGTGGTCCGTCGCCTCGCGGAGGATCGCGACGGAATCCAGCTTTGCGCGCCGACGCGCCTGCTCGGGGAACTCCCGGAATTGGAGCGGGTCGAGCCCGCCGCCTCCACCTGGGGCGAGGGCGGCCATTTCGGCGTCTGGCTGGATCCATCCAACGCCTGGATGGAAGCCCCCGTTCGTCGGGCCGGACGCCGCCTCTCGGCGCTCGCGTCCCGGCTTGCGGCCGGGAAACCGTCCGCGATCACCGAACGCCGGATGCGCCAGGCCACCCGGGAACTGCTGCTCGCCCAGGCCAGCGACTGGCCCTTCCTCGTGAAAATGGGAACCGCCGGTACGTATCCGGCAACCCGGTTCCGGGAACACGTTGCCGCCGTCGATCATTTCACCGATCTCGTCGAGACAGACGCACCGGAAAGCGCGAGCGGAACGCTTCCGGAACTGGAACACCGGCACCCCCTGTTTCCCCAGGTGGACTGGCGGGCCCTCGCGTCGACCGCGGAATCCGGCTGGTGTTGAATCCCGGCCGAGGTTCAGTCTCCGGAAAATCCCTTCCCGCCATGCTGCGCTACACCGTCATCTTCCTCCTCATCTCCCTCGTCGCCGGCATTCTCGGATTCGGCGGCATCGCCGGGCAGGCCGCTTGGATTGCCAAGATCTGCTTCCTGATCTTCCTGGTCATCGCCGTGATTTCGCTGCTGAAGAAATCGAAGTAGGGCCGGAGACAGCCTGAAGGCTGCACTACGAACGGCCCGTTTGTAGTGCAGGCTTTAGCCTGTCCCCCACCCGGGTTCCCCCAACCCGCCGTCGGCCCACCCCACGATTCCCGCTTGCCAGCAGCCCGCCCCGTTCCTGATTCTTGGCCATGGAATCTTCGCCGCCCTCGGCGGCCCTCGACGCCGACTTTTATCTTCCCGCCGACCGCTTCTTCCCCGCGCATTCGACGGTCGCGCTCACCTACGACGACGTCACCCTCGCGACGCTCTACTCCGACGTGCTGCCCCGCGATGCGCAGTTGGACACGCGGCTCGCCGAAGGCCTGGAACTGCGCATTCCGATCGTGTCCGCCGACATGGACACCGTCACGGAATCGCGCATGGCCATCGCCATGGCCCTCAATGGCGGACTGGGCCTGATCCACTACAACATGACGGAGCGCGACCAACTCTCCGAGGTCAGCCGCGTCAAGAACCACGTCCACGGGCTCATCCAGGAACCGATCAAGGTCCAGGCCAGCCAGCTCATCGGCGACGTCCTGGCCCTGATCGAAAAGAAGAAGTTTTCCTTCAGCACCTTCCCCGTGGTGGATGACGCCAACCGTCTGCTCGGCCTGCTCCCCGGACACGTGGTCCGCCCCCGTTACGCCACGAAAAAGGTCTCCGAGGCACTGACGCCGCGTCCCGAGGTTCGCACCATCCACGAGCGCGAACTGGGAAGCGATCCCATCGGCCGCGCTGATCGGTTCTTCACCGAGAATGCCGGCATCCACAAACTGCTGGTGGTGGACGACGAGGATCATCTCCGCGGCCTGTTCACCATGAGCGACGTGGAGCGGATCACCCAGGAACGCGGCGCCCGGGTGAAGCCGGCCCGCGATTCCCAGTTCCGCCTGCTCTGCGGCGCGGCGGTGTCCACACCCCGCCATGCGGATGGATCCCTCGACCGCGACCGCATCGTCGCTCACATCGGCGCCCTGGTGGAACGCGGTGTGGACACCGTCGCCGTCTCCACGGCGCACGGCCACAGCAAGGGCGTGGGCGACAGCGTCCGGCTCATTCGCGACGCCTTCCCCCACCTGCCGATCATTGCCGGCAACGTCACCAGCGGGGTCGGGGTCGAGTACCTCGCCGACTGCGGGGCCAATGTGATCAAGGTCGGCCAGGGGCCGGGCTCCATCTGCACCACGCGCATCGTCGCCGGAGTCGGCATCCCCCAGCTCACCGCCCTCTTCCTGGCATCCCGGGCGGCGCGGGCGCGCGGGGTCACGGTGCTCGCGGATGGCGGCATCTCCAAATCCGGCGACATGGTGAAGGCACTCACCCTGGCCGACGGTGTGGTCTGCGGCGGACTGTTCGCCGGATGTCCCGAGGCCCCGGGCCAGATCATTGAGATCAACAGCAAGCTCTACAAACAGTACCGAGGCATGGGCAGCATGGCCGCCATGAAGGCCGGCTCCGCAGCCCGCTACGGGCACACCGCCGCGGACACCGCGCGAAAAGTGGCGGCCGAAGGTATCGAGGCCCTCAAGGAGGCGTCGCCCCCCGTGGATGTCGTGCTCAACAACCTGGTGGGCGGACTCCAATCCGGACTCGGATACCTCGGCGCCCCCAACCTCGTCCAACTCCGCCAACGCGCCCGCTACATCCGCGTCACCGCCGCCGGCATGCGCGAAGCCTCCCCCCACGATGTCATCGAAGTGAAGACCACCACCAGCGGCTCCGCGTAGCATCGCTGGTAGTGCAGGCTTCAGCCTGTCCCCTCGGAATTGCTCGTTCGTAGTCCAAGCTTCAGCCTGCCTTCCCCGCCCATCCCGCCCCGACAGCCTGAAGGCTGCACTACAAACCGGCCCCCGTTCGTCGTCCGGGATTCATCCCGTAGGTTGGTTGTGCAGGCTTCAGCCTGTCCTATTGCACCTCCGATCCTCCGTTTTCGCTCGCGGCGCACGCCGGATTCCCCAGCCTCGTCCCATGTCGAACCGCCTGCTGCTTGTGGACGGCCATGCCTACGCCTACCGGGCGTTCCATGCCATCCGATCCCTCAACGCCCCGGACGGATCCCCGACCAACGCCATCTTCGGCTTCATCAAGATGCTCCAGAAAATGGTCGGGGCGCTCAAACCGTCCCATGTCCTCGTGCTCTGGGACGCCGGACTCGCCGTCGAACGCAGCACCGCCCTGCCCGAATACAAGGCCAACCGGGCTCCGACGCCGGACGCCCTCGAACAGCAATTCCCGCAGATCGAATCGTGGCTCGACGCCGCCGGATTTCCGCAGTTCAGCGAGGAGGGGACCGAGGCGGACGACTGGATCGGCACCTACGCCCGCCGGGCCGAGGCGGAGGGCTGGACCGTCGTCATCGCCAGTGCCGACAAGGACTTCCTGCAACTGGTCAACCCGCGCATAGGGATCCTGAATCCGAACGACAAGTCGGAGAAGATCTGGACGGACGCAGATGTCGTGGCGAAGACCGGAGTGGAGCCGCGCCAGGTGGCGGACTGGCTCGCCCTCGTTGGGGATTCCGTGGACAACATTCCCGGAGTACCCGGCGTCGGCCCCAAGACGGCCGCCGAACTGTTGCGCAAGTACGGCACCATTGAGGATCTCTACACCCGTCTGGCGGAGATCAAGTCCGAGTCCCAGCGCAACGCCCTCACCGGGGCCGCGGACGCCGTGAAGCGGAACCAACTCATGGTCCGGCTTCAAGAGGCCAAGACCGGAGGCCCTGAACTGGAGTCGCTGGTCCCGCGTCCCGCCGTCACACAAACCCTTCGGCAACTGTACGCCCGCTGGGGATTCAAGAGTCTCCTCGCCGAGGTCGGCGGCCCGTTGGAGCAGGGAAACCTGTTTTAGTCTCCGCCGCAGCCTCCCGGCGAACCCTCAGGCGAAGGCGGACGAGCGCCGCATATTCTCGCTTGCCAAACGATTTCCGGTGAACCATCTGTTTGCAAGGTCTCACACACTTAATCCCTATGACGGCGACGCTTCCCTCGAGAAGACAACGCGGGTTTACCCTGATCGAACTGTTGGTCGTCATCGCGATCATCGCGATTCTGGCGGGAATGCTCCTGCCGGCACTCGCCAAGGCGAAGACCAAGGCCCAGGGCATCGTGTGCCTTGGCAACACCAAGCAACTCACCCTGGGTTGGCACTTGTATTCGGGAGACTTTCAGGACCGGGTCGCCAACAACTACGGGGTCGCCGAAACCCTTCAGGCCATCAACAAGAAGGTCTTCGACAACTGGGTCAACAACGTCATGTATTGGAACCCGGACGATCCGACCGGTTGGAGGAGCGTCACCAACAATGAGTGGGTCCTGAACGGCGTGCTCGGCAAGTACACGGGCGGGGCCATTGGAGTCTACAAGTGCCCGGCCGACATCTTCCTGAGCCCCAAGAACAAGGCCGCCGGCTTCAAGCAGCGCAACCGCAGCCTGGCCATGAACGCCTTCTTCGGACGCTTCAGCATCAGCACCGATCCTTCCGTTGATCCAACGCTTCGAGCGCGGAACTGGGGTTTTCAGGACCGCCGCCAATTCCTCAAGCAGGGTGATTGTCCCCGGCCCGCCAAGACCTGGCTGTTTCTCGATGAACATCCGGACAGCATCAATGACGGCTATTTCATCAACAATCCGGATGCGAATGCGTGGCAGGATGTCGTGGCATCGTATCACAACGGTGCCTGCGGGTTTTCCTTCGCGGACGGCCATTCGGAGATCAAGAAGTGGACCAGTGGAACCTCAAAGTACGCCGTGAAGTACCAATACCCCGCAGTCAGAAACTTCGACGGTGCCGGAAGGTCCGACTTCCAATGGTGGAGGGAGCGAACCGGCTACGTCAGTGCTTCAAACGGAAAAGGCCAGTACGGATACGACTAGCCAAGGCCGCCAAGAGATCCCTTGCAAATTTCCCTCTTCGAACGCATTTCCAACGGAACAATTTCCCCGAGTACCGCACATGAACCATTTGCACCCCAGCCGCAGCCGCGGTGGATTTACCCTCATCGAACTGCTCGTCGTCATCGCCATCATTGCGATTCTGGCGGGCATGCTCCTTCCCGCGCTCGCCAAGGCCAAGACCAAGGCCCAACAGATTTCCTGCGTCAACAACTGCCGCCAGGTGATGATCGCATGGAACCTGTATTCCGGGGACAATCAGGAGCGCGTCGCGAACAACTTCGGCGTCTCGGAAACGCGACAAAGCCGTGACTCCGGCAAGTTCAACAACTGGATGAACAATGTGATGAGTTGGGATGCCACCGGGAAGGAGGCGGCCGACAATACCAATCTGACCCTGATTGCGAAGAGCCAGCTGGCCAGGTACTCCGGAGCTAGCCCCTCGGTATACAAGTGCCCGGCGGACATCAAAATCTCCCCTCGCCAGCGATCCGCCGGCTGGGTTCAGCGAGTCCGCAGCCTCTCCATGAATGCCTTCATCGGCATTTTCTCGGACAGCCCTACGGACGGAACCCTCACGGGGAAGAACACATTCAACCCCGATTTCCGCCAGATTCTCCGCCAGGGCGACATCCCCAACCCGTCGGATATGTACGTGATGCTGGATGAGCATCCTGACAGCATCAACGACGGCTACTTCCTGATTTCTCCCAACGGCTCGGGATGGGGCGATCTTCCGGCTTCCTATCACAATGGCGGCGGTTCGTTCGCGTTTGCCGATGGCCATGCTGAAACCCACAAGTGGCTCGGTCGTTCAAAGCCCAACGCCACTGTGCAGCCAATCACCTTCAACGGTTGGGGTGGCGGTAATGGCTACAAGCCCGACTACGACTGGATCCGCGTGCGGACTGCCGTTGGGTACCGGTCCGGTGTCCCGCCCCCGGTGAAGTAGAGCGCCTTGGATCTCTGCACTCCACCGAGACCACAGGCTGCTGTGGTGGCTGCGGGCCGTGGTGGCTGCGGGCTGCGCCCGCGGGTGACTCCTCCGACGCACCCCAGTGCGGAGGACCCACGCTCAACCCCATCCCCGCCCCTCATCCGCAGCGCCACTGCTGCGGACCGATTCCAGAACCGCGCGGCAGCGCGGATCCACCCCACTGATCCACCCCCTCAGGTGGCTGCGGGCTGCGCCCGCGGGTGACTCCTCCGACGCCCCCCAGTGCGGAGGGCCCCCGCTCCGGCCGGCGCGCGCCCCCCCCCCCCCCCCCCCCCCCACCCCCCCGGAG
>JAEUHD010000370.1 GCA_016793645.1 Verrucomicrobiales bacterium
GCCATCGGACATACACCAGTTTCTCCGACCCGTTCGGCTGGGGAACCCCGGCGTATCCCAGCACCGTGTTGCCATCACCGGAGATGCCCAGGGCACCTCCCGAATGCGCATCGCCGGGCGGTAGGACCAGCGACTCCACCCGACCCGAAACCCACCGCACCGGCAGCGGGACTCCGGACGCATCCAACGAATTCCCAACCGTCGTCGCTCCATCGGCGGAAACCCCCGTCGCCGCACTCCAACCCTCCGGCGAAGCCAGCCCCTCCAGTGGCCGGGTGCCGATGTCGGGACTCTAGGAGAAGGCTCGTTGTGACGGATCCCCGGGCGGAAAGATTCCCGGGCGCTCGCCAACGGCAGAACGTCCCACGACCACCGATCCATCCGCCGAGACACCCCGGGCCTCACTGCGGGCGTGGCCCGGCAGCGCTCCCAGAGAGTCCAAACTCGCTTGTAATCCAGCCTTCAGGCTGCTCTCCCCGGCCCAACCACCGCCCCCCGCGTCGCCCGAACCATAGGCTGAAGCCGGCACTACAAACCGCGCGTTCGAGTCCAGCGCATGCGCACTCACGCAAAAAAGGATCGCGGGGACCAATAACCTGCCGAAACGGTGGGCGGAGCGGGTTCTCATAGGGTTGAACCCGCTGAGCAATACCGATGCCACCCATCGTTCGATCTCGCGCCGGCGCAGACCCCGACGTGGGTGGGTCCCGACCTCCACCCTGTCCCCGGTCCTGGCATCTCAAAGCGGTCTGGATCAAGGTAACCCCCTCCCGCCAGGACGCGTCTCGGAGAATCCCTCGCCCCGAATCGCCCACCCCAGGACGATTCCAACCACCGAATCACACTTCCGGCGCCAGGGTTCCGCCGCTACGATGGCCGGATGATCCGGTTCGGCTCCCTGGAGCTGAAGTCCAACCTCTTCCTGTCGCCGCTCGCCGGCTACACCAACCTGCCCTTCCGCCTCGTGGTGCGCGAGATCGGCGGGGTGGACCTGTGCACCACCGACCTGGTCAACGCCCGCTCCCTCATCGAGCGCAATCGCAAGGCGCTCAAACTGATCGAAACGAACGCGCAGGACCGCCCCCTCGCCGTCCAACTCTTCGGCTCGGTGCCGGAGGAAATGCGCGACGCCGCCCTGTACCTCGAGTCGCTGGGCGTCAGTTCCGTGGACATCAACATGGGCTGCCCCGTGAAGAAGGTCTGCCGCGTCGGCGGCGGCTCCGCCATGATGACGGAACTCGACCGCACGGCGCACCTGGTCCGGACCATGGTTCACGCGCTCAGGATTCCGGTGACCGCCAAGATGCGGCTCGGTTGGGATGACGAGAACCTGACCGCGCCCGAACTCGTCCGCGCCCTCGAGGACGCCGGGGTCGCCGCGGTCTTCATCCACGGCCGGACCCGCGAACAGGGCTTCAGTGGCGGAGTCAGCCTGGAGGGCATCCGGCGCGTCGTCGCCGCGGCCCGAAACATTCCCGTGATCGGCAACGGCGACGTCACCACTCCCGAGGCGGCCCGGGTCATGATGGAGACCACCGGATGCGCCGGTGTCAGCGTCGGGCGCGGAGCCTTCTATGACCCATGGATTTTCGTCCGGACCCGGCACCACCTGGACACCGGTGAACTGCTCCCCGAACCCTCCTTTGCGGAACGCGTCCGCATCATGACGCGCCATCTCGACCGGATGGTGGAGGTCTTCGGCGAGGAACTGGGCTGCGTGATGTTCCGGAAGGTGGCGCCGTGGTATTCCAAATGCTTCGGCCCGGCCTCCGGATTCAACAAACGCGTGGTGCATCTGCGCAGCCGCGCGGAGTTCGACGAGCTGCTCGCGGAATACCAGCGCTGGCGGGCCCCGTTCTGTGATGAGACCGGGGAACTGCTGCCCCGCTACCGCCCCGCCCCGATGGTTCCCAGCTTCCTTCAGGCGGACGCCGAGGACGAACCGGCCAGCGTGCGGCGGACGGCGATTCCCGTACCGCGCGGTCCGGTGGAAGTGTGGTGAGGCGCCAGCCACCACTCGCGCCCAAGCCGTAGAATGCGCCTACTCCCGTCGGCGGCCACGGCGTAGCCGCGGAGGGAACGACGCGCTCAACAATCCTCCACGCACCGGCCCGGATCCCCCGCCACGCGCTCCAGAATCCGTTGCCACGACTCCAACCAGCCATCGACCCGGGGAGCCTTGAACAGGTCGGTGCAATACTCCGCCGCCGCGCGCCAGCCCGTCGCGGTGGGTTCCACCGCCAGATAGAGGTCCATGCGCGCGGTCGCCGTGCGGAGGTCCCACTCCTCCACCGACACTCCGGGCAGCCGGAGCACCGGATCCGTGCGTTCCCGCACACCAAAGATCACCGACAGCAACGGCGCCCCGGGGTGCTCCCGAACCCCGGGCAGGAGTTCCAGAACCCGTTCCACGGGCATCTCCTGGTGGGCATGCGCATCCAGGACCACGGACCGGACCTGCGCCAGGAACTCCCGGAACGGCATTCCGTCCGGAACCCGCATCCGCAACGGCAGCGTGTTCGCAAGGTAGCCGATGACCGGTTCCACTTCCGCCCGGGTGCGCCCGGAGATGGGAATGCATATCACCAGGTCCGTCCGCCCCGATTCGCGCCGGAGAAGGATCGCAAACGCCGCGAGCCACAGCATGAACAAGGTGGCTCCCTCCGCGCCGGCCACGGACTGCAGGCGCTCGCGCAAGGCCGGATCCAGGACACGCACACGGGTTTCCCCGGAAAAGGTGGGGAAGTCGGGACGCTCAAAATCCCGCGGCAGCTCCGGTCCACCGACCACGCCCGCCAGGCTGGACGTCCAAAACGACTCATCCCGCGACAGAAGGCCGCGGGTGAGCCGCTGCTCCTGCCAGGCGGCGATATCCGCCGCCTGCAACGCAAGAGACGGAAGCCCGCCGTCCCCGTCCGTGGCCGGGCCGGCATACAACCCGGACAAATCCTTCAGAAGGACGAGACGAGACGCCCCGTCGAAAACGATGTGATGCACCTGGAGCATCAGCAGGTGTTCCTCCGGTCCCAGCCTCAGAAGCAGCATGCGGATCGGCAGTTCCGCTTCCAGGTCGAACCCCCGGTGGCTGGAGCGCTGAAGGGCCTCCTCCGCGGCCCGCAGGCGTTCGTGAACCGGCATTCCGGTCAGGTCGCAAAATTCCCATGCGGCCCCCGCCCCGTCGTGCACCCGCTGGACCAATCCCTCGTCCTCGAGGGAGAAGGTCGTGCGCAGCGCCTCATGACGATGCACCACCGCACGGTAGGCGGTTTCCAAACGTCGTTCGTCCAGGGGTCCCCGAAGATGCCAGGCGGAGGGCACGCAGTAGACCGCGGACTCCGGAGCCAGTTGGTACAGAAACCACATCCGCTGCTGGCTTCGGGACGCCGGATACTCTGAAACCGGTGGATGCCCTCCACGCCGCAGGGGCACGGCCTTCGGGATCGGATCCACCGCGACCGATCCCTCCGGACGCCGCCCCAACCGCGCCGCCAGGGCGGCACGCTGGGTTGCGCTCAGCCCGGCGAGATGTTGACGGAGGTCACTGCGCCCGGACACGGACGATTCGGGAGCGTTGGGCGCGGACTTCATCACCAGGATCCCGGATGCGGTTCGGAGGAGTCCACCCGAACCTCGATGCAGACGGTACGACCGGACTCCAGCGCCTGGCGCAGCGCGGGGCCCAGTTGCGAAGCCTCGGACACCCGTGCCGACAGCGCCCCCAGGGATTCCGCGAGACGGTCGTACCGCACGTCCGGATGGATCGTCGCCACGGGATCCGGATTCCCTTCCGGAAACAGGGTCCGCTCCCGGAGTTCCCCCGTGTTCCCGCCATTGTTG
>JAEUHD010000379.1 GCA_016793645.1 Verrucomicrobiales bacterium
GACCCATGGGACCCGGGCAACCGCTTCCGGGACGCTGCCCGGCTATGAGATCCACCAACTCGCTCATCTCAACGATGGCCGGGTGGGGAACGGACACTCATGGATTTCCAATGAATCCGGACGGGGCTGGGTTCAGTTGGAGTTTCCTTCGGCGGTGCGGTTGGAGCGCGTCGTCTGGGGACGCGACCGGGAGGGGTCTTTCGGGGATCGCGTGGCCACCCAATACCGGATCGAAGTGGGCTTGGAGACCAACGCGTGGAAGCGGGTGGCGGATTCCAGCGACCGTGAGCCGTTCTCCGGTTCAAAGGCGGCACCTGCGGGTCCGGTTTACGAATTCACCGGAAGGTCGGAAGCCGAGGCCACCGCCGGCCGTCAATGGCAGAGCGAGCTGACGTCCTTGAAGGAGCGACGCGCGGCCCTGGCAAAGCCGCCCATGGCGTACGCGGGGAATTTTCAGGATCCCGGGATGACCTTCCGCCTTCACCGGGGTGATCCGATGCAGCGGCGCGAGCCTGTGGAGCCGGGAACGCTTTCGCTGTTTCGTCCCTTGACGCTCTCCACCAACACCCCGGAGCGGGACCGCCGCCGTCAACTCGCGGACTGGATTGTGGATCCCGGGAATCCCCTGACTGCCCGGGTCATCGTCAATCGGATATGGCAGCATCAGTTTGGGGTGGGGTTGGTGGACACCCCGAACGACTTCGGGAAGAACGGTTCGCGTCCGTCCCATCCGGAGCTCCTGGATTTTCTCGCGCGGGAATTGATCGACCATGGATGGAGCCTCAAGTCCATCCAGCGGCTGATCCTGACGTCTGCGACCTGGCGTCAGTCGAGCGTTCCCCGGGCGGACGCGCTTGCCGTGGACGCGTCGAGTCGGTTGCTCTGGAGGTTTCCGCCTCGGCGGATCGAGGCGGAAAGCATCCGGGACAGCATCCTGGCGGTCAGTGGAACGCTCGACCGGACCGCGGGAGGTCCTGCATTCTTCCTGCACGAGGTGGATCGCGAGAATGTGTACCACTACCACCCGAAGGAGGAGTTCGGCCCGGCGGAGTCCCGGCGCATGGTGTATGCATTCAAGGTGAGGATGGAGCAGGACGGCGTGTTCGGGGCCTTTGATTGTCCGGACGGAAGCCTCGTGATGCCGCGCCGGAGTGTCTCCACCACGCCCCTGCAGGCGCTGAATCTCTTCAACAGCCGGTTCATGCTCCGCCAGGCGGAATTGTTCGCCGCACGCCTCTCGCAGGAGGCACCCGGCCCCCTGGAGGGTCAGGTGGGGCGCGCGTGGATCCTGGCCTACAATCGGCGTCCGGATTCCGGGGAGCTGAACCAGGCTGTCCGGTTCGCCCGCGCCGACGGGCTCCCAGCGCTCTGCCGCGCGGTCCTCAACTCCAACGAATTTCTCTTCATCCCGTGAACCCCGCGACCGCATCGCAACGGAGTCATCTCCTGAACCGCCGCCGGTTCCTTGGGGATTCGGGCCTGGGTCTTGGTGCGATTGCCCTGACGCATCTGCTGGGACGGCAGGGACTGCTGGCGTCGGGAGTTTCGGGACAGGATCCCATCCGTCCCGCCATTGAACCGGGGCATCCCTACGCCCCTCGTCCGACCCATTTCCCGGCGCGGGCGAAGAATGTCCTGGTGATCTTCTGCAGCGGGGCGTGTTCGCACCTGGACACCTTTGACTACAAACCCGAATTGATCCGGCGGCACGGACAGCCCATGCCGGGCGGTGACAAGCTGATCACCTTTCAGGGCGAACAAGGAGCCCTGACCCGCAGCCCGTGGGGGTTCCGGCCCCGCGGACAGAGCGGAAAGATGATTTCCGATCTGGTCCCCCACCTGGGCGCCCTGGCGGATAACCTGTGCTTCCTGCATTCGATGCAGGGCAAGACCAATACGCACGGTCCCGGGGAGAACTACATGTCCACCGGGTACACCCTGGACGGATTTCCGAGCATGGGAGCGTGGGTGACGTATGCGCTCGGCAGCGAGGACCAAAGCCTGCCGGCGTACGTGGCCATCCCCGATCCGCGTGGCAAACCCCAGAACAGCGTGAACAACTGGGCGCCGGGTTTCCTGCCCGCGGCCTTCCAGGGAACGGATTTCAACGCAACGAAGCCGATTCGGAATCTTGCCATCCCAGCCGGGATTTCTCCCGACGCGGACCAGGCCACCCGGCGATTTCTTCGGGAACTGAACGAGCATCACGCCGAGCGATTCCCCGGGGATGGTGAATTGGCGGCCCGAATCGCCAGCTATGAACTGGCGGCCCGGATGCAACTTACAATTCCCGAAGTTGCCGATCTTTCCACGGAGCCCGCCCATATTCTCCGGCTGTACGGGGCGGACGGCGCGGGGGACAAGGTCCACGATCTGCGGGCGGCGTATGCACGGAACTGCATCCTCGCCCGGCGCCTGGTCGAGAAGGGCGTCCGCTTCGTGCAGTTGTTCAACGGGGCCTACCAGACCGGAGGCGAGGGCGTCAGCAACTGGGATGGCCACAAGGAATTGTTCCAGCAATACAGCGTCCATGGTCCGGTGCTCGACCAACCCACGGCGGGGCTCCTCCTCGATTTGAAGCAGCGGGGGCTGCTGGACGAAACGCTGGTGGTGTGGTGTACCGAATTCGGACGCATGCCAACGTTTCAAAAGGGCGCGAAGGGGCGGGACCACAATCCTTCTGGATTTACCTGTTGGATGGCCGGGGCCGGGGTGAAAAAGGGCTTCAGCTACGGCGCGACGGATGAATTCGGCCACAAGGCGGTGGAGAACATCGTCACCGTGCATGACTTCCATGCGACGATCCTGCACCTGCTCGGCATGGAGCATGAGCGGCTCACCTACTACCACAACGGACTTGAGCGGCGCCTGACGGATGTCCACGGCACGGTCGTGCGCGAGATCCTCGCGTGACGGATTCAAAGTTCAACCGGATGACGGTGGTCGCGGAGGGAGGTCCGCCGCCCCATCCGGCCGGAACCTCGGCCCCGCCCATCCTTCCGCGCCTCATCGTCTGCCTGCTTTGGATGGGCATGATTCCATCGGTCCGTTGCGGCTGGCCGGTCCCTGGTTTCAGGGGTTGAAGATCTCCCTGGTGGAGCGGG
>JAEUHD010000095.1 GCA_016793645.1 Verrucomicrobiales bacterium
AACTCCAGCCAGGGCTGGTGCCCGAAATGCCGCGGATTCGGCGAACTGTTTCACATCCCCGAGGTGGAGCGCGGCGCCAACGGGGACGCCATTGAGGAAAACTGGTGGCGATGGTCCGAGGGACAACGCGAAGCCTGCCCGGACTGCGGCGGCGCACGTCTGCGGCCCGAGGCCCGCGCCGTGAGACTCCCCGGAACTGTCGCCGCCGGCAAACGTCCCGCCACCCCCGGCCCCACCGTGGATGACCTCGCCCGGCTTACCGTCGACCAGGCCGCCCAGTGGTCGGAGTCGCTGACATTGTCGGGACGCCATGCGGAAATTGCGCGCGACATCCTGCCCGAAATCCGTGAACGCCTCCGGTTCCTGGGTGACGTGGGTCTCGGCTACCTGCAACTGGGACGAGGCGTCACCACCCTCAGCGGCGGCGAAGGGCAGCGCATCCGGCTCGCCGCCCAACTGGGATCCAACCTTTCCGGAGTCCTGTACGTTCTGGATGAACCCACCATCGGACTTCACAGCCGGGACAACGACCAACTGCTCGCCGCGCTGGGACGTCTTCGAGGTCGCGGCAATTCCCTCGTGGTGGTGGAACACGACGAGGCCACGATGCGACAGGCCGACTACATCATCGATCTGGGACCCGGCGCAGGGGTCCGCGGAGGCACCGTCGTCGCCGCCGGCACCCTGGAAGAACTCCTTCGCCACCCCGACTCGATCACCGGGCAATGCCTGACCCACCTGGAATCCAAGTCCTATCCGACCCGCGGATCCCGGCGTCCGGTCCTACCCTCGGCCCGCACCGGCGGATCGGGCAAGGGACGCTCCCGCCCGCTCCCCGGGGAGGCACCCGCGGAATTTCTCACCCTGCACCGGGCGTCCCGGAACAACCTCAAGGACGTCACCGTCCGCTTCCCGCTCGGACGCTTCACCGTGGTCACCGGCGTCAGCGGTTCCGGCAAAAGCACCCTCGTCAAGGATTGCCTCTTCCCCGCGGCGCAGGCTGCGCTCCAGCGGACCTCTTCACGATCGGCAAAGCGCCTGTCCGACCCTGGGGCGGTGACCGGATTTGAATCACTCCACGCCGTTCATGAGGTGGACCAATCCCCCATTGGGCGCACCCCACGATCCACTCCAGCGACCTACGTGGGCATGTTTGACGACATCCGGAAACTCTTTGCAAGTTCCCCGGAGGCAAAGCTGCGTGGATACGGCCCCGGACGCTTCAGCTTCAACTCGGTCCAGGGACGCTGTCCGGACTGCGAAGGCAAGGGTGTCCTCGAACTGGAGATGAACTTCCTCCCGACCGCGCAGATTCCCTGCGCGCGTTGCAGGGGCGCCCGCTTCAATCCCGAGACGCTCGATGTGCGTTGGAATGGCAGGTCCGTGGCCGACGTCCTGGCCCTGAGCGTCGCGGAGGCGCTGGACTTCTTCGCGGCCCACACCCGGCTGCGGCGCCCGCTGGAGGCGCTGCGGGACACCGGTCTCGACTACCTGCGGCTGGGCCAGATCAGTCCAACCTTGAGCGGGGGTGAAGCCCAGCGGATCAAGCTGGTCACCCACCTCCTCGGGGGACTCAAAGCCGCGGCCGCGGAAGGCGAATTCGCGGATCTCCAACCCCGGATCCGCGGACGCCAACGGCGGGATCTTTTCATCCTGGAGGAACCCACCATCGGCCTGCACATCCAGGACGTTCAACGCCTGGTGGCGGTCCTGCAGCGCCTCGTGGATGCGGGCCACACGGTCGTGGTGATCGAACACAACCTCGACCTGATTGCGGAGGCCGACTGGCTGATCGACCTGGGGCCGGAGGGCGGCGACGCCGGCGGACGGATCGTGGCCGAGGGAACCCCGGAGCAGGTGGCCGTCACCCCGGAGTCCCACACGGGAAGATATCTCCGCCCCATGCTGGCGGTCCGGAAACGGTAGGCGTCATCGCGCCGACCGGGGCCCCAAGGACAGGACGCGCAGGCTTTCCCGGCACACCTGAATCCTCACCGGGCTCATGCCCGTCACCTCGCCATCCAACGCGAGGGCCATGGGAGGATCCGCCTCCACCTCCACCCAGGTTCCCGTGAAGCAGCGCAGGTCGGGATGCCCTTCATGGACCCCGCGGGAGAGGCGCAGAAAGTGTCCCAGGATGGACCCGCGGGATGCGGATCCCAGGAAGAGTCCGTGGAGCAGTCCGTCGTCCAACCGGGCTCCCGGCGCCAGTTGAAGGGTTCCCCCTCCGGCATACCGCGCCTTGGCGGCCACAAACACCGTCCCGGCGGGCGTCTCCCATTCCCCGGACTGTGACCGGATCCGAATCCTCCGGGGCTGATGCGACCAGAGCGCCCGAAGGAAACCCGCCGGGTATGCGCCCCGCCGTCCGAACATCCGCTTCACCGTGGGCGTGGTGGACTCCAGCAGCGCTGTGGCGAGTCCACACCCGCAGAACAGCAAACCATGCCGTGAATTCCCAGCCGTCCGACCCAGCGGGATCACCTCCAGCGTATCCACCCTCGTGGGGACCGCGGTCGCGAGGGCGGACGTGATGTCCCCAAGACGGGGGGTCCCCAGCAATCGGGCATAATCATTCCCGGTGCCCAGGGGAGCCACCACGAGACACGCGTCGTGCCCCCCGCGGATCAGTCCGTTGGCCACCTCGTTTGCCGTGCCATCGCCCCCGGCCGACACCACGAAGTCCCACCGTGCCCCCTCCCGTTCCGCCCACTCGGCGGCGTCTCCCGTCTTTCGGGTCTCGACGTCCTTCACCTCATGCCCCTCCCGGCGCAGGGTCTCGATCAGCGCCCGGGACATGGATTCCCGGGGGCGGGAACGCCCCGCCGCGGGATTTCGAATCACCAGCACCCGGCGCTTCATGTGCCTTCCGAAATGGGCTTCGGCTCCGACGGTCTCACATTGGACAGCAGGAACCGAACATGGGTGAGTCCATCCTCCGTCCGACTCTCCACCGGCTGCGCCAGACGCAGGATCAAATTCAACATCGCCCGGTTCTCAGGAAGCACCGCGGCCTCGAACCCCAGAATCCCCTGCTCCACCGCCACCCGGGCAAGGTGACGGAGCAGGAATCCGGCAAGACCCCGGCGTCGGAAGGACTCCGATACCACCACCGCAAACTCCGCCCATTGGGTGGCTGCGTTCCGGTGATACCGGGCCACGGCGGCGATCCGCTCCGCGCCTCCGTCGGGAACCAGGGCCACCAGGGCCATGTCATCCCGATAGTCGAGGGTGACAAAGCGCTGCGCCATCTCCGTGGGCATGCGGTTCATCTCCGTGAAGTACCGCTGGTAGATCGTGGCCGGTTGATGGGAGTAGAAGAGTTCCTTCAGGAGACGCTCGTCCGTGGGCTGGATCGGACGCACCTGGGCGACCTGATCCGGTCCCAGCCGGAACTCGACCTCATACTTGCGCGGATACGGCTTCAGGCCCGCCGGCAGCGCCATCTGCGTCGCCGGCACCAGACGACGCTCGCGCGCCTCGCGCATCAGCTCGTCGCGAAACTTCGGATGCGCGATGTGAATGAGTGCAAGGGATCGTTCCCGGACGGATTTTCCGTGGAGGGCCGCCACACCGTATTCCGTGACGACGTAATGGACATCCGCCCGCGTGGTGACCACTCCCGCCCCGGTCTTCAGCCAGGGTGTGATGCGCGACACCGAGCCGTCCCGCGTCGTCGACGGAAGCGCGATGATCGGCTTGCCTTCCCGGCTCCGCGCCGCCCCCCGCATGAAATCCGTTTGACCGCCAAATCCGCTGTAAAATCGGCCCCCAATGGAGTCCGCACACACCTGCCCGGTGAGATCCACCTCGATGGCGGAACTGATGGCGATCATGCGGTCGTTGCGCGCAATCTGAAAGGGATCGTTGGTGAACTCGGTGGGGCGGAACTCAAAGGCGGGATTGTCCTTCAGGTAGTCATAGAAGGCCCGGTTCCCAAAGCAGAAGCTGGTGACCGCCTTCCGCGGCAGGAGGGTCTTGCGCGACCCGTTGAGCACCCCGGCCTCGATCAAAGGCACGACGGCCTCCGTCAACATCTCCGTGTGCATGCCCAGGTCCCGCTTGCCGCGCAGCGCACCCAGGACCGCACTCGGAATCGCCCCAATGCCCGTCTGCAACGTGGCCCCGTCCGGCACCAGCGCCGCAATAAATTCGGCGATCCGGTCCGCCTCGGGCGACGAAGGCTCGGAAGGAAATTCCAGGAGCGGACGTTCGCTCCGAACGAGGGCGTCCAGTTCGCTGACGTGCACGAAACTGTCCCCCAACGTCCGCGGCATGTTCGGGTTCACTTCGGCGATGACCCAGTCCGCCGCCTCCACGGCGGCCTTGACCACATCCACCGACACCCCGTGGCTGCAGAACCCATGGGCATCCGGCGGACTGACCTGCACCAGCGCGACGTCGAGATGGATCCGCCGCTCGCGGAACAGGCGCGGAATCTCCGAAAGAAACACCGGCGTGTAGTCCGCCTCTCCCGCATGCACCGCACCGCGGACATTGCCGCCGATAAAAAATGAGTTCTGCCGGAAGTGCTCCTGAAGTTCCGGACGGGCATAGGGGGCGTCCCCGTGGGTCAGGATGTGGAGCACCTCCACGTCAAACACCGCCGGTGCCCGCGCCGCCAGGGCCTCCACCAACACCTGCGGCGCAGCACAACCGGATCCAATGAACACCCGCATTCCGCTCCGGACATGCGCAAGGGCGGCTTCCGCACTGACCCAGGGCAACGACTTCGAGGACATGCGAATGAGGGGACAACCTCCCGACCCGGCTGACAAGACCCGTCACCTCAACTGTCACCTCAACACCGCGCCCTCCGACTCCATGGAAGCTCGGATGGACAAACCGGGCGGAATCGGGTCGAGTGTTCCCGGAGCCGAAGGCCATGAAGCGACGCAGATTCCTCGGAAAACTGGCGGCTGCAGGGAGCGTGACGGCCCTCGGCGTTTCGTCCGCCCGGGCGGGCGCCCCAGGCTCCGAGGTTGCGACCGGCATTCCGGCAACGGAACAGGCGCGACAACTGGCGTCCGGTCACTGGACGGCCCGGTCCGTTGCCGAGGTGCACCTGCGCCGAATCGAGGCGCTGAACCGCCGGGGCCCCTCGCTCCGGGCCATCCTCCTCCCCAATCCCGACGCCCCCGCCCTGGCGGACGCCCTGGATCAGGAACGCAAAAGCCGCGGCCCCCGGGGCCCCCTTCACGGCGTCCCCATCGTCGTGAAGGACAACATCGACACCGCGGATCGCATGCCCACCACGGCGGGTTCCCTCGCCCTGGCCGGCACGTTCGCGCCTCGGGATGCCTTTCTCCTCCACCGCCTGCGCGACGCCGGAGCCCTGTTGATCGCGAAGGCCAATCTCAGCGAATGGGCCAACATCCGATCGCCCCGTTCCTCCAGCGGCTGGAGCGCCGTGGGGGGACAAACCCGCAATCCGTACGCCCTGGATCGATCCCCGAGCGGATCCAGCTCCGGATCCGCCGTGGCCGTGGCTGCGGGCTTCTGCGCCGCCGCCATCGGAACGGAGACGGATGGTTCGATCGTTTCCCCGGCGTCCGCCTGTTCCCTGGTCGGGTTGAAACCCACGGTCGGGTTGATCAGCCGCTCCGGAATCATCCCCATTTCCCGCACCCAGGACACGGCCGGCCCCATGACCCGGACCGTGGCCGACGCCGCGCTCCTTCTGGGTGTCCTCGCGGGCACCGATCCCGGGGATCCAGAGACCACCGAGTCCGACGCCCATCGCCACGCTGATTACACCCGATTCCTCGACCGTGACGCACTTCGCGGGGCCCGGCTCGGAGTAATCCGTGGTTATTTTGGCGCGCATCCCGAGGTGGACGCCCTGATGGAACGTCAGCTTTCCCGGCTCCGCGATCTCGGAGCCATCCTGGTGGATCCTGTCACGATCCCAACCCTGCACCGGTTTGGCGACGCCGAATTCGAAGTGCTCCTTTACGAGCTGAAGGATGGCCTGTCCCGATATCTGGCCACCCGGGGAGACCGGGTCTCCGTCCATTCCCTCGCGGACATCATTGCCTTCAACAAGAGGCACGCGGATCGCGAGCTGCGCTACTTCGGACAGGAAGCCTTTCTGCTCGCCGAGTCCCGCGGTCCCCTGACGGATTCCACCTATCTGGACGCGCGAAGCCGATGTCGCCAGTGGGCGCGGGTGGAGGGACTTGAAGCCGCCCTGAGCGCCCATCGCCTGGACGCTCTGGTGGCGCCCACGGGCGGGCTGCCCTGGCTGGTGGATCCCATCAACGGGGACTCCGTCTCCGGAGGTTGTTCTCCCCTGGCCGCCGTCGCCGGAACCCCGCACCTCACCGTGCCCGCAGGATATGTCCGTGGACTTCCCGTCGGACTCTCCTTCATGGGACCGGCGTGGAGCGAACCCGCCCTCCTCGGATTCGGGCACGCGTTTGAGCTCGCCACCCGGGAACGAAGGGAACCCCGGTTCCTCGCGACGGCACAGCAGGAGGAGGCCTGACGTTTTCTTCGGTCCTCGCGCCCGAAGAGAAATCGAATCCAGTGGGCGGCGACTGACGTCCAACTCCCATCTCGCGCTCTGGCGATCCTGACGGCAGCTTCGCCGGTAAACCAGCGCCTGATTCTTGCCGCATGAGGAACCTCCCCATTCCCCGTTTGTTGGGCTCCAGCTGCATCCTGATCGTCCTCAGTGTCCTTCGGCTTCCCGCCGCCGAACCGGTCGATTTCAACCGGCAGATTGAACCCATCCTGATCAAGCGCTGTTCGGAGTGCCACGGTCCGGACCAGCAAAAAGGCAGGCTGCGCTTGGACACCAGGGCCGAAGCCCTCAAGCCGGCCAAGTCCGGAAAGACTGCGCTGGTTCCTGGAGATCCGGACGCCAGCGAACTCCTGCGCCGGGTTCTTTCGACGGATCCCGACGAGGTGATGCCCTCCAAGGGGGCACGGCTGACTCCGGAGGAAGTCGCGGCGTTGAAGACCTGGATTGCCGCCGGCGCGACCTGGCCCGAGTTCGATCCGCGTCGCCATTGGTCCTTTGCCCCGGTCCGGCGTCCGGAACTCCCCGGTGTCCGGAACACCTCCTGGGCGCGGAATGAGGTGGATCGCTTCATCCTGGCCCGACTCGAAGCCGAGGGCCTGACGCCCCGTCCGGAGGCCGACCGCGCGACGCTGCTCCGCCGCCTGAGTCTCGACCTGACCGGTCTTCCACCGACCTGGGCCGAGGTGGAGGCCTTCCAGAAGGATTCCTCCCCGGACGCCTATGAACACCAGGTGGACCGCCTTCTGGCTTCCCCCCATTACGGGGAACACATGGCCCGTGGATGGCTGGACCTGGCGCGCTATGCCGACTCCAACGGATACCAGGTCGATCTCGCCCGATCGATCTGGCCGTATCGCGAATGGGTCATCAACGCCTTCAACCGCAACCTGCCCTTCGACCAGTTCACGATCGACCAGCTCGCCGGCGACCTGGTTCCGAATCCCACCCTGGAACAGAAGATTGCCACGGGATTCAACCGCAACACCAAGGTCAACGACGAAGGTGGCGGGGACGCGGAGGAGTATCGCACCAAGGCCGTGAAGGATCGTGTGGCCACCCTCGGAACCGCCTGGCTTGGCCTCACGCTGAACTGCGCCGAGTGCCACACCCACAAGTACGACCCGATCACACAGGCCGAATACTACGGCCTGTACGCCTTCTTCAACAACAGCACGGACGCCGGCAACTACAGCCTCGGCCCCAATGTCGAGATACCCCGGCCCGACCTGTCCCAGACGGAGAATTACGTCCGGACGACCCTGGATCAGACCCGGCAACAACTGGCTGCGGCCGACGCCCAACTCGCGAAGGAACGCACCCGATGGGAAAAGCAGGTGGCCAGAAAGGGCGATCCATGGCGGGTGCTCAACCTGCGGAATCCGCTTTCCACCGGCGGCTCGGGCTACACCAACCTGCCGGACGGATCCGTCCTCGCCGTCGGCGTGAACCCGATCTACGACACCATCACGGTGGAGTCGGATACCGACCTGACCGGCATCACGGCGGTCCTGCTGGAGGTGCTCCCCGATCCGAGTCTGCCGAAGAACGGACCCGGACGGTGGGGCCAGTCCGGCAACTTCATCCTCGACGAGTTCGCCTTCGCCGCCGCGCCGAAATCCGGGCCGGCGCCCGCCAACACCAACCTGTTCTTCGCCCGCGCCACCGCGGACTGGGAGCAGCAATATTATCGAGCGGAGCACGCCGTGGACCGCAATCCCAAGACCGGCTGGGCCATCGGTCCCCGGTTTGGCGAACGCCATTTCCTGATCGCGAACCTGCAGGAACCCGCCGGATTCCCGGGCGGTAGCACGCTGTCGTTCAAGATGGACCACTACCACGGCAACAGCCACACCGTGGGCCGGTTCCGCATCTCGGTGACCACGGAAAAGGACGCCGCGGCCCTCTGGCCGCTGTCTCCCGAGGTCCGGACCGCGGTGGCGACCCCGGCTGCGTCACGCACTCCGGAGCAACAAACACTGATCGCCACGGCGCAGCGGGCCTCCTCGGAAACGATCCGCCACCTCGAACGCGAGCAGTTCCGGCTCGAGGAGAAGCAGAAGCAACTCGCCGCGCAAAAGTTCACCACCCTGGTCATGCAGGAGCGCAGTGAGCCGCAGCCCCGCGAGACTTACATCCACGTCCGGGGAGATTTCCTGACCCGCGGCGCCGGGGTCTCCGCCGGCGTGCCCTCCGCCTTCAATCCCCTGCCCGCCGGACTCCCGACCAATCGCCTCGCCCTGGCGAAGTGGCTGGTGGATCCCGCCAACCCCCTCACCGCCCGGGTGACCGTGAACCGTTACTGGGAACGCTGCTTCGGAACCGGACTCGTGAAGACCAGCGAGGACTTTGGCCGGCAGGGGGAGGCACCCTCGCATCCGGAACTGCTCGACTGGCTCGCCTCGGAGTTCCTGCGCACCGGATGGGATGTGAAGGCGATGCAGAAGCTCCTGGTGATGTCCGCCTCCTACCGACAGGACGCCGCCACCGACGCCACCCGGCTGGAGAAGGATTTCTACAACCGCCTGCTCTCGCGCGGACCGCGGTTCCGCATGGACGCCGAGATGATCCGCGACCAGGCGCTCGCGGTGAGCGGCCTCCTGAATCCGAAGCTCGGAGGACCCAGCGTCTATCCCCTCCAGGTCCCGAATCTCTGGAAGGAGATCGGATTCCTGCGCCCGGAAATCGGCATGGATGAATGGCCCGTGAGCGAGGGACCCGACCTCTACCGCCGCGGCGTGTACACCTTCTGGCGCCGCGTGTGCACTTATCCGACCTTTGCCACCTTTGACGCCCCCAGCCGCGAAGTGTGTGTGTCCCGGCGTCCCCGCACCAACACCCCTCTGCAGGCACTGGCCGCGCTGAATGATCCAACCCTGCTCGAAGCCGCCCGCGTCTTCGCCCAGCGTATCCTGACCGAGGGCGGAAACGATGACGCGTCCCGGGTCGAATTCGCCGTCCGCACCTGCCTTGGCCGCGCACCCACCAAGGAGGAGTCCCAGCGACTGCTCACCTATGTGAAGCAGCAGCAAGCCAGTTTCGGCCACGACACCAAGGCCGCCACCGCGTTGGTCAGCGTCGGCGTCTCCGAACGCCCCGCGTCAGTCGACCCACGCAAACTGGCCGCGTGGACGATGCTGGCCAATGTCCTTTTCAATTTGGACGAATCCCTGACGAAGGGGTGAGGCAGTATTCAGTAATCAGTGATCAGTATTCAGTGATCCGTGGAGGATTTCATGAGTTCCGACTCCCTGCCTTACGCCAGAAGTTTCAGAGACCTGGTTGTTTACCAAAAACAACGCCAGCTCTCAGGAGAGGTATTCAAGGCGTCCAAATCATTCCCTCCGGAAGAGAGGTTTTCGCTGATCGATCAGCTTCGACGCGCGGCCCGCTCCATTGGCGCCCAGATTGCGGAGTCCTGGGCCAAACGTGCCTACGAACGACACTTTGTTTCCAAACTGACTGATGCCGATGCCGAGCAAATGGAAACCCAGCATTGGCCGGTAACCGCCAGGGACGACGGCTACCTGCCCGCCGCCGAGTGCCAGCGACTCCTTGGACTGTGCCAGGAGATTGGCCGCATGCTGGGCAGCATGATCGAACGCGCCTCTTCCTTCTGCAACTCCTCCTCCCTCCACGAAGACGTCACAGGGTACTTCTCCATCGAGCCACCCGAAGCACGAACCTCTTCCACTGAATACTGATCACTGAACACTGGTCACTAAGCCCCCTTCCTGCCATGCCCCCCCGCCCCACTCCCGCCCTTGACTTGATCCGCGCCAACACCCGCCGCCGGTTTCTCCAGCAGTGCGGCACCGGCATGGGCGCGCTCGCGCTGGGCTCCCTGCTCGACGAAAAGCTGTTCGCCGCCGACAGCGGTGTCCCTGTCCTCGGCAAGCCGCACTTTGCTCCCAAGGCCAAGAACATCATCTACCTCTTCCAGTCGGGCGGCCCCTCCCACCTCGACCTGTTTGATCCCAAGCCGGAACTCCAGAAGCGCAACGGACAGCAGGTGCCCGAGGACCTGGTGAAGAACATCCGCCTCGCGCAGATCGGCAAGGAGGCCAAGCTGCTCGCCTCCCCCTACCAGTTCGCCCAGTACGGAAAATCCGGCGTCTGGATCAGCGAGCTGATGCCCCACCTGCAGACCATCGCCGATGACGTCTGCTTCGTGCAGGGATTCCACTCCGAAGCCTTCAACCACGATCCGGCCACCATCTTTATGAACACCGGCGCCCAACTCGCCGGGCGCCCCGCCATGGGCTCGTGGTTCAGCTACGGACTGGGCAGCGAAAACAAGGACCTGCCCGCCTTCGTGGTGCTGATGACCGGTGTCGGACAACCCCTCACCAACGCCGCCTGGGGCAGCGGATTCCTGCCCACGACCCACCAGGGCGTGACGCTCCGATCCCAGGGCGACGCGGTTCTCTTTGTCAGCAATCCACCCGGCATCGACCGCCAGCGCCGCCGGCAATCCCTGGATGTCCTGAAGGATTTGAACCAGGCCCGCTACGACGTGCTGCAGGACCCCGAGATCCAGACGCGCATCAATTCCTACGAACTCGCCTACCGGATGCAGACGAGCGTGCCGGAGGTCATGGACATCTCGAAGGAAACTGCGAAAACCCAGGCCGCCTACGGAACCACCCCGGGCCGGGCGTCCTTTGCCAACAACTGCCTCCTTGCCCGCCGCCTCGTGGAACGGGGCGTTCGCTTCGTGCAACTCTACCACCGCGGCTGGGATCACCATGGCGGTCCGGATGGCAACCTCGTCTTCGACCTCAAGAAGCGCTGCCTGGAAACGGACCAACCGGCCGTCGCCCTCATCCGGGATCTCAAGGAACGCGGTCTGCTGGATGAGACGCTGGTGCTTTGGGGCGGGGAGTTTGGCCGCACCCCGATGATGCAGGGGGCGTTGAAGCCCGATCAGATCGGACGGGATCACCACCCGCACGGATACACCGTCTGGATGGCGGGCGGGGGCATCAAGCCGGGCATGGTGTACGGCAGGACCGACGACTTCGGCTTCTACGCCGTGGAGAACAAGGTCCACGTCCACGACCTGCATGCGACCATCCTCCACCTCTTTGGCATCGATCACCTCAAGCTCACCTACCGGTTCCAAGGCCGGGACTTCCGGTTAACCGACATCCACGGTGAGGTGGTTCGAGGAATTCTTGCGTAATTAATCCGTCCGCCGGTGCTGGAGGTCGCCGGTTCAGATTCCGACGGTGGCCGCAGGGAGACCGCGCCATCGGGGTAGTGCACTTCTGAGGAGTCGGGCGCTCCATGGGCCCAAGAATGCAATGCCACGATCAGGCATCCACTGCATTTGCAATACCCGGCCCCACTCCTGTCCGGCCCTCGGTCCGAAAACGGCATCCATCCGCTCCAAGACCATCCACCTCTCCTTGCCGGGGCCTGTCTCCTGCACCAAAAGACGAACTATTGGGTAATTTTGTCCCTTTAGTCCAAGTCCAAGTCGATCTTGGCATCACTTCCGCTATAGTTCGCAGTGTGAAAATTAACAAACGATACCTACGCTCGAAGCCCCGTCGGGATTTCCAGAAGCTCGAACAACGGCGGCGCAAAGGAATGCAAATGTTTGGGAAGGGCTACTCCCAGGCGGAAGTCGCCCGTCATTGCGACGTGAGCGAAACCACGTCGTTTCGCTGGAAGAAGGCCTGGTTGCGCAAGGGCCCCTCGGCTTGGAAACGGGGACGACTGGGACGCCCCCCGAAGCTGGAAGCTCAGAGGCCCCACCCCCGCCATGAAGGCAACTCCCATCGGACGCGCCGGGGTTTGGTGAGCAGCAGGCTCCGACGTCGGACCCGAGTCGCCGTTACAGCCTAGCCCGGAGACTCAGAGGGGTCCTGCGGCGAGGGGTTTTTTGGGGTGGTTCACACATTGGCGCCGGCTCATTTCCGCGCCAGTCCGCAAGGGCCGAACCAGCGCGAACTTCCTCCGCCGGGTTGATCATCCGAAGAGTCTCTGCGGAGACGGCCCGATGGCTTCGAGTTCTGCCGGCCACGGCACTTCGGCGGGCATGGCCCCCCCTCGCGTGTGCTGCTCGCCGAAGCTGCAATGCAAATGCAGGTCGCCTTGGGGGCGTTAATGCGAAAACCCGGTCGCCAAAGAATTTCGCTCGATCGGTCCCGGTAGGCCAATCCCCCTCAAGCCTCCAAATCCCAAATCCAGGCGCCATCCCTACCCCCCCTTTCCCTGAACCACCCACCGTTTGGATCCATGGCCCTTCGGTAACTGGGTAATCAAGTCCATGGGATGTCCATTGCCGCCAGGAATGATGACGAGCCGGCTTTAGCCCGGGGCTTCCGGGTCCGGATCACGAAACGGAGCGCGAACTGTGGGTGGGCACCCGCAACGACACGCGCCTCGGAAAGGCACCCAATTTGGGGAATGGCCCCCACGGGGTGCCGGGCGGACTCGGATCGTCAAATCCGGATGCATCAGGGATGGAACGCCAATTTTCGCCTCAGAGACGAGGGGGTGGGTTACCATCCACCGTCCCGGTACACCCTGCGCGAGCAATTCTTTCGAGGGTCTGTCCGGAAACTCAGACCTGCTTAGTCAGTTTCACCCCGACTTGAAGCAGTTTTTCCGCATCCGCAGGCGTCCTGGCCTCCGCATAAATGCGAAGGATCGGTTCAGTTCCAGAACCGCGAAGCATCAACCAGGAGCCATCCTGGGCCGTGATCTTCACCCCATCCGCGGACTGAATGCGTGTCACCGGTGACTTCAGAAGCTTGGAGGGCGTGTTGAGTTTGCAGTACTCCATCAGTGACGTGCGCTTCTCGATCGGGAACGCGTTGTCCAGCCGCGCATAGGCGAAGGGACCGAACTCCTTCCCGAGACTGGAAACCAGGGCGGCCAGCGACTTCCGCTCCGTCGCGAGCAACTCCAGCAACATGAGGCCCGCCAGGATCCCGTCCCGCTCGGGAATGTGCCCGGGAAATCCGATTCCACCGCTCTCCTCGAACCCCAGCAGAACACCGCCCCGGACCATCTCCGCGGCCACATGTTTGAATCCCACGCCGGTCTCCACGAGTTCGAGCCCGTAACGTTCACACATCCGATCGACCAGGGTGGTCGTGGTCAGCGCCTTCACGACACGGCCGGTCTGCTTCCGGTTGACCACGAAGTGACGAAGGAGAAGGCAGATGATCTGGTGGGTGGTCAGCACACCGCCGTCCCCCAGCATCCCCCCCACCCGGTCGGCATCGCCGTCCGTGACCAGGCAAAGGTCATGGGGGTGCTCCTTCAGCCAGGCCGCCGAACGCGCAAAATTCCTGCTGATGGGCTCGGGACTCACCCCGCCAAACAGCGGATTATGCTCCGCGTTCAGGGTGGTGACGACGCAGGACGTCCCCGCCAACAACTCCTCAAAGCATCCAGCGCCCACGCCGTACATGGCGTCATGGGCAAACCTCAGCTTCGACTTCGCGATCCGGTCAAAATCCACAAGCTTCCTGCAGGCCGCATGGTGCGGTTGGCGGAGATCCCGGACGGTGACCGCCTTTCCCCGAAGCGCATGGTCAAAGGCCGTCCATTTGATCGGGGAGGCATCCACAACCTCCTCAATGCCCTGGCACATCTCCGTTTCGGCCGCGCCCCCATAGGAGGCCTTGACCTTGAAGCCATTGAACTCCGCCGGATTGTGGCTGGCGGTGATCATGACGCCTCCCACCGCCTTCTGCGTCTTGACCGCCAGGGAAACCGCCGGTGTCGGCACCGGGGCGTCCGACAGCACGACGGCGAATCCATTGCCCGCCATCACCTCCGCGGTGCGCCGGGCGAAACGGTCCGAGAGGAACCGCCGGTCGTATCCCACCACAACCTTCCGTTCCGCACCCGCGACCGGATGCGCCTTCCAGTAATCCGCCGTCGCCTGGGCCACTCGGGATACGTTTTCAAATGTAAAATCCTCCGCAATGACAGCGCGCCATCCGTCCGTTCCAAACTTGATCTTTGCAGCCATAAGCAACCCGGACGGACAGGAGACCACATCCCACGGCTGCATGGGAAGGGGGGAAGCGGAGCAAAACGTTCTCCTCTGAAATCGCACCGCGGTTGGGACGGAATTCGGCACTCGATCGCCGAAGTTCCCCGATGCTGAAAACACCGCCCAACCGTCGGGTGTCCAGGATCATCCGCCCATGGATTACTCCGCCATGAGCAGTTGAACGAAGCCGGCTTGCCCTCCGTTGAACTCCGGGAGCAACGACTCCGTCTGCAGTGCAACGGCCGTCACCACCGGATTCACGGCGCGCCACGGGCCCTCGGCTGCATCCGCCACGGCAACCCGGTATCGCCTTCCTGGGATGGACGCCCAGACCGCCTTCCAACGATCCGGAGCGATCGACTGCACGTCCAGATGCAGGACCGAGTCCGGGCTCCTGGGATCCGTCCCTGCGACAAGTTCATCCGCATTGGAGACCCCATCCTGATCCTCATCCCCGGTCCCCGTCGGCTTCAATCCCTCGAAGGCCAGGCGCTCCAGGGAATCGTCCATGCCATCGCCGTCCGAATCCACAGGAAGGGTCAGGCGGAACCCGTCCGCACCGGCATTGTAGTCCCCCGGGGTGAGATCAGCGGAGCGTGAGGCGACCCAAAGTTCCTCCGGACGCCCGCCAAACGTCGCCCGAAACGCCCCGGCAGCCCAAGGCTCCCCGGAGGGGGCAAGTCGAGAAACCAGCCGGATCCCTCCTGTCACCCGGTCCAGGACCGCCACGTCATCCGACGCGTTGTCGTCGTCCGCCACGAGGTTTCCAGCCGCGGTGCGAAATGCGAGGTAACGCCCGTCGGAACTGAATGCGGGGCGATCCGAATCACCGTCCGGATCCAGGCCTAGAAGCCCTCGATCCACCACCGTCCGGCTGCCCTGTTGAAGGTCCATCAGAACAACCCGATAACCCATGTTCCCATACCGCGCCGTCTGGAGCAAATAGGGAGCCCCGGCGTACGCCAGCCATCGCCCATCCGGACTGAGGACGCCCTGTTTCGACGCGGCGTCGGCATCGTCAGGCAAAGGAGTCGGAGCTTCGTAGGTTCCGTCGGGCTTCCGGACCAGTAGGAAGGGGCTGACCCCGGGCGCAAAGCAAACCACGCGGGACGCGTCCGCGTTCATCAGGATCCGGTCAAACCGCAGGGTCGCCGCGGGGACCCGGACCGGTGGCGCTTCGGTTCGGGGATCAAAGACCATGAGCAATCGGTCCCGAAGAAACATCCCCACGGAACCGTCCGCACTCAGCACCGGCGACGAACAATTCACATTCGAAAGCAGGGTGCGAACCCCTCCCCCGTCCAGATCCCGATACTGGACGCGGTAGGACGGAAACTCGCGACGGATCCAAAGGAACTTGCGGGCATCCGCGCTCATGGAGAACTCCATGACGGCGCCTCCGGGCGGCGGCGAGACAAGGGAGGTGGAGCCCTCCGACAAATTCCGCACAAACAGATCGGGACGATCATTGGCATCGTCGGCGACCAGATTGGTGGCTCCGCTGACAAAGGCCACGACGTTGCCGTCGGACGAAATCACGGGTTGACCCGATGGACCATTTCCGGTGGCGGCACCATCCCGTTGGACACTGACCAGACGAAGACGCCCATCGGCCCGGTCCCTCACAAAAACATCCTCCGCCGAATTGGAATCCTCCGGCACGAGGTCATCGGAAACCGAGGTAAGGACCCATCGATCTCCGTTCGCGCTGAACGCCCGCTCGCCCAGGGCGGAAAACCCGGCGGCGGTGCGTGGAATCGCAGTCGCGTCGCGCCGGGAAATCAGGGTGAAGTTCCCGACCGTCCCGTCCCGTTGGAAGAGGTCCCCGGCCAGGTTCAGATCCCCCTCGACCAGATTCGAAGCGGTCGATTCAAAAACGACGCCGCCATCGGCATCGGAAAGGATCAGATTCCGGGCTTCCGCCTCATCAGGAACCGCCAGCGTCCGGACACCGGTTCCGACATCGACCAGGGCATAGCGGGTCCGGAAACCGGACAGCCCCGGCACGACATTCGTGTCGGCACTGGATATCAGCAGCCGCCGCCCGTCCGGACTGAACTCCACGGGCGTCCCGGTCAGCGCCCTGGCCTGCGGTTCCGCGCTCACGCGCAGGTGCTTCAGGGTCTCCGTGGATCCGTCGGACTCCCAGACAAACAGCCCATTGGTGTACGAGCCCGGCACTGAAATTCCCTGGAGCAATTCAAACGCGACCCGCTGTCTGGATTCCTGGGGACCGGCCGGGTCCGGATCGAAGGTCGCCAGCGAGAAGGTCGAGCCGCGACTGATCGGCATGCCGGGTGCCAACGGTTGCACCTCACCCGAGACCAGATCGAATCGCAGAACCCCCAACGCCTCGGTCGCCCCCGTGGTGGGAACGACGGCGGCGGTCAGGGTTTTGCCGTCCCGGTTCAAACTGAAGTCCGCCACCGGATATCCTCCGGTGACCACCGGCAGTTGGGCGTTGGTCAGGCGAATCTGGGTCAGGTTCGTCGGGTCAAAGTTTCCACGATCCAATCGATAGACGTAGAGCTGGAAAGCCCGCGCCGCGCCCGCAGCGGGCCGGACGAGATTGGGCACCGAGCTCCCAAAGACGAGCAGGCGTCCACTGCCATCAAACTGGGGCGACGTCGAACGCAGGGTGACGCCCACCGGAGGATCCGAAACGAGCGGTTGGGTGAGGTTGACGGTCAGTGCCGATTCCCGGTCATGAAGGAAGACGAGCCCCCCATGGACCATCGCAATCCGCCGACCCTCGGCATCCGTGGCAATGGGCGCCTCCAGCGGCTCGCCCCTCAGCAAGATAGGGCCTTGAGTCAGCGGGAGCAGAATGCGACGAGTCGTCTGATTCAAGCGGTCTCGAAGAAAGAAACCGACGCCCACCGTCGGGGGCTCCCCGGCGACTAGGTTTCCTGCGTCACTTTCAAAAGCCACCCAACGCCCATCCTCCGAGATGGCCCCCTGATACGAGTTCCCGTCGCCACCCCGCTGTCCGTCCGGAGTCACGCTGACCAGCGTCACTTCACCCGTCACCTGGTCCCGGACGAACAGATCCGCGACCGTTCCATTGTGCGTCCCGGGGACCAGGTCATCGGCTGTGCTGACGAACAACAGAAACCGTCCACGCACCGAAAGCCGGGCGCCGCCCGATTCACCCGTGGCGGTCGCGGAAACCGGGGCCGCCGGGTGGCGCGGCGCAAGAAGGTCCGGTTCTGCCCCGAATGCCGCGCCCTGGAATCCGCACATCAGAAGGACCCCGAGAACACGGGCCATCGCGGTTCCCAAACCCGAAGCCAAGAATTCAACGCCCAGGAAGTGACGTGTGTTCATAGGTCCAGCGGAAATCCGGGTCCTTCGCGGTGCCGGTCACGATTGGAAACTGGAACCGAACGGGAATGACCGTC
>JAEUHD010000020.1 GCA_016793645.1 Verrucomicrobiales bacterium
GGTCATTGGGCCGCGGCGTAGGCTATGCCGAGCGTTCGGGATGACTACCTCGTTTTTCGAGAGAGTCATCCTTTTTTGCGTATCGGATCCGGCATAATCCGGCCAAGGACATGGGCTCGTCGTGCGTTGATTGGATTGGGAGATCATTTGATGAACGGCCTGTTCCATCCTCATTCCAAAGAACTGGTTCCCTTTCAGGTCGGCCCCCTGGCCGAGCACCTTGCGGGCTTTGCGGCATTGCTCACGCGGCAACATTATTGCCGGCGCAATGGTTGGCAGAAGATCCGCTTGGTCTCCGATCTGGGGCAATGGTTGTCCGCGCGAGGCCGCGGGCTCCGGGATCTCAACGAGTCCCTGACGGAGGGGTTTTTGACGGAGCGCCGCCGATCAAGGCCGCTGTTCAGCGGCGATGCCGCGACACTCGGCGCTCTCCTGAGGCACTTGCGCGCGGAGGGTCTCATCGCAGAGGCCCAGCCCGTTCTCCCATCGTCGGCAGGCGAGTGTCTGCTTGCAGACTATGAACGGTTCCTCCTGCAGGAGCGGGCTCTTGCCCCGGGAACGGTCGCCCTCATACGCCGGTTGATAGAAAGGTTCTTGCAGCACCGATTTCCCAAAGGCGGGGTTCGGCCCAGTCAGCTTCGGCCAGAGGACATCCTGAGCTTCATCTCGGTCGAGAGTACGCGAGGGGCACGAAGTCACCTCCAGTCCACCACGAGTGCCTTGCGAGGGTTCCTTGAGTTCTTGCTGCAAACGGGGCGACTGACCACATCCCTCACGGGAGTGGTGCCCACGGTGGCCGGATGGCGACTGTCTGAACTGCCGCGGTACCTGGAAGCCGGGCAAGTAGAACGATTGCTCCGAAGTTGCGACCGGCGCAAAAACGTCGGCCGGCGCGATTTTGCGATCCTCTTGTTGATGGCCCGCCTCGGACTACGTGTCGGCGAGGTGGCTCGGCTTTGCCTGGAGGACATCGACTGGCGCGCTGGCGAACTGGTGGTTCGCGGTAAGGGCGCACGTTTGGACCGCCTGCCGCTACCTGAAGACGTCGGCCAAGCCATCGCCAGTTACCTGAAGTTGCGTTGCGCCGGCGGCGCTTCTCGGCGGGTGTTCTTGCAGTCCAAAGCCCCGTACGAAGGTTTTCTTTGGGTGGGTGCCGTCAGCGGCTTGGTCAGTCGGGCGTTGCGGAGAGCTGGGATTGACGGCCGCCATCGCGGTGGACACGTACTCCGCCATTCCCTCGCCACCTCGATGCTGAAACGGGGCGTTTCCTTGCCGGAGATCTCGCAGGTCCTCCGCCATCAACTCACGCAAACCACGGAGATTTACGCCAAAGTCGATCTACCCACCCTCCGAGAGCTGTCGCAACCATGGCCCGGAGGTGCGCCGTGAAAACGCTGGCCAGCCATCTCGACGACTACCTGCGGATTCGTCGCCAGTTGGGCTTCCAATTGCGGGTGCCGGCTATTCTGCTGCGCAACTTCGTGGCCTTTGCCGAACAGCAACGCGCCAAACGGATCACCACTCGGCTGGTCCTCCACTGGGCGACTCAGCCCCCTCGCATCACCACCGCGCAGAAGGCCAACCGCCTCGGTGTTGTGCGCCGATTTGCCCGATACGTGAGCAGCATTGACCCTCGGACCGAAGTCCCACAGCAACGGCTTCTGCCCTACCAGTTCCGCCGGCGCGACCCTCACATTTATCAGCCGGAAGACGTCCAAAAGTTGATCGACGTCATCGGGCAGATCGATCCGAGCCAACCGATCAAGGGAGCCTCGTACGCCACTCTCATTGGCTTGTTGGCTGCCACCGGGATGCGCGTCGGGGAAGCGATAGGTTTGGATTGCGGGGATGTCGATCTCTCCCGGGGCCTGGTGACCATCCGGCGCGCCAAGGGAAACAAATCACGATTGGTTCCGCTCCATCCAACAACCTGCACCGCCTTGGCAGCCTACGTCACCCAGCGCGACGAGACATTCCCCAAACGGTCCACCTCGAGTTTCTTCGTGTCGGAGCGCGGAACCCGGCTCCGACATACCTCCGCCCACCGCTGGTTCGTATTGGTTGCCTGCCAGCTTGGGTGGCGACGCCCCGGGGACCGAGGAGGACCGCGGATTCACGATCTGCGCCACTACTTCGCCATCCAGACGATGCTGCGGTGGTATCGGACAGGGGTGAACGTGGAAGCACACTTGGCCGAACTCAGCACCTACCTCGGCCACTGTCACGTTCGTGACACCTATTGGTATCTCTCAGCCGTGCCCGAGTTGCTGCAACTGGCCACCGAGCGTTGCCGCGGAAAGGAGACGCTGCCATGAGCAGACCGGCCACATTCTCCGTGTTGCTCCAGGCGTTCTTCACCGACTGGCTCATGAAGCAGCGCAACTACAGCCCGAACACGATTGCCAACTATCGCGACACGTTCCGGCTCCTCATCGACTTTGCCCGAAAGAAACTCAACCGATTACCGACAGCGCTGGCGGTCGATGACCTGGATGCGAACTTTATCACCCGCTTTCTCGATCACCTGGAAAGGAACCGCAACAACGCGCCGCGCAGCCGCAATGTCCGCCTGGCGGCCATTCATTCATTTTTCCACTACGTCGCCCTCCAAGAACCCGCCATGGGAGGCATCGCGCAGCGGGTTCTGGCCATTCCCACCAAGCGGTTTACTCGCAAGCCGGTGGACTTCCTCACCCGGGTGGAGGCCGAGGCACTTCTCACCGCTCCTGACCAGGGCACCTGGTCTGGACGCCGTGATCGAGCCCTCATGCTCCTGGCGTTGCAGACGGGGCTTCGGATCTCCGAGTTGGTCGGCCTCCGTTGTCAGGACATCCATCTGGGTTCCGGCGCTCACGTGCGCTGCACGGGCAAAGGTCGCAAAACCCGATGCGTGCCGCTCCGCAAAGACTCAGTTCAGGCCCTGCAGGCATGGATTAAGGAACGTGCTGGCACCCCGACGGACGCTGTCTTCCCCAATGCTCGCGGCAAGCCGCTGAGTCGGGACGGGGTGGAGTACATGCTCTCTAAACACTTGACGGTGGCCCGTCAGCACTGCCCATCCCTCAACAATAAGCGCGTCACCGCACACGTTCTCCGACACACCATCGCCATGGACCTCCTGGAACACGGGGTGGACCGTTCGGTCATCGCCCTCTGGCTCGGTCACGAATCCATGGAAACGACGCAGGTTTACCTCCACGCCAGTCTCCAACTCAAAGAGCAGGCCCTCGCGAAATCCGAGCCGTTCCCAGGACAGGCTCGCCGTTACCACCCCGCAGACCCTCTCCTGTCGTTCCTCCAAAACCTCTGATAATGCCGACCCATTCAAGGGACGCCGGGCGATTTCTGAGGTTTCCACCACAAGTCACCCGTCCACTCGGCATTATTCAGTAGCCGCCCCAATGGCCCTTATGCCGTCAACGGCATAATGGTCATTCCTTCGCGCGGGCCGACCGTGCCGCCGAAGGTGAGCCGTACTATCGGGAAGCTCTGGCCATGCAGAGACGCTTGCTGGGCGACGAGCATCCGGAAGTGGCCCACGCGATGCGGTACATGGCGTTCGGCCTCTTCCATCAGGGAAAGTATGAGGAGTCGGAGAGGCTCTACCGACAGGCGCTCGCCCAATACCGCAAATATCTCGGCAACGACAACCGCCATGTTGCTTCGGTTCTGATGGAGTTGGGGAATGTCCTCACCTTTCTGGAGCGCTGGGACGAGGCCGCGGAACTTGCCGCCGAACTGGTGGCGTGCGAGCGGCGGCGTACCGGACCCGAAACTGTTGAAGCGGCCTGGGCCCTGCGCCTCCAGGCGTGGTGGACTTACAACGGAGGAAAACCGGCCGAGGCCGAACCCCTGGCGCGAGAGGCCCTCGCCCTTCAGAGGAAGTTGCGTGACGAGAATGATCCGATGGTGATGAACCTGCTCACCCTCGTGGCCTCCTGCGGTCTCCAGCAGGGCAAGGTCGAGGAAGCCAGGGACTTCGCCCAACAGGCGCAGACCCGTTTCGCCCGGTTGCCTCCCGGCAAGGTTCTCGTGCAGGAGCGGGTCTCGCTCGCCTCGCTGCTGAACATTCTGGCCGCCACTGCATTCCAGCAGGACCAGCACCGCGAAACGGAATCCTACGTTCGACAAGCCCTGAAGGTTTTGGAACCGCTGGCGCTCTCCGACAATCCCAATGTCCGCGAGACACGGAGCCTGTCCCATTTCAACCTGGGCTCGGTGCTGATGGCCCAGCAGCGGTACCCCGAGGCGGAGGAACACCTGAAAGCCGCCTTGGACGCTGCCCAGGACGACTTCGCCCGGGCGGAACTGCGGGACACACGCGGTCAGCTCCGGGCCTGGTCTGGAAACTGGTCGGGAGCCGCGGAGGACCTGACCAAGGCATTCGAGCTCCAACCGACCAATCATTGGCACACCTTCCGGCTGGCCGCGGTGCTGCTGGAAACAGGTGACGGAGCGGCCTACCGGCGGCTGCGCACCGATTCGCTCGCTGCGTTCGCCGGCGCGGCGGACCCGTGGGTCGCGGAACGCATCGCCAAATCGGCCGCCATGCTTCCGCTCTCTCCCAAGGAGGCCGCCGATGCGGACCGCCTCGCGGACAAGGCCGTCCGGGACGGGGAAGGTCCCTACCATGCCTGGTGCCAGTTGACCAAGGCTCTCACCGAATTTCGGCTGGGGCACCACGCCGCCGCGGCGGACTGGGCCGGCAAGGTGGTGGATGCCGGGAAACCCTACACTCGCCAGACGATGGGTCTGATGGTCCTCGCGATGTCCCGCCATGCCCTCGGACAGGATGCGGAGGCCCGGGCGGCGTTGAAGCAGGGTGCCGATCTTTATGCCGGCTTCCCCAAGCCGGGCGAAGGCGGGGCGATCGTCGTCAACTGGCACGACCTCGTCTTCGACAGGATCCTGCTTCGCGAAGCGGAGTCCCTGATCCTCAACGGCGCCTCGGCCGCGCGGTGAACCTGCACGGTGCCGCAACGCGGCTCCAACTTCCCACGTTGGGTGGCTGCGGGCTGCCGCCCGCGGGTGACTCCTCCGACGCACCCCCGTGCGGAGGACACGCGCCCCACCACCTTTCCTCGGGGAGGGATGGCGCGTCGCCGTCCGTAACTCGATCCTGTATTCCCCGCACGTTTCCCCGCACCGAAGACACGATCAGCGCCTCCTTCCGTCGGCGGCTTCGTTGCGGAAGCGGAGGCCCGGTTCCGCGCCGGCTCACGGCGGACGATTGCCCAAGGCGACGGTGAAGTACGGCTCATGATGCAATTCCCGCATCTCGGCTTGGCGCCTCTTCGCCGTCCTCCTACTCTGCGGGAAATGAGCGAAGACGCCTCACGCGACCCCGGGGCCTCCGCGCCAGTTGCGTGCGAAAAGCGCTGGGTAAAGACATGGGCCGGGGCCGGGGCGGCGCTGGAGCAGGTTCGCCGGGATGACCTCCGGCAACTGGATACCCTCGCGACGCTCGCACTTCTCTGCGGTCCGGCAGACTATCATCGACCTCCCTTTGCGCCCGAGCCGACGTCCGGTCTGGTGGAGCAGCAACACTGGTTCGCAAAGGTGGCGGCGCGTCCATGACGGGGGTCTTCCAGGCGGCGGCCTCGCTCCAGTAGGTTTGCGAGAGCCACCAGTGGCGGTATTGCTTCATCGGCGGAGTAGCGCTTCAGCGTTGGGGTGAGCCCCGCATGACCAACGACGCCGATTTGACTTTGCTCACCGGTTTCGGAGGCGAGGAGGCCTACATTGATGTTCTCCTTCAACACTTCGAAGGACGCCTTGGGAATACGCGGGCATTCGCACTCCAGCACCGCGTGCTCCTCCTCCGAACCAGGTCGGGTGTCGGGTTGGACGTAGCGCTGGGAGCGTTGCCGTTTGAGGAATCCGCAGTTCAACGCAGCTCGGAGTTCGCTTATCCGGACCACATCCTGCTCCGAACCTGTTCAGCGGAGGACCTCATCGTTTTCAAGGCCTTCGCCGCCCGCGGGCAGGATTGGGTGGATGTGGAACGAATCATTGTTCGCCAGGGCGGTACCCTTGACTGGACGTACATCGGCCACCAACTCCGACCCCTCGCCCTGGCCAAGGACGCGCCTGAGATCCTGGATCAACTCGAACGCCTGCGAAGAACTCTGGGGCCGTGACGCCCGTGAACGAAGGGTGATCCTCCGCGAACCCCGGGAGGGATGGCGTGTCGCCGTCCGTGACTCGATCCCTGGTTCCCACGCGTTGCCGCGCACCGAAGGCACGATCAGCGCCTCCTTCCGTCGGCGGCTACGCTTTGGGGACGGGGCCAGCCTGGGCGGTGGCCCATGCGGCGGGCAGGTCCTTCTTGGTGGCCCTCAGGATCTCCAGCACCGCCTGCCGGTCCGACTGCGTCAGCCGGCTCCACTCCGGTGCGGTGTCCCGTCCGGTCAGGATCTCCAAGAGGCGTCCATACAGCCGCGTCTTCAGCTCCGGCGGCAGCGCGTCAAAGGCGTCCGTGTAGATGAGATAACTGCATGGATACCGGAACAGCCGCGTCTTCAGGTCCAGTTCCCGCAGCGACCGGCCCTGCGGATCCCGCGGGCCCTCCGCCATGAAATCCCGAGCGAACCCGGGTGTCCCCCGGATGGGCGCGGTCAGCGGCGTTTCCTCCGTAAAGAGCAGGTACCGCAGGAAAGCCTCCAGCGGACTTTTGATGTAATTGCAGTGCCCGTAGGCCTTCAACTGCAGGGTCGCCTCATAATTCAGGCGCGTGAGGAAATTGTGCATGTGGAGCTGGTGCTCCAGGACCATCAGGGCGGCGATGTCGCTGGTCGGCGCCGGGTACACGCCCGCGTCGAAGTAGTCGCTGAACGCGGTGAGATCCCTGCGGTTTCCGGCGAAGTTCGGCTCCCGCGCCTGCCGCTGGAAGGCGGCGTTGCCCACCAGATTTCCGCGGTGCGTCTGGGCTCCGTGTTCGCCCGTGACAAACCATCCACCCCAGCGGTCGGACAACGGGGTGCGATGCGTAATCACCTCGGTGCCGGTCAGCAGATCCGTGATTCCGTGATCGTCGGTCTGGAAGGACCGGACCAGGTGTCCCGGGACCCCCATGGTCTTGGCCGCCGCATGGCATTCCAGGCAGTTGTCGGTGCGGACAAATTTCGGGGACGCCGTCCGCTTGTTCTCCAGCGTGTAGAACACCCCGCCCAGCTTCGGATCCGCCATGGACATCTCCAGCAGGGGGGATCCGGGGACAAATCCGATGTACACGTCGTCGTTGTAGTAGAGGGCGCGCGGGTTCTGCGGGGAAATGCGGTCGCGTTGGAAGGACGTCTTCGAGAAGACCAGCACCTGGGTATTCGTTGAAATTCCCAGGGCCGCCAGCAGCCCGGGCAGGTAGCCGCGCCGTTCGTCCCAGGCCAGCGTGGCTTCCCCGCGGTCCAGACGCGCCTGAAGCCGGGCAATGGCGCCGGTGGCGGGGGTCTTCCCGTACTGGAGGTTGTCCTCTTCAAAGGGCAGCACGTGGGTGGCCCCCTGGAAATCCTGGGCCAACGCCCCGGAAGTGGCGGACGTCACCGCCACCAGGGCCGCGACGAGCCACCCCAGTCTCCGGGATGCCGGGAACCTCTGAACGCTCATTGCGGAAACCATGCCGGAACCCTAGCGGCAAAGTCCGGACTTTCCTTGACCGAAATCAAACCGGATTTGGCCTCCATCGTAGTCCTTGTCCGTTTCCGCCGGGTGCCTAGTGTTCCCCCTCCTTTGCGGGCTCCCCCGCTGCGCTGATGAACGAACCTGCCATCACCCCGGAACTGGTCGCCAAACACAACCTCACTCCCGAGGAGTACGAGAAGATCCTCGGCATCCTCGGGCGGACGCCCTCCTACACCGAGCTGGGCATCTTCTCGGTGATGTGGTCGGAGCACTGCTCGTACAAGAATACGCGTCCGGTGCTGAAGACCTTCCCCACGAAGGGGGACCGCATTCTCGTCGGGGCGGGCGAGGAGAACGCCGGCATCATCGACGTCGGCGACGGCGTGGCCATCGCCTTCAAGATCGAGTCCCACAACCATCCCAGCGCCGTCGAGCCCTTCCAGGGCGCCGCGACCGGCGTGGGCGGCATCATCCGGGACATCTTCACCATGGGCGCCCGCCCGGTGGCGGCGCTGAACTCCCTGCGCTTCGGCGAACTGGACAATCCCGAGGTCCGCCGCCTGTTCTCGGGGGTGGTCTCGGGCATCGCCCATTACGGCAATTGCTTCGGCATCCCCACCATCGCCGGCGAGGTCTGCTTCGACAAAAGCTACGAGGGCAATCCCCTGGTCAACGCCTTCGCCCTCGGCGTCCTCCGCCATGAGCAGATCACCCGCGGTGCCGCACGCGGCGTCGGCAATCCGGTGTTCTACGTCGGGCCGGCCACCGGACGCGACGGGCTCGCCGGTGCCGCCTTTGCCTCGCAGGACCTCACCGAGGAATCCGCGGAACAGCAGCGCGGGGCGGTGCAGGTCGGCGATCCGTTCATGGAGAAGCTGGTCTGCGAAGCCTGCCTGGAGCTCCTGGCCACCGGCGTGGTGGCCGGCATGCAGGACATGGGAGCCGCGGGCCTGACCTGCTCCACCTGCGAAACCGCGGCCCGCGCGGGCACCGGGATCGAGATCGAACTGGACCGCGTCCCGCAACGCGCCCCGAACATGTCCAGCTACGAGATCATGCTCTCCGAGTCCCAGGAGCGCATGCTCATCGTCGTCGAGAAGGGACAGGAGGAGGCGGTGAAGCGGATCTTCGACAAGTGGGACCTTCCCTGGTCGGAGATCGGCGTGGTCACCGACACCGGACGCATGGTGGTCCGGCACGGCGGCCGCGTGGTGGTGGACGTCCCGGCCAAGAAACTGGCCGACGAGGCGCCCATCTATTTCCGCGACTCCAAGGAACCCGCCTACCGCGAGACCGTGCGCGCCTTCCGCCTCGACGGGATTCCCGACACCACGGCCCCGGCGGCGGATCTCGGAAAACTGCTCGCCCACCACACCATCGCGTCCAAGAACTGGGTGTACCGCCAGTACGACCACATGGTCCGCGACGGATCCGTGGTCTGCCCCGGCAGCGATGCCGCGGTGATCCGCATCAAGGCGGACTCCCTGCCCGTGATGAGCGCGGAACTCGCGGCGAAGGTCGGGGATCGTCCGGTCCCCGAGAAGTACGTGGCCTTCACCGTCGATTGCAACGGTACCTACGTGTATCTCGATCCCTACGAGGGCGGGAAGGCGGCGGTCGCCGAGGCCTGCCGCAACCTGGCCTGCGCGGGTGCGGTGCCGGTGGGTTCGACGGACAACCTCAATTTCGGCAACCCGAACCACCCGGAGATCTTCTGGCAGCTCAAGGAGTCGGTCCGCGGCCTCGCCGAAGCCTGCCGCGCCTTCGCCGCTCCCGTCACCGGCGGGAATGTGTCGCTCTACAACCAGCGCGGCGCCCTTGGTGCCATCGATCCCACGCCGACGGTCGCTGTGGTCGGCATCGTGGACGATCCCCGTCACATCACCACGCAATGGTTCAAGGACGACGGCGACGCCATCCTGCTGCTCGGAGCCCCGGTGGATGCCGCGGATCCGCTCCAGGGACTCGGCGGCAGCGCCTACCTGAAGGCGGTGCATGGACAGAAGAACGGACTGCCTCCGCGGGTGGATCTCGAGGCGGCAACCGTCCTGCATACCACGCTGCTCGGCCTCATTCGCGAAGGCGTGGTGAAGAGCGCCCACGATTGCAGCGACGGCGGTCTGGCCGTGGCCCTCGCGGAGTCCTGCTTCAGCAACCAGGTCGCGCGGGAAACCTTCCAGTTCACGGGCGCGACGGTGGATCTCTCCACGGTGACCGGGGTTCGGCTCGACGCCCTGCTGTTCGGCGAAACGCAGAACCGCGTCGTGATTTCCGTCGCCGCCGCCGATGCCGCCCGCGTGGTGAAGCAGGCCCGGATCATGGGCGTTCCCGCCGCGGTGATCGGAACGGTGGGAGGCGATGTCCTCACCGTGAAGACATCCCAGGGCGAGTTTTCCGCGCCGGTCGCGGCGCTGCATGATCCCTGGTGGAACAGCATCGCCCAGGCAATGTCGGCCTGAACGGACGCCGGAGGCTTCCCGGAATCCCGCGCTCTCCGATCCATGAAACGTCCCCACCGCGCGGCCTCCCGCCGGAACTTTCTCAAGGCCGCCGGAGTCGCGGCCGTGGGATGGAGGACGGCGCGCGCCGCGGGTCCGGTGATCGTGGGACAGGGGGACTTCCGGTACCGGCTCGTGGAGAACTGGGGCAACCTCGGGGAATCCACCCCCGTCCAGAACTGCCACGGCATCGTGTGCGACCGGCAGGGACACGTCATCCTGCTCACCGATCACACCAGAAACAACGTCATCATCTACGACGCCGCAGGACGCCTTCAGCACAAATGGGGAACGTCCTGGCCCGGCGCCCACGGATTGGCGCTCGTGGTGGAAGACGGCCGGGAGGTGCTGTATTTCACCGACCTCCAGCGCCACAAGGTTTTCAAGGCCACGCCCAGCGGAGAGCTGCTCGGGGAATGGGGCTGGCCGGAGCAAACCGGGAAGTACGCCAAGGAGGACGACTACCGCCCGTCGTGGACACTCCATCCGTCCGGTGGCGGCTTCTACGTGCTCGATGGCTACGGACGCGACTACATCGCGTACTACGACTCCCGTGGGAAGTTCGTGCGGCAGTTCGGGGGTGCCGAGGGCGGCATCGTCCACTGGGGTCCACACGGCGGCATGATGGACGAAAGCGATCCGGCGAATCCGGTCCTGCTCATTGCCATGAGCGACCAGCAATACCTGCTGAAGCTCAGCACGGAAGGCCGCGAGGTGGCGCGCATTCCGCTGCCCGGGGGCAACCCCCGCCAGATCCGCCGCCGCGGCGATCACTACTGGGTCGCCCACCTCGGTGACAACTGGCCCAAGGACCGCGACTGCCGGGGATTTGTATCGGTGCTCGACGCGCAGTTCCGTGTGGTAGCCAACCTTGCGGGAACTTCGCCCGAGTATTCGGACACGGGCGTCCTCCGTCCGATGAAGCACGACGGGGATGTTTTCCGGCATCCGCATGACCTCTGCGTCGGCCCGGACGGCAGCCTTTACGTCGCCCAGTTCGCCTCGGGGAATACCTACCCGCTCAAGTTCGAGCGTCTTTGAACGCTCCGTCCCGCCTCCGACCAAGGTCCGATGGCAGGATCCCGTGGAGGGAAGGCAGGCTCTGCCGCATCCAATCGGATCCGGGCATGCCCGATCCCCAAAACCATGAGCACTTCGCAATTGATTGAAGCCCCCGCCTCGATTCCCGGCGGCACCAGCTACCAAAGCCTCGGATATCTGGACGCCTACGATGCCGTCCTGAACCTCGACTACGCCTTTGTTGCCTACAAGGAAACGGACAGCAACGGCGACTGGCGCGTCCGCATCAAGTCGTCCCAGACCGCGGGTGCCGTCTTCGAACCCGCGCAAATGAAGAGCAATGCCCGCGCGACCGGCGCGCAGGGGAAACCCTGGTTCCCCTGGGGCTACAGCTTCGACCCGAGCGCGGGCGATCCTCGCTGCATCCAGTTCCGCGTGCAGGTCGCCGACGGACAACCCAAGGCGATTGAGATGTTCGTCCAACTGCGAAAGGCCGACGGAACGGCCGACGCGCCCAAGTCCGCCACCATTCCCTGGCCGGCCTGACCCTCCGACCTCCTGACGCCCCCGGCCCCATGGGTTGCACCATCGACCATCTTGAGTCGGATCAGCGCGTCCGGGTCCTCGCCAGCTTTCAGGACCTCTCCGGACACGAGGTCCAGGCCGGGGACACCGGTGTCATCCGCCGGCTCGATGCGGACTTCATCCGGGAGCAGATTTCCATCGAATGGGAACGGAAGGGCAGGCCCGAACGGCTGACGTTCGCCCTGCGCTCCCGGACGGGGCCGGGGAACGGCCGCATGCGCCAGTATTTTGAGGATCTTGGACCCGAACCGCTCCCGGGTCCTCCGAAGGGGGATGCGCCCGCCGTCACGCCGAAGGCGGTCCCGCCTTCGCCCCGGACTTCGCCCTCACCGCCGCCTCCGACGAGCGGGAAGAGCCTCGGGGAACGCACCGTGGCGTGTGCCTGTGATCCCGCCTTCTTCCGACCGGTGATGTCCGAAAGCGTCGGGGTGAATGCGTGCATGCACTGCGGCACGGTCACCGCCACGCAAGCCGTGGGGGACGATGGCCGACACACGGGCGACGCCTGGACGGCGTACCTACCCCTCGAAATTCCCAGGGACCACCACTCCTGGCTCGCCCGCTGGCCGCGCATCCGGGTGATCCGCCGCCACGACATCCTGTGGCCCATGGCCGCGGAACTCGTCCGGGAGGAGGTCATCTATCTCCCGGCCAAACAACGTTTCCGAACCGTTGAGGATCTCACCCGCTTCGAGGCCGATCGGGAGGCGGATGCTGCCCGGACGCCGCGCGGACGCCGTCTTCGGGATGCAGGAACGCCCTCCGCAGCTCCGCCCAAGGATCTCGCGACCCTCTTTGGTGAGTTCCGGATCCTGTGGGAATCGCTCCAACTCCAGGCCAGCCAGCCGCTGCCGGAACTGATGCGCTACGCCCAGCGCCGGAGTCCGGGCCGCTTCGTGGCCTCCGAGCTCATCCTCGAACGCCGCGACCGGCTCCCCATCGTCCTCGACGCGCTCCGAAGCCCGGATCCGGAATGGCAGAGCGCCGGACACGTGCTCGCACTTGCCCTTCAGCCCACGCCCCCCGAGGTCATTTCGACAGCGCTGGAACTGCTGGAGGGCATCCCGATGGCGCCCAGCGTGGACGTCCCGGGGCGCATCGCCGCCTTCGGACGATTCGAATCCCTGGTGCTCCTGCTGGCAGAGCTTCGAGCCCGGGATCCCGAGGTGATCGCCGTGCTCCAACGCCTCCTCCGCAAGATTGTCCGGCACGACACCCACCTTGTGGATCCCCTCCGCACCACCCTTCGTGTGCTGCGTGGGGAAGCCGCGCCGCCGATGTCCTTTCTTCCATGAACCGATCCGCCGTCCTGTTGCTAGGTCCCGAAGCACTGCTCACGGTGCTCGTGTCCACGGTCTTCTGGTTCTGCCAGCGCCATGGCTCCGGCACCGGACGCGATGTGGAACTGGCGGAACGCTTCCTGATGTGGCTCCCGTTCATCGCCGTGCCGCTGGCGTTTCTCACCCTGTTCCTTCCGCCGCTCCGGACGTGGTGGGGCCTGGGTCGGATCCTGTTCGCCCTGGCAATCGCGCTTTCCGTGGCGGGGGTGAAGTTGATCGGGGCATTTGGAACCGGCGCCAAGGGACAGGACGCCGCCTTTCTCATGGTGCTGATCTTCGGCACCGCCCTGGCTGCGGTCGGGACGGCCATCGGCGGCGCCGTCATCCTCGCGGCGGAACGTCCGCCGGTTCACGAATGGCTTCGAACCCATCGGCTGCTGGGCGGCTTCCTGACCCTGCTCGCCGCCGTTCCCCTCGGCGCGGTGATGATGCTGGGCGGCGCCTGCGGACTCGGACTGATTGGCGGCCTCTGGACCTCCCTGCGTCGCTGACTCTTCTCCCATCGCCATGTCGCTTCTCCGCAGCCATCCCGGGCTTCTCATCTGGGTCATCCTGGTCTTCGCGATCGGCATCATCTGCCTCATCGTCGGCGCGATCATGGCGAAATCCGGAGCCTCACTCCGGCCCATCTATTGGTTTGCCGGGTTCGCACTCCTGGTGGGACTGCCCCAGTTCTTCGGACACCTCGGCATCGCCCTCTCGGATGCGCGGCGGGAGAATCCCAAGCGGGAGGCCCTGGCCACCCTGGATGCCGGCGGAGATCGGGACGCACTCCAAGCCGCCGCCCGGAACCTGTTTGGCCCCGATGCCGACCCGGATCTCGCAGCGGATGCCCGCACGCTCTTTTCCGAGGCGATTTCCGGGGCCACCCGTGCCCGGTTCGCATCACTCCCCGGAGGCGAGTCCGTCCTGGTGGCGGAGTTCCCCGGCTTCTACGACGCCCAACGGGCGTGGGTCCAATACCTCCGGATCACCGGACTCAACCAGGCTGGAGGAAAGGGACACACCGGCGTAGGCTACGCCGTCCTCCGACCGACGGGAGACCGCGCCTATATCGCCCAGGTCAACAACCTCCTGGTCGTTTGCACCGGACCCGACGACGGGGCCATCCGGCGGCGAATGGCGGCGGCAGGTTTCACGATCCCGCGACGGGCGCCGCTCGGTCCGGATCCGACCGGCAGCGTGCCGGCCTCCGGAAGTTCGGCCTTTGGCATGATCGGAATGGCCGGCGGGGTGGCATTGTTCCTCGTCTACCTCCTGGTGGTGGTCGGCTACTTCTTCAAGGGCGCATCGTGGTCGGCCAGCGCCGACCCGAAGCCCGGAACCCCCCGCCTGCCCGAGGCGGAGGTTCGCGCCCGAATCGAAGCACTCGCCCGGACCAACACCCCTTTCCGGATCGATCGGGGAACCCGGGACAACGAACTCCTGGTCACCTGGAACTTCGCCGACGCCCGCTGGTTGGACCTGGCCCGGGCGCGGGGACTCAAGCGCACCCTCCGCACCCGTCTGGTCTTCGATGTGGGTTCGGGCGTGGCGAGGACCACGGATTACACCACCGACCTCGAATGGTCCGCCGGTCGCGGCGGCGCCGACCTCCGATGGAAGGCCGAGGTGGGGTTGGTCCTGTTCCAACGGGAGTATTCCAAGGTTCTCGGCATTCAATTCGCCCCGGATGGCTCCATCACGCCCAACCTGTCCTATTCCTACTCGTTCAACCCCCGGGAACTGAAGGACCCGCTCACCGCCATCGTCACCCAATCCGGGTGGATCTGGCGTCCGGTGGTCTGGGAGGGGCCCCGGTGGCTTCGCTGGCTGACGGAGTGAAGGGCTGACGACGGAATTGGATCGAATCAGCCCGAGGCACGGTGGTAGCGTCCCGACATCATGCGGACGGTGATCTATCCGGGGAGCTTCGACCCGCTCCACAACGGCCATCTGGACGTGATCCGGCGGGCCGCGCGGATCTTCGACCAGGTGATTGTCGCCGTCGCCGCCAACGAGGGAAAGAAGCCCCTGTTCAACATTGACGAGCGCTACGAGCTGGTTCGCACGGCCGTCCGGGAGCTGCCCAATGTCTCGGCCGACCGCCTCGATGGGCTCCTGGTCAATTATGTGATTCAAAAGGACGCCTGCGCCGTGGTCCGCGGGCTGCGCGCCGTCAGCGACTTTGAGTTCGAGTTCCAGCTCGCCCTCATGAACCGGAAACTGAACGAGCGGGTGGAGACGCTGTTTCTCACGCCGAAGGACACCTACACGTTCGTGAGTTCCCGTCTCGTGAAGGAAATCGCCCGGCTGGGGGGCGACGTGTCCCCGTTTGTCCCCGACAACGTGTCGGAATCCCTCCGCGCAAAACTGGTCACCCGCTCGTAGTCCCGCTCGTAGTCCAGCCTTCAGGCTGCTCCCCACGCCACCGCCGCCCTCACGCCCCGGACAGGACAGGCTAAAGCCTGCACTACAAACGGGGGACAGGCTGAAGCCTGCACTACAAACCAGCCCGCGATCCCCGGTTGTCCATCGTTCATTTCGTGCAACGTTGACCCATTGTGCCGCTGACCCGCCTCACCCACTCGTTGGACGCCGCGCTCGGCTGGTTCGAGCTCGGCCTGTGTTGCGAGGCCCTGCGGGAACTGGACGCCCTGCCCGCGGCGGACCAGCAGCGGGTGGAAACCCTGGAGCTGCGCGCCGTGCTGTTGCAGCAGCAGGGACGTTGGGCCGAGGCGGCCGACACCTATGCCGAACTCTGCCGTCGGGAAGGTGCCTGCGTGGACCGCTTCATCGCCTGGGGGTGCTGCCTCTACGAACTGAACCGGATCCAGGAATGTCGGGACGCCCTGCTTGCCGCCCCTCCCAAAGCACGGGATCACGGCCTGTGGAACTACCATCTCGCGTGCTATGAGGCCCTCCTCGGGCGGCCGGACGAGGCCCGCCGGCTGATTCACCGGAGCCTCGAACTGGAACCCCGCCTGCGCAGCATGGCGGACCGGAATGAGAACCTCATTCCGCTCCTGCCCCGGTGACCCCGTCCCGCCGGTTCCCGCCGCCTCGCCTTTCTTCCTGCCAACAGTAGGGTGCACGCCGTGGGCCGGTACTATGTCGAAGGCGAGGCGCGCGCCGCGAAGGTCGAGGACCTCTTCGCGGCGGTGGCGCCCCGTTACGACCTCATCAACGACCTCCAGAGCTTCGGACTTCACCGCCTGTGGAAGCGGCGCCTCGTCCGGCTGGCGGAGATCCGCACCGGGGACCGGGCGCTCGACGTGTGCTGTGGAACCGGGGATGTGGCCTTCGCCCTGGCCCGGGCGGGAGCGGAGGTGACCGGACTCGACTTCAGCGAGCCCATGCTGGCCGTCGCCCGGCGGCGAGCGGCGGGTCGGGTCCCCTCCGCGGGCCCCGCACCGCGATTCCAGCAGGGCGACGCCCTTCAACTCCCGTTTCCGGACGCTTCGTTCGACGTGGCGACGGTGAGCTACGGATTGCGCAACCTGGCCGACCTGGACCGCGGACTTCAGGAGCTTCACCGCGTGCTCAAGCCGGGGGGCCGCCTGCTGGTCCTCGAATTCGGCAAACCCGAGCTCGCCGCCTGGCGCTGGATCTATTTCCAGTACCTCCGCCTCGCCGTGCCGGTCTTCGGACGCCTCTTATGCGGCGACGCCGACGCCTACGGATACATCCTGGAATCTCTGGAGAAGTATCCCGCCCAGCACGGCGTGGACGCCCGACTTCGCGGACTGGGCTTTACCGACACCCGGGTGATCAACCTCCTCGGCGGCATCATGGGCATCCACGTTGCTGGGTGGCCGCAGGCTGCCGCCTGCGGGTGA
>JAEUHD010000041.1 GCA_016793645.1 Verrucomicrobiales bacterium
CAGGATTGCCCGGGATGGCTTCGTAAAGCTATTGTCCGAAGCTCCGTATCGCCGCAGCCGCGGCCATCCGGCACATCCGGTGTCCACCAGTCCACATCCATCATCGCCCGCAGTTCCCGTCCCACCCGAGCGCGCCCGCTCCACGCTCGCCGTCGGCGACCGCGTCACGCTCGAGATCGCGGATCTCGCCTTCGGCGGCGAAGGCGTCGGCCGGATCGGCGACTTCGTGGTGTTCGTGCCCTTCCTGCTCCCCGGGGAACGCGCCGAGGTAAAACTGACCGAGGTCAAACGAAGCTTTGCGCGGGGTGTCGTCGCGCGCCGCCTGAGCGATTCCCCGGAACGCGTCGAGCCCCGATGTGCCTACTTCGGGGAATGCGGCGGATGCCAATACCAGCATCTCGACTACACGTCCCAGCTTCGCTGGAAGCGCAAACAGATCGCCGATCTCTTTCAGCGGGTCGGTGGCTTCTCGGCGGCCACGGTCCGGGACGTCATCCCCTGCCCCCAGCCTTACGGCTACCGCAACCGGATCCTCGTTCGCAGCCAATGGAACCGACCGGCCCAGAAGCTCAATCTCGGATTCATCCGCTGCGACTGCGGACTCGTCTGCGACATCGAATCCTGCGCCATCGCCGAACCCGCCCTGAATGACGCCATTGTGGAGTGGAGGAAAAACCCTCCCCCCAAGGGCGGCATCAAGACCCTGTTGCGCATTCCGCCCGAGGATTGGGTCGTGCCGGAGCACAGCTTTTTCCAGAACAACTTCTTTGTCCTCCCGGCGCTGCTGGACGCCGTGCGCTCGCGTCTCCGGAACGCCGGGGTGCGCCACCTCATCGACGCCTATTGCGGGGTGGGATTCTTCGGACTCTCGCTCGCCGATGCCGTGGACTCCTTCCTCGGAGTGGAACTCGACATCCCCGCGGTCAAGGCCGCCCGGGAAAACCAACGGAATCGGGGCATCACCAATGGCGAATTCGTCGCCGGGGATACCGATGCCCTCCTGCCCTCCCTGCTGGCGAAGTTGGATCCCGAACGCACCGCAGTGCTGCTGGACCCGCCCCGGGTCGGGTGCCGTCCGCCGTCCCTCAAGGTGCTGCGCGAAACCGGTCCCTCCCAGATTCTCTACGTCAGTTGCCATCCCGCCACACTCGCCCGGGACCTGAAGCTGCTGTGCGAGGGGGAGCGGTTCGAACTGGTGGACGTGCAACCGGTGGACCTCTTCCCGCAGACCCAGCATGTGGAATGCGTGGCGGATCTGAGGCGGAAGGGATGAGGGCAGGGGGGCATTGGTCATTGGTCATTGGTCATTGGTCATTGGTCATTGGTCGGTGGTCGGCCCAGCCATTACGTCGCCCCCGGGCACCGAGCCTCCGACCGAAAACTGAAAACTGAAAACTGAAAACTGAACACTTCCCCTCCCTCGCCCCTTCGCCGCATGCGCAATCGAACGGAGCGACCAGTTCGGCGTTTTCACGGCGCTGCGGAATTCATAGGCTCCGCAGAACCATGAAGTGGACCGGATATGCATTGGCATTGGGATTGGTCTTCGCCGCATCCGATCCCATCGGGGGATGCCTCACCGCGGCGGAACCCATCGCGCTGCACCCGGAGAATCCCCACTACTTTCTTTGGAGGGAGCAACCGACGATCCTGCTGACGTCCGGCGAACATTACGGCGCCGTCCTGAACCTGGATTTCGACGGCGCGAAGTACCTGCAAACGCTGGCAGGCGACCGGCTCAACTACACGCGGATCTTCTCGGGCGCCTACGTGGAACCCGACGGCGCGTTCAACATCGCCCGCAACACCCTGGCGCCGCTCCCGGGTCGATTCATCGCCCCATGGGCCCGGAGTTCACAGCCGGGCTATGCCGGCGGGGGCAACCGGTTCGATCTCGAGCAATGGGACCCGGCATACTTCGCACGATTGAAGGGATTCCTCTCCGAGGCGTCCCGGAACGGGGTGGTGGTGGAACTTACCCTGTTCTGCCCGATGTACGAGGAGATGCAGTGGCGGCTGAGTCCGATGAACGCCTCCAACAACCTCCAGAACCTCGGGAGGGTTGCACGGACGAATGTGTACACCCTGGACGCCCACGGGGGATTGCTGGAGGTGCAGGAACGCCTGGTCCGAAAACTGGTCACGGAACTCAACGACTACGACAATCTCTTCTTCGAGATCTGCAACGAACCGTACTTCGGAGGCGTGACCATTCCATGGCAGCATCACATTGCCGACCTCATCACCGCCACCGAACGATCCCTGCCCCACCGCCACCTGATTGCCCAGAACATCGCCAACCATTCGGCGCGGGTCGTGGATCCCCACCCGTCGGTGTCGATTCTCAATTTCCACTACGCCACGCCGCCGGAGACCGTCGGACTGAACTTCGGACTCGGACGCGTGATCGGGGACGATGAAACCGGCTTCCGCGGCACCAACAACGCGGCCTATCGCACCGAGGCCTGGGATTTCCTCCTCGCGGGCGGCGGCCTCTTCAACAACCTCGACTACTCGTTCACGGCGGGAATCGAGAACGGCACCTTCTCGTATCCCGCATCCCAGCCCGGAGGTGGCAATCCGACCTTTCGAAAGGAGATGGCCGTGCTCGGATCCTTCATCCGGAGCCTCAACGTCATCCGCATGGCGCCCGATTCCGGAGTGATCCGCGGCGGCGTGCCGCCCGGGGGCTCCGCTCGCGCCCTGGTGGAACCCGGCCGGGCCATTGCGATCTACCTCCGGAACGAGACCTCGCAGGGTCCATGGTCCGCGCGATGGACCGGGTTCCTCGAGCCGCCCGCCACCGGGGAGTACCAGTTCCACACCACCTCCAACGACGGCGTCCGCCTCTGGGTGGACGGCAAATGCATCGTGGACCAGTGGACCGAACACCCGGCCCAGGAGGACACCGGATCCGCCTCCCTCGTTGCGGGCCGCCGTGTGCCCATCCGGCTCGAGTACTTCTATAACGGAGGCCAGGGGGTGACCCGGCTTGCGTGGACGCCGCCTTCAGGAAAAAAGGACATCATCCCCGCCAACGCCTTCCGACTGCCCACCACCGGCTGGGGACTGCACGGGGAGTATTTCCACGGCACGGACCTCACCCGCTCCTGGGGACAACGCGATGACGGCGAACTCCGGTTCGAGTGGGGTGTCACCGCCCCTCTCGGGGGTGCAACGGACGCCGGACCGGTCGCCCTTCAGGTTTGGATCCCGGACGGCAGTTGGAAGGCCGAGTGGATCAGCACCCGGGACGGGTCCGTCGTTCGCAGGGAGATCCTGGACGGCGGAGGCGTTCGCACCCTGGCCGCTCCGGCATTCAACACCGATATCGCGCTTCGAATTCTTCTCCTCTGATCAGGGAACCCGGCCGGACGCCGCACCCCAACCGCCTGGGCCCGGAAATGCCCCGGGCGTCAATAGTAGTACTTGGTGTCCGCCGAAGGCCCGCCCTGGGCCCGGGCCTTGATCTGCGCCTTGGGACGGTTGATCACCGAACCGTCCGCCTGCCCCACCGGCTGATCCGGTGTCGCCGACCAGGCCCAGATCGGCTTGCTCTGGCTGCCCTGGCCGAACTTCCCAAGGTGTCCCACGTCCCAGAGTGCCGTCCCGGGAGAGTCGCTCACCCGATGCGTGATGAATGCACGACGGCTCTCGCATTCGTTCTCGTTCCGGGGCCACGGCGGTTCCGCGGTGGGGTCGTCGGCCACGTACTTGCCGGCGGAGTTGAGGAACTTCATCGCCGGGGACGACGAGAAATTCGCGAACCACATGTAGGGCGTATAGACATTGGCCGCGGGGGTGTCCCAACCGCCATAGTCCTTGGTCGTGGCGTCGGCAAAGTTGGCCATGCTGTCGTAATTGAGCCATTTCTTCCCGAAGGACTTCCGGGTGATCGGACAAATCAGGATTGAGGAGTTCGGCACATATTTCCCCTTCATCAGGCTGACGATGCTGTCGGCTCTCCCGCCGGTTCGGTGGTAGTCCGGACTGGCATCGTCATGGTTGGGAAACCGCCCCCGGTTGTCGCCGCTGTAGAGGATCTGCGAGAGGTATTGCTGACGGATGTTGCTCCAGCAGACCGCGCGCATTCCGGTGTACTTCGCCCGCGCCAGCGCCGGCAGCAGCATCCCGGCGAGGATCGCAATGATCGCAATCACCACGAGCAATTCGATCAACGTGAATCCGCGCACACCCGCGCCCAGGGCCAGCCGTCCCAACGTCCCGCGATCACCGGATTGCATCCTCCACTTCTGCGCCTGTCGGCGCCGTCCGTCAATCCGTGGGCTCGGATCGAACCGAGAATCCCTCACGGCGCAACGGGACCGGGCGAATCCAACAGCGCGACCATCGCCGCTACCACGGCCGCCGGATCCTCGGTGGGAATTTCATGACCGGCTCTCGGTACCACGACGTGCCGGCCACCGGGCACACCGGAAATCCAGGACTGATGCGCCGCGCGTACGGCCTGGGCCGCTTCGTCAAAGGCGGCTGCCTCCACTCCCTGCTCCAAGGCATTCCCGTTCCGGATCTGCCGGCGTCCGGCGGTCAGGAGAACCACTCTCTGGTTCGCCGTCGGATGGGCATCCCGAAGATCCTTCAGCAATCCGTCCCAGTCCGACGCATAGTTCTGAAGACATTCGGCGCGAAAGCGCGCGAAATTCCCGGGTTGATGATCCCGCAGCCAGTCCGCGAATCCTTCGTGAAATGGGTCCACCAATACCAGGCCGTCCACCCGCCCGGAAGATTGCGCCGCCGCAAGCCGGACGAGGGCGCCCCCAAAGGAATGCCCAACGAGGATGATGGGCGACGTCGCACCGCAGGCGTCGAGAAGGGCCGTCAACGCCGCGGCCTGTTCCCGCGCCGATCGGCGGGGGCCGGGGCCGGCCTGGAGCTCGCAGGAAATGACGCGCGCGCGCGGTTCCGCTCCCTTGCGAATCGGAACCCAACGATCCAATCCCCCGAACAACACCACGGTCGCCGGACCTGCCCCGGTGATCCGATACCGGATTTCCACCCCACCTGTCCGCACCACCTGGATTCCGTCGGAGTCGGAATTCCCAGCCAGGCGCGGGGCACGATGCTCGCCCTCCCGAAACAGGATCAGCTCGGTGACGGCACCCGTCGCATTGCGGGTGAATCCAATTCGGGTCGGACTTCCGCGATGGCGAAATCGATCCGCCGACTCCGGGAAGAACTCCATCGGCTGCCCCCGATTGATCTCCAGGACCAGATGGTCCCGGTCCGGCCGGACGCTCACCACGGTGTCCGGTGACGCTTGGTACCGTCCGGAGAACGCCTTCAGCGCCTCGGGATCCGCAGGAACGCTTGGACCGCATCCAGAGACCGAGAACACCAGGAGCACGAGCCACCCCAGCCGCCGAATTCCCCAGGGACCACTCTCAACATCTCCCGAGTTGGACATCACGGTAAGGGGTCAGGGAGGCGGAGCCGCCTGAGACGGCGACGGCGGCGCGGGAGGATTCCCCTCCTTTGGAAGCAACCCATAGCGCCGGGCCAAAACCGGATCCATGCGGAAGAACCGGGAACCCGTTGCGGGGGCCGCCGCCGCGTTCGTCTTCGCCGATTCCTCGCGAATCCGCTTCTCGATCAGGCGATCCAGGGGCAGACCATAGTGGAGCAGCGCATTGGCGTCCTCGCCGACCTCCGAATGAATCGGAATGCCGGCGCTTCGGAGAACGTCAACCGTCAGGATCCGAACCCACTGCTCAACGTCCTCCGGATCCTGGATCCCTTCCAGCGCACCCTGAAGCTCCGCGGGCGACGCCACCGCGCGCAATCCGACTCGGCGCAGGAAGTCCGCGTTGACGGCATTGTGGGCGACCTGCCAATCGATCAGCGAATGCAGCGCCGTCCGCGCACGCCCCATTCGCGCCTGCTGCATCCGGAAAAAGTTCGCCTGGAGCTCCCACCGGGCCACTTGCAGGAATACCCCCGAGGTGACCAGAAGCCCGGGCACCAAAAGCAACAGCACCAGTAAAAGCTGGCGGACCACCTGGCTCCCTGAAACGTGGGCCCGGGCAAAATTCCTCCGCCCCTGGACCATGAGGAGCACGAACACCCCAACCACCAGCAATCCGACGAGAATCGAACCGGCGACGGCCACCAGTTCCCGACCCGGTTCAAACGCCGGCGCGGATACCGGTCCGGACTCAAACTCCGTGCTGAGGTGATCCATGCGCACACCGACCCAGGCGGCAAAGGGGATCGGCACCAGCGCCATCAGGGCGGCAATCCCCACCGTCGCGGCCGCCGCCTTCATCGTGCTCCGGCTGAACGAAGAGGCGTAAACGGCGATCGAGAACACAAATACGGCCGCACCGGCAACAACGACCGCGCGCAGTAACGCCCCCAAATCAGGTTCGGAAAGGACCGTCTGCCATCCCGCCAGCCCCACAAACAGTCCGAACGGCAATAGAACACCCAGGAGCAGAAAGTGGCCCCCGGCCACCAGGATCTTGATCCACCATTGGCGGGTGACGGATGCAGGCTGGGTGAGCTGCCATTCAAGTGTCCCGAGTCCGCGCTCCTCCGCGACGCACGCGGCGCCGGAGACGAGAAGGGTCAACAGCCCCATGATGGCGAACAGGACGCCCACCGCCCCGAAGTCGAACGCCGAGGACGCATCGGTGTCCCGAATTCGAAGCCAGCGGACTCCCAAGGCCACGGCCCAGCAGGCAACCATCATTCCCGCCACCAGCCATGGGACCATATGCAACCGCGCCTCCTTCCGGAGCAACTGTCCAAAAGCCCCCCGGGGCAGCAGTCCCCCCAGGACTCGATCGACAGGAATGCTCAGTGGATGATGAAGCGCCGGCCCTGCCCCACCCGCGCCTTCGTTCACCTGCATCCCGCGAAAGGCTCGCCATCCCATCCAGGCCGTCACCGCCAAATAGGCGGGACTGGCATAGAGGATCCAGCGCGCAGCCTCCGGGTCGGGTCGGTTTCCCGTCCTCCATTCCACGAACTCCACCACCAGAATACCCATCAAGGCCGCCAGCAAGGGTACTGCCGCGGTGAAGATGGCTCCGGCCAGCGTGCTCCGGGTCAGCAGCGTATACAACGGAGTCGTGCAGAAGATGACCGCCAACAGCCCCCAGCCTATCACCATCTGGGATGACTCCCCGCCGTACGCAAAATTCCCAAATCCCGCCAATGCCAACCCCAAGTTTGCGCCCGACCAGACCAGAACCAGAGCGAGAGAGGCAAGCTTCTCCAGGTAAAGAGTCCGGCGCGATCGCGGCTGGCTGAGCAGGGCACCAAACGTGCGGTGCTCAAATTCCTCCCCGAAGGTCGTCGCTCCTGCCACGAGTGCCCCCAGAACGCACGCGGTCGCCATCCAGTTCCCCGTCGCTTCCCCAGGATCCACCGTTGGAGACAAGAGTCGCAAGATTCCAAAAACCTCCGGCGCTCCGACGGAAACCAAGAGAGGCACCAGAACCCCCCGCATCTCCTTCATCCATCGCGGAGCCCACGGCGGTGCCTCGCCGTTTCGCCACAGCACCATTGGCCCAACTACCAGGGCTGCCAACACCGACTGTCCGAGGAACGCCACCAGCGATTCCCCATCGAAGTTCCACGTCACCATCCCCAAGCCCATTGCCGGAACGACGACGAGAAGAAGCCAGGCCGGATGAAAGCTGTTCCGGTAGGTGGGAAGGGACAGAGTCATGATGCGTTTCCTCCGCCGCGCACCGACGTCAGGAAGATCTCCTCCAGGGTAAGCGACTCGGTCTCCACCGTTCGCGGCCCGCAGGAACGCAGTTGTTCCATCACCCGGTCGCCATCTCCATTCACCACCAACTCCAGGGTCCGGCCGTCCCGCCGGAATGACTTCGCACCCCGGAACTCGGCACCGGACGGCGCGTCGCCCTCAAACACCGCCCGCAGACGGCGAAACTTCGACCGGGCCTCATCCGCCCCGGCCGTCAACACCGCCCGTCCCTGCTCCAGCACCGTAAAGCGGTCGATCAATCCCTCGAACTCGGTGATCAGATGGGTGGACACAAAGACGGTCCGGCGTCCCGGATCCGCCTCCTGATAGGCGCCGATGACGGTCTGGATGAACTCACGCCGGACGAGCGGGTCCAATCCCGACGTCGGCTCATCCAGCACCAGCAGTTCCGGTTCCGCGCTGATGGCGCCGATCAACGCCAACTGGGTGCGCTGGCCCTTGCTCAGACCGGAGACCGGCTGACGCACGTCGAGTCCGAATCGCGACAGCAACATCGCCTCCGTGTCGCGATTCCAGCGCACCCGGAAGCTGGACTGGTAATCCAGGGCCTCCCGGACGTTCATCCACGGGTAGAACGCGACAAAATCCGGAACGTAGGCGAGCCGGGACTTCACCGCCGCCTCATGCCGCGCCGGATCCATTCCAAAGACGGACACCGAACCGGAGGCCGGCCGCAGCAGGTTCAGGAGACACTTGATCGCGGTGGTCTTGCCCGCGCCGTTGCGTCCAAAAAACCCGTAACAGCACCCCGGCTCAACCGTGAGGCTGAGTCCGTGCAACGCCTCGGTACGGCCATACCGGTGGGTCAACTCGCGAAGATCGATGACGGGACTCATGGCGAAAGGAAGTGGATGTGGACCCGCCCGTTCAGGCGCACCGGCACCGCCGCGCCGCCCGGAACGCCATCACCGCGCCCGCGACCAGAACGATTCCCAGCACCAGCGGTCCGAAGATCATGGCGGTGTCCGGACTCCCGGATCGCCAGAGGGCGACCGCCGGAAAGATGAAGCCGGTACCGAGGAGAACGCCGGCAATGCCGGCAAGGCTGAGGAGCACACGTTTCATGAGGAATCAGGGTTAGGAGTGAAAATCCGGGATTCGGATGGAAAATTCCTGGCGGCCGTGGCCTTCAATGGGGTGCCGCCTCCACCCGCTGCCTTTGGGCGAGGCGTTCGCGGAACTCCCGCAGGCGCTCGCGCAGGAGTTCCAACAACTCGTCATCCCCCACCTGGAGATGATGCGCCTGCACAATCACCGCATCCAGTTCCTCCGCCAGGCGGTCGGAACGCACGGTTCGTCGAAGCGGCGAAACCCCGTTGGCCTTGAGGTAGCACCCGGCCCCCTGCCGGGTCTCGATCACGCCCTCGGCCTCCAGCTCGGAGTAGGCGCGCGCCGCCGTGTTGCGGTTGATCCGGAGTTCCTCCGCCAGGGAACGCACGGAGGGCAGCGGATCCCCCGGACGCAGCGTCCCCCCCGCCGCCGCCGCCTTCACCTGCTGCACAATCTGCAGGTAAACCGGAACCCCCGACTTGAAATTGATGTGCGGAACCATGGGCGATGGGGAGACAGTGTCCTATGACAATAGTACAGTCAATCCAAAATGTTTGCCCGCACCCGGGCCCCGGAATCCCCCGCGAAGTCCCGGTCGGCCCCGATTAGTTCTCAATTGTAAATCAAACAGGATTGTCAAAACTGCGGGCGCCCGATACACTGGCTCCATGCCAGAGAAGCCGATGACCCAGATCCCCTTCGCCACACGCGAACTTTACGAAAAGGGGGTCGCCGCCGTGCAGAAGAAGAATTACGACTATGCCATCACGCTTCTGATGCAGGCCCTGCGCGTGGAACCCGGGTTTTACGAGGCGCGGGAGGCCCTTCGCGCCACGCAGCACCAGCGCTCCACGGGAAAGCGCAGCCTGTTTCACAAATTTGTCGGCTCCGCGAGTTCCCTCACCCGCGGGCAGGTGGCGCTGCGGACGAATCCGCTGGACGCCATCCAGATCGCGGAGGAGGCCCTGAATGACGATCCCTCCAACATGGCCGCCCACGAACTCCTGGCGGACGCCGCCATGGCGGCGGCTCTTCCGAAGACGGCCATCCTCTCCCTCGAGGTGGCGTTCAAGAGCCGGCCCACCGACCGCAAGCTGGCCATGAAACTGGCCGAAGCTGCCGGGGAACTGGGGCAACGGAGTCGGGCGGAACGCATTTATCGGGACCTCCTTCGAGCCGACCCCCGGGACGGCGAGGCCAATGAGTGCCTGAAGAACATCCTGGCGGCAAAAACCCTCCACGAAGGCGGGTATGAGAAGTTTGGAGGGGAGGACGCCAGTTATCGGGACGCACTCAGGAACAAGGAGGAGGCGGTGACCCTCGAACAGGCCAGCCGTCTGGTGAAGGATGACGACGTCGCCGCCCGGCTGATCACCGAAGCGGAGGCGCGTCTGGCGAAGGAACCGGAGAATCTCAAGCTGCTGCGGGATATCGCCGACCTCCACCTCAAGCGAAAGGACTTTGATCGCACGGAGGAGTACCTCAACCGCTACCTGAAGGTCGCCGGCGTGAATGATCCCCTGGTCCTCGAGGCGCTGCGGGACGTCGGACTGGCCCGCTTCGACCATGAGGAGAAATCCCTCGATCCCACCGCGGCCGACTACGCCGAGAAACGGGCGGAGGTCCAGGCACGCCGCCACGCTTGGCGCTTCGAGGACGTCAAACGCCGGGCTGATCTCAATCCCACCGACCTGCACATCCGCTTCGAACTGGGGGAACTCTACCTCCAGGCGGGAAAGGTGGGTGAAGCCATCGCCGAGCTCCAGAAGGCCCAGAACAATCCCAACCGCCGGATCCCGGCGATGAATCTCCTCGCCCAGGCGTTTTCCCGCCGCGGCATGAACGATCTCGCCGCCCGAAAACTCCTCGAAGCGCTCAAGGAAAAGCCGGTCTTCGACGACGAAGCCAAGGACCTCCACTATCAACTCGGCGTTGTTTACGAGAAAATGGGCAAGCGCGAGGAGGCCATCGAACACTTCAAGACGATCTACGAACAGGACGTCAGCTACCGGGACGTCATGGCCCGCGTGGACGCCTACTACGCCGCCCAAGGGTGAGAAAGGGATCCACAGTCCCGCGGTTCTCTCTTTTACTGAACACTGAACACTGAACACTCGCTCCCTCGGGAACTTCCCGCACGTCGCTTTGAACCGGGGGGTTGAAGCCTATTCCACTCTCTTGCCGTCCACTTCCGGCGGTTCGACGTCACGCCCTGTGGCCGCCCGCACCCGACGTTTCCATTCCTCCAAGGACACCTCCACAGGCTGTGCGCGGCATTCGGATCGGAACCCGGGGAAGTTCCAGACATTCGGAAACTCACGGCACTGCTGGGGTTTCACCGGCTGAATTCGGCAGTCTCCCCCATCGAGGAACACGCACGCCCCGTCGGCCTGGTCCACCAGCGAAAGGCCGGTTCGGGACGCGTTCAAGCGGGTGTAGTGCTCAATGAACTCCGCCTCCGAAATCCCCAAATGCCCGGCAATCCGGCCGGCCTCGTCCGAGGCCAGGCGCACCTGTCCCGGCCAGCGACAGCAGGCGGTGCACCGATCACAAACGTAGAAAACGGGCATGGTTCGTAGTGCAGGCTTTAGCCTGTTCGGCGCCCACGGGCCGCACCGCCTGAACCGGCTGAAGCCGGGACTACGAACGGCAGGACGATGTGCAGGACTGGATTCATGGCGAAGCCGCAAGGTGGACGGAGTCCGGCGCGCAAATCAATGCTCCAGCAACCGTCACCAGGCAAGGTTCGTAGTGCAGGCTTTAGCCTGTCCGGCGCCCCATCCCCACCCCACCCAGACCGGCTGAAGCCGGGACTACGAACGGCGGGACGACGTGCAGGGCGGGATTCATGGCGAAGCCGCAAGGTGGACGGAATCCGGCCCGCAAATCAATGCTCCAGCAACCGTCACCAGGCAAGGTTCGTAGTGCGGGCTTCAGCCTGTCCGGCACCCCATCCCAAAACCACCCAGACCGGCTGAAGCCGGGACTACGAACGGCGGGAAACGCGCGCGCGAATCAATGGTTCAAGGACGGAAGTCCCGCGAGATCCCGGCCCGGCGGCGCCTTCACGAAGGACGCTTCCCGAAGATAAACCGGGGTGAGCTGCTCCGCGGGAACCGGGACGGCTTCCATCGCCCATCGCCCCAGGACTGCCGCGGACGGATGGATCTCCACCCCTCCCCCCAGTGCGGACACCACGTCCGGACCGGCCACCTGTTGTCCCGAGGAGATCCAGGAGCGGAGAAGTTCAACACCGACCAATCGAATCGACCCGGTGAGTTTCCCCCCGGCCGCCTCGGCGACCGCCCACTCGTTGCGCTGGGAATCCACGGCCAGGGTGACCGTCCCGAGCGGGGCCGACATCACCGCCAGCGACTCCAGGCTCACGACACCGACAATGTCCACCTCCGATCCCAACTGCCATCCCTGCGCCACGGAGAGGGCCAGGCGAACGCCGGTGTTGCTCCCGGGACCAAGCCCCACGGCAATGCGTTCGATGGCGTCCGGGGCCATCCTCGCCTCCCCCAGGGCCCGTTCGATCAACCCAAAAATGGGCGTCTCCCGCGTGCCCCGATGGATCACCTCGGAGAGCACGGATTGGTCCCGTACCACGGCCACGCCGCGACGGTCGGATGAAAACTCAAGGGCGAGAGTCGTCATAGCTCATCTCCCGCGTGTTCTCGTCCAGTACGCGAAGGCGAATTCGGCGAACGGGTCCATGGGCCGCCTCATCCGGGCTTTCCCAGCGTTCGATCCACTCCACCAGGCTGACTCCCCCGGGCCGGATCATATATTCATCGAGACCGGCCCCCTCGATTTCCGCGGGCCCCGCAAGCCGGTACAGGTCGAGATGAAACAAGGGTTCACGCCCTCCCCCATACTCATGCACCAGGGCAAACGTCGGGGAATGAACCCGTCCGGGACACCCCAGTCCCCGGGCAAATCCACGCACCAATGCCGTTTTGCCAGCCCCCAGGTCCCCGGACAGCCCGTACACCTGCCCGCGCCGGGCGGCCATCCCCAAGCGCTCCCCAAACTGTTCGGTCTCCTCAACGGACCGGCTGATCACCACAGGCATCGGGACGCAATCCTGCACAAAGGCTGGGACATTGGAAATTCGTCATTCGTCATTGGTCCGTGGTCCGTGGTTCGTGGTCCGTGGTTCGTGGTCCGTGGTTCGTGGTCCGACTGCCGACTGCCGACTGACCACTGACCACTGACCACTGACCACTGACCACTGACCACCGACCACTGACCACTGCCCCCCAATCTACCCTCCCGCCTCGGGTGGGGATCGGAAATGCTCGTAACCGGGGACGGTGAGTGGACGAAGGCCCTCCGGGCCCCGGAGAACGACGCCGGGACTCGAGGTGATCTTCCCAATGCACGTCAGTCGAACCGTCGGAAACGCCCGCTTCCAGGCATCCAGGATCCGGACGGCATCCCCCGCCGCCACCGTAAAGAGCAGCTCGAAATCCTCGCCGTCGGTCAGCGCCGCCAGGACCGCGGGCTTGGCGAGATCTCCCGACTTCGCCCGAACCCTGGCCTCGCGGCGAATGGGAAGCGCGGACTTCAGAATCTGCGCCCCGAGACCGCCACTGGCCTCCAGAATTTTCGGGAGATCGCCCGCCACTCCGTCACTGACATCCATGAGGGCCCGGACGTATCCGCACTCCAGCAACCAGCGCCCTTCCGCCAGTCGTGGCTCGAAATCGAGATGATGCGCCTCGATCGATCCTCCCAGTTCCCCGGTGACAAACAGCGCATCGCCCGCCCGCGCACCGGAACGCAATAGAGCCTTGCCCCGCGGAACCGTCCCGAGCAGTGCGATGCTGATGAGCAGACCGCCGGGATTGGTGGTTGTCTCGCCTCCAACGATGGCCACCTGGTTTCGGACCGCCAGCCGCTGCAATCCGCGGTAGATTCCCTGGATCCGTTCCGCCTGAAATCCCGGCGGCAGCCCCAGCGTCACCAACGCGGCCGTGGGTGTGCCCCCCATGGCGGCAATATCACTGAGACAGCGCCCCAGCGCCTTGTGTCCGACGCGCTCGGGCTCGGTGTTGGACGTGAAATGGACTCCCTCCACCACGGCATCCGTCTTGAACAACGTCTGATGGTCGGGCGCCCCCAACTCCAGCACCGCGCAGTCGTCCCCGCTTCCGATCACGACAAAGTCGTTGGTCGGCAGCAGCGGCGTCAGTCGGCGGATCAGTTCAAACTCGGTCACCGCGGCATCCAAGCACAGCGCCGCCGGCAATTGAAGCGCTGCGCCCGCAGCCGGAATCCCGTTGCCGGCTCCCGGCACCATTCCTAGCTTCCGAGGCGTCCGGTGAAGCGCTTGACCAAACCCACAACCCTCCTCTATGCGACCCTCGGGGTCCTGGTCGTGATTGGCATCGGGCTCCGCTGGAACCTGGATGGAGTCCCGCGACTGAGGATGCCCGGTGTTCCTGTCGCCCCGCCCAGCCTGGTGTCCGGAGCCTTCCCATTCACCGGGCTCGCCTGGCTGGCCGCGGATGGAAGCCTCTGGCACCTCGGTGAGGATCGTCACGGAATCTTTGGAACGAACGACTCCTGCAGTCGAATTCCCCGGCGGCTCGGGGAGATTCACGACTGGAAATCCATGGCGGTCAGCGGAGACCAATGGATCGGCATCCGCCGTGATGGTTCCGTCTGGGGCTGGAACGCCAGCACGCGCGGACACGCCCGCTCGGTACAACTCCCCAGCCTGCTCCCCCAACGCTTGGTCCCAGGCACGAATTGGGTTCAGTCCATTTCCTCCGGCGTGGGAACATTCTACCTTTTGAGTGCGGACGGATCCCTCTGGGCCGCCGGGGACAATCGGGAAGGCGCGTTGGGAGACGGCACCACCCTCCCACGATCCAATTTTGTCGCCGTCACCACGGCGCTCCGGTGGCGCACCGTTGCGGCCGGGGCCTGGACTGCGGCCGCCATTGCCACCAATGGAACCCTTTGGGTCTGGGGCGGCGATGCGACTCCCCAGCCCACCCAGGTCGGCAGTGCTTCCAACTGGATCCAAGTCCTGGGTCATAACTATCTCTTCACCGCCCAAAACTCCGACGGAGACTGGGCAATCTGGGGCGGCAATGCGAAGGTCGTCCTTCCGGGCGCGCCGGAGTTCCCCCGGGCGCCGCTGACATTTCTCCCCAATTCGCACCGCTGGAGTTCGGTGATTCCAACGGGAATCTCCCTCGTCACCCAAAGCC
>JAEUHD010000104.1 GCA_016793645.1 Verrucomicrobiales bacterium
TCGGATTGGCAGTTCGAGACCGGAATCCAATATCGGTTCGCCGCGGGCCAGGGGATCCCGCCCGGCGGCTATCTGGTCGTGGCCGAGGATCCCGACGCCTTGCGGGCAGCCCATCCGGGGATTTCCGTCGTCGGTCCCTACGCGAAATCGTTGGCGAAACGGGGCGAACTCCTGGTGCTCAAGGACGCGGCCGGCAACCCCGCAAACGCCGTCCGCTACGCATCCGGCGGGCGATGGCCCGACGGCGCGTCGGGAGGCGGTTCCAGCCTCGAACTGCGCGATCCCTGGGCGGACAACTCGGTTCCGGAGGCGTGGGCGGCCAGCCGGGAGTCCGCCGCCTCGGGTTGGAGCAACTACACCTATCGCGCCGTCGCGAAGGCGTCCCCCGGACCCACCCGCTGGAACGAATTCGTACTCGGCCTGCTCAACGCCGGGGAATGCCTGATCGACGATCTGAAGGTCGTCGAGTCCCCCTCGGGCACGCCGGTGTCACTGGTGTCGAACGGTGATTTCGAAAGCGGTGCGGCCGCCTGGCGGTTCCTCGGAACCCACCGCCTCAGCCGCGTGATCCCCGATCCGGACCAGCCGGGCAACCATGTCCTGGATCTCATCGCCACCGGCCCGACCGAGCACATGCACAATCACCTCGAGACCACCTTGGTGGGAAACCGGGCGGTCGTGAACGGTCGGGAATACGAGATTTCCTTCCGGGCCCGGTGGCTGGCGGGAAACAACCAGTTGAACACGCGCCTCTACTTCAACCGCGTTGCGCGGACCACCCGCCTGGCGGTGCCATCGTCCAACGGCACGCCCGGGGCGCGGAATTCCACGGCGGAGACGAACCTCGGCCCCACCTTCACCGACCTGGGGCACCAGCCGGTCGTGCCCGCCGCCAACCAGCCGGTGACCGTTTCCGTGCAGGCGGCGGATCCGCAGGGGATCGCCTCGGCCCGGTTGTACTGGTCGCGGAACGGGGGCGCGTGGCAAAGCCGTGTGCTCTCGGTTCCACCCGACGGACGGCTCTCCGGTACGATCCCCGGGTCCACGGCCGGGACGGTGGTGCAGTTTTACGTGGCGGCGACGGACTCCCTGGGCGCCAGCGCGGTCTTTCCGTCCGGGGGGAGGAATTCACGGGCGATGTACCAGGTGAACGACCAGCGCGCGCAGTTGGGATTGTTGCACAACATCCGCCTGGTCATGACCCCGGCGGACACCACGCTCCTGCATGCCGAAACCAACGTCATGAGCAATGAATCCCTGGGCGCGACGCTGGTGTACGACGAGGAGGAGGTCTTCTATGACGTCGGGATCCACCTCCAGGGCAGCCAGCGGGGACGCGGCGATGCCGGTCGCGTGGGCTTCACGGTGAAATTCCCGCCCGACCATCTGTTCCGGGGCGTCCATGACCTCATCTCCATCGACCGGTCGGGTGGTTACACCGGGGTGGGCGGGGACCAGGACGAAATCGTCCTGAAGCACGCACTCCAGCACGCCGGCGGACTGCCGGGCATGTATGACGACCTGGTGCGCGTGCTCCCGTCCCGGCCCGACCTCACCGGCCCGGGCCTTCTGCTGCTGGCGAAGTACGGCGACGTGTTTCTCGACAGCCAGTTCGCAAACGGATCCGCCGGCGGGGAATTCAAACTCGAACTGGCCTACTATCCCACCACGACGGTGGACGGGAGCCCGCAGGGGATCAAGCGGCCCCAACCGGACGACGTGCTCGGGGTGGACCTGGGCGACCTGGGCAATGATCCCGAGGTCTATCGCTGGTTTTTCCTCCACGAGAACAACCGCAGCGAGGACGACTACGGTCCGTTGATCGCCCTGGCCAAGGCCCTGTCCAAGACGGGGCCGGCGCAGGACGCCGCGGCGCACCAGTCGATGGATGTCAGCCTGTGGATGCGCGCCGTGGCGTTCCAGTCGCTGTGGGGGTTGGTGGACACCTACCCCTTTGATAACCCGCACAATTTCATCGTTTATTTCCGTCCGGAGGACGGCCGGGCGCTGCCGTTCCTGTGGGACATGGACTTCAATTTCGGCGCCGCCCCCACCGCGCCGCTCAACCGCGCCACGGGCAATCTCGGACGCCTGATCAGCCAGCCGGGGAACCAGCGCCTTTACCTGGGGCACATGCTGGACCTCATCACCACCACCTATAACACGAATTACCTGACGCCTTGGATCGCGCATTTCGGCAGCCTCGTGGGCCAGAACTTCAGCGGCATCCGGGACTATGTGGACCAGCGGGTAAGGTCGGTGCGCAGCCAACTGCCGCCCCAGGTCCCCTTTGCCATCACGTCGAATGGCGGCCAGGAGTTCCTGGTGGACACGACCAGCACGGCCATCACCGGGCGGGCGTGGATCCAAGTGAAGGAGATCCGACTGGTCGGCCGGCCGGAGCCCCTGAACCTCAAATGGCCCAACCTCACCACCTGGCAGGCGGTGGTCCCGCTCCAGTTGGGGACCAACCGACTGGAGTTCCAGGCGTATGATTTCCACGGCGACTGGATCGCGTCCGATGCCATCACCGTGACGAGTTCCGCCCTCGGGGGAGGGTTGGACACCGACGGGGACGGGATGCCGGATGCCTGGGAACTGGCCCACGGTCTGGATCCGCAGGAGTCCGACGCCGATCTCGACTCCGATGGCGACGGCTATTCGAATGGTCAGGAATACCTTGCCGGCACCGATCCGGGGAAGGCTTCCAGTCGCTTGATGCTGGAGGCCGTCCAGGGAGCGGACGGTTTGAAGCTGTCCTTCCTCGCCCGCGCCGGTCGCTCCTATACGGTGCTGGGGCGGGATGCCCTTTCGGGAGGCGCGTGGCAACGCCTCGAGGATGCGGATCCCCAGGTGGGCGACCACCCGGTGGAGTTGCCGGCCCCGGGCGGAGTGCCAACCGCCGATCGCTTTTACCGGCTGGTGACCCCGAAGTTACCGTAAGGAGCGCGGAGAACGGGGAGGTGATGCGGTTGCTCGGGCGGCCAACGGACCTGAGGGGAATCCAGACCGCCCGTCATCTATTATTGATCCTCGCTCAATAGAGTGACCACGCGACGAACTTCAGCCGCGGAGCGGCGAAAGACAGTAGCACACGGCGTAAGCCGTGGGTTGGGGCAGGAATCCCGCTCAGCCCCGGAGGGGTGGAAGAACGCAGCTTCGCCGCGTGGGCCGGGCCCTCTGCCGCCCCTACGGGGCTTGGGATCCTGCCAACACCCACCCCGGGCTCACGCCCGGGGCTATTCTCTGGCGCGCCTCCGGCGCTGGGGAATTCCAGCCACCGCGGGTAGGGATGCTACGTCGCCCTATTGCGCGGGTCTCAATAATGCGCTCTGCCCACCTATTGATCCTCGCTCAATAGGGTGACCACGCGACGAACTCCAGCCGCGGAGCGGCGAAAGACAGTAGCCCACGGCGTGAGCCGTGGGTTGGGGCGGGAATCCCGCTCAGCCCCGGAGGGGCGGAAGAACGCAGCTTCGCCGCGTGGGCCGGGCCCTCTGCCGCCCCTACGGGGCTTGGGATCCTGCCAACACCCAACCCGGGCTCACGCCCGGGGCTATTCTCTGGCGCGCCTCCGGCGCTGGGGAATTCCAGCCACCGCGGGTAGGGATGCTACGTCGCCCTATTGCGCGGGTCTCAATAATGCGCCATGCCCACCTATGAGCGATGCCCCCGAAGACCAGGATGGCGATTGGTCGGGCCGTGTCCGGTGTGGATTTCGTTGGCAGAGTCCGAGTGAACTCTGCGACGACCTGAACAACGCCCCCTCAGGGCTGAGGGACGGTCGTGACGCGAAAGTAGTGCGCCCCGTTGTTGTCGGGACTCATCCACGCAGGCAGATTCCCGTGAATCAACACCCAATCATAGTTGTGAAAGGGCGGAGGCAGGGATTCCGTCAGGGGCGGCACATCATCCAAAGGCACTCCAAAGGAGCCATACAGGTTGGTCCAATCGTTGAGGTCCTTCGAAATGCTCAGCTCGTAGGCGACGCCCGGCAGGATGTTCAACCGGATGCTCCATTGCTCGGCGTCCGCGTCGACCGAAACAACTTTTGCGCCTCGGAGCTCCAGTCCGGCAAAGTTTGAGACATCGACCAGCTTGGGTACCGGAATCCCGCCGCCCCCGAGCCCGGTCACCGTGACACGGGTTGAAGCCCTGAGCCAGGCGGACTCGAACGTATCGCCGCTCGCAGGATCCCAAGCCCGGATCACCAGCTCGGCTGAATCTCCAGGGGACGTTCCGGGAACACTCAATTCCCCAAGAAAAAAGAGCCCAGCCGCCGAGAGGGCGTTTCCAGTGCCGTCCTTGACCGGGCTGATCACGGAGCCCGTTTTGTCGAGAACCTCAACCCGGCCACGATCCTTCGGCACGACAACCCCCTGACCGTACCCGTAGGTGACATACGCCTTCCCCTGAGCCCCCGGAGGAATGAAGTTGTTTTCAACCTTCACCACTCCCTGACCCAGGGTCGAAACCAAGGTGCCAGCCATCAGGAACGGAAGTCCGGCGCGGCGAAGGGTCATGTTTCGAGGCTATCGATGAATGCGCCCGTCGCAAGTCACCGTTTTCTGCAGTACCCGCGATGAGACATTCCACTCCCGCCGCCCTGCCCGGATCGCCAAGGCCGTCTCCAGGGACTCGCCACCTCATCACACCACGGTGACTCGCTGACCGTCGTTCAGATCGAGCCGAAGCCTGACCCTCAACACCGTTCTGGGAACGCCACGAGACGGGATTCGGAGCCCACCCGATATTGCAGTCGCCACCGCTCCTCATGGCCTGAATGCGAATGAATCCCCAACTCGAGCAGCCGGACGTCACTTCACTTGGGCGGGGATTTTCCCGAGTTCGCGCAACTTTGCGGAGAAAACCCGTAACAGGAAGACGGTCACTGATCCTGAGAACATATGTCCTTCGCTCCTTTCGCGACGATGCAACGCGCCCTGTGGTGGTTCCTGTGCCTTCTGGTCGTCCTTCCCACGACCCTGCGTGGCGCACCGCAGGGTTTCGCCCTGGACTTTGACGGCGTGGATGACTCCGTGGAGGTCACGCTCCCGGGCAGCCAGTCGCTGGGTCCTCCGTACACCATCGCCGCCTGGGTCTACCTGCGTTCCGGGAGCACCTTGTTCGGCAAGCGGACGGCGGTCCTGTCCACGCCGGGATGCGGCGGTGGTGTCGAGTTGCTCATCCGGTCACAGACGGAGAACCCGGATGATCCCCAGTTCCTCGAACTTGGATTCTGCGGAAGCTTCGATGGGGCGCGCAGCACCCTTCCGGTGCCACTGCGCACCTGGACCCATGTGGCGGTCACCGTCACCCCGGAGAAGTTTGTCAGCTACTTCATCAACGGCGAGCCGGCTGGAAACAGTTTTGCGCTCGCCAGTTTGTCCATCGGAGGGACGATCCGGCTTGGGAACAACAACGAGTTCCGCCGTTTTGATGGTCGCCTCGACGAGGTCATGATCCTGAGCGAGGCGCTGGATCCCGCGACAATCAAGGGCGCCTACAACAACAACTTTAAGGGCACGGAGTTCCCGTTCATGCAGGCCGTGTTCTCCTTCGACGAAGGCACTGGCAGCCAACTGTCGGACGGTGCTCCCGCCGGTGGACTCACCCATGGGACCTTGCTGGGAGGGCCGGTCTGGGTCCGTTCAGGCCCCACGCCTCCGGCAGTAGTCCGGTACGAAGGCACCCAACAGGATTTCGGGGGGGCGTGGCGGACGCCGTCGTCCACCAAGTCCCGGGACGTGGATGGCGACCAGATATTTGGCACCGATGGGTACCAGTTCGTGAACCGGGCACCGGCGAAGCCGTTCTACCTCGCCTCCATGGAAGCCGTGACCGGGTCTTATGCGGGCAACGAGGCATACGCCTTCATCGATGATCCGGAGAATCCCGGCACCACCTTCATGACGGGAACACAGAATCCCGCACCCGGATCGGGCCAGAGTGCGGACGTCTTCCGGTTCACCCTGAACGCGCATGCCGTGGGACGCCTGATCCGCGTCGGTGTGATGATCGACCACCTGGACAATGCCGCCTACAACCCGGCGTCATTGCGGTTGGTGCAGATCACGGGTGGCGGGGTTCCGATCCCATCGGTGGAGACCTCGGGTGCCCTGTACCGGAACCGGACACCGGATTGGCTGTTCTTCGACATCACTGGAGGCCAGACCGGGGACACGTTTGTCGTGCGGGGATTGGGGGGTCCGAACGGCGAGGTGACCGTGGGCGGCGTGGTGTTCGACAGTCTGGGTCCGATTGGCGGGCGAATCCGCATGGCAGAGGGAGCGACACCGAGTCCCTATCCTTCGAGGATCCATATCGGTGGGCTGGGTGGGGACATTGGAAAGCTGACACTGAAACTGAATGGAATCCGGGCGGGTTCACCGGGCCTCGGCGTGCTGTTGGTCGGCCCGGGCGGACAGAAGGTCCGGCCGATGGTGAGTGCCGGTGCGGGGTTCAACGTGAGGGACGGTGCGACGCTGACGCTGGATGATTTCGCTGCGGAGGATCTTCCGACACCGCTGGAAGGACCGATTCCTTCGGGCACGTACCGGCCGCAGAGCGATCAGGGCCTTGCCGGCGACCTGCCAACACCCGCGCCCGCCGGACCGTATCCGGGCGCGCTCGTGAAGGCGCTCGACGGGCCATTGAACGGATTCTGGTCGCTTTACCTCAGCGGGTTCTCCGGGTTGATCGAGAGTTGGAGCCTCGACTTCATTCCGGCGCCTCCGCCGACGGTGGCCGGCATGCGTGTGAGCGA
>JAEUHD010000119.1 GCA_016793645.1 Verrucomicrobiales bacterium
TTGTCTTGGGGACCTACCGACTTCAACTGGCTAAACCCATGCTCGATGCGTATTGCCGCGGCTTTGCCTCCGGCCTCGATCAGGCGGTCGGCGAGCGGGAGGTCCGGTCACGACTCTTGGAGTTGAGACGCTCGGAAGACCACGTGAAGAATGGTTTCCTGAAAACGAATCTTTTCCCTGAGTTCCTGGACCGGCCGCCCGTGATCCTCGTCGGACCGATGGCACCCAGCTCGCCATGGGTTTCCTACCGTATCGCGGGAGGAGCAGTGGCGATCTCCATCGATGGCCCACCTCCCAGTCCGGGCCGTGACGGCGACATGGACTACCCGTGGACCAATGGTATCTGGATTTCGTTGCGGGGTGAGTAGCGGTTGCCGAGTTGAGAAGGATCCGTTGGTCCAGTGCTACGGGATTTGGCCAACGAAGCCCTGCATTGTCCGTGAATCTCGGGCTGTGCGAAACGTCAGGGTGGGGTACCGTCCGCCCGTTCCGTGACGCTTTCCATGGTTCGAATCGTTCCAGTTCGATGGGCCTGCGCCCTGATTCCACTCGCCGCTGGCGTGTGGTTCGCCGGCTGTTCCCCCAAAGTGGAGTCCGGGCACGCGGGTTCGTCGGGTGCCACCAATCCGGTGGTCCTCGTCTCCGCAGAATTGCGTCCGATGGAACGTACGCTCGGGGTGCTGGGGTCGTTGAACGCCTTCGACCAGGCGACGGTGGGAATCAAGACCACCGGGCGGCTGAAGGTGATGACTGTGGACGTGGGCAGCGTGGTGAAGGCCGGGGACACGCTCGCCCAGATTGAGACCCGCGACTATGAGCTGCGCCTGCAGCAGGCGGCGGGATTGCTCGGACAGGCCCGCGCGCGGGTGGGCCTGCCCATTGAGGGCACGGACGACCGGGTGGATGCGGACAACATCAACATCGTCCGGGAGACTCACGCCCTGCTCGATCAGGCGAAGAAGAACCTCGATCGGATCCGTTCCCTGCAGGATCAGGGGATCAGTTCGGAGGCTGAATTTGAGAAAGCGAACGCGGACTATCAGGTCAGCCTGAACCGGTACGAAGCGACGCTCCAGGATGTGCGCGAACGGCAGGCCATGCTCGCCCAGCGCCGGGCGGAGTTCGACATCGCCCGGCAACAGTTGAACGACGCGTCGGTCCGGGCGCCCTTTGACGGTGTGGTGCAACAGCGCCTGGCCCATGTCGGGGAATTTGTTGCCGCCGGGAGCCCGGTGCTGCGGTTGGTGCGGGTGGATCCGCTCCGGTTGCGCCTGGAAATCCCCGAGCGCCGTGCGGCAGGGGTTCAGATCGGACAAACCGTCCGGGTCTCCCTCGAAGGGGATTCCCGCACCTACACTGGAACCATCCGGCGGATCAGTCCGGCCCTCGACGAGCGGACCCGCATGCTGGTGGTCGAAGCCGAGTTGGAAAACCCGGGGCATCTGCGTCCGGGCGCGTTCGCCAAGGCGGAGATCGTCACGGCCTCCGCGGCGCCTACCCTCGCGGTGCCGGCGGAGTCATTGGTCACCTTTGCGGGCAGCGAAAAGGTGCTGCTCGTGAGTTCCAACAAGGTTGTGGAACGCCCCATCACCACCGGACGCAAGGTGGAGGGCTGGATTGAGGTCGGCTCCGGACTCAAGGCCGGGGACGCGGTGATCCGCAATCCGTCGGGACTGCGTCCCGGGGATCCGGTGGTGCCGGCGGCCGCCGTCACGACCGAGGCCCATCCCGCACCGGGAAAGAACTCCTGAACGGCGATGCAGAAACTGGCTGATGTCTGCATCCGGCGCCCGGTCTTTGCGCTGATGCTCATTCTGGCCCTGGTGGTGGTCGGGGCCGCCGGCTATGCTCGGCTGGGCGTGGATCGGCTTCCGGCGGTGGACCTGCCCACGTTGCGCGTCATGACGGCCCTGCCGGGCGCATCCCCGGCGGAAGTGGAGGCGCAGATCTCGCGTCCGATCGAGGAGGCCGTGAACACCGTGGCGGGGATCTCTGAACTGCGGTCAATCTCCGGTCAGGGCATGTCGATTGTCATCGTTACGTTCGAGCTCGACCGCGACATCGACATCGCCGCGCAGGATGTCCGGGATCGCGTGGCGAACGTCGTCCGGCGCCTGCCACGGGAGGCGCAGCCGCCGGCCGTCTCCAAGTTCGACAATGACCAGGCCCCGGTATTGACGCTGTCGTTGTCGGGGCCGCGTCCGCTCCGCGAACTCACGGAACTCGCGGACAAGATCGTGAAGGTCCAGATCGAGCGGGCCAGCGGCGTCGGCGGCGTGCAGGTGGAGGGCGGGGCCGAACGGTCGCTGAACCTCTGGGTGGATGCCGGCCGCCTCGCCGCGTATGGACTTCCGGTGACGTCGGTCCGGGATGCCCTGAACCGCCAGAACGTGGACATCCCCGGCGGCAATGTGACCGGTTCCGTGCGGGAGGAGTCGCTGCGGACCCCGGGGCGGTTGACGAGCGCGGCGGAGTTCGAGGAACTCGTCATCGCCACGCGCGATGGCGATCCGATCCGGCTTCGCGACATCGGGCGTGCGGAGGATGGCACCAAGGAGCAGCGGTCCATCACCCGGTTGAACGGTGAGCCGGCCGTGATCCTGGAGGTGCGCCGGCAGTCCGGTGCCAACACGGTGGCGGTGATTGACGCCGTGAAGTCGCGCCTGCCCGCGCTGGCGGCCCAGCTTCCGCCCGACGTCCGGTTCGAGGTCATCCGCGACCAGTCGCGCTACATCCACGAGGCCCTGAACGAGATCAACGTGCACCTGGTGCTCGGCTCGGTGCTGGCGTGCCTGGTGGTACTTGCGTTCATGCGCGACTGGCGGTCCACCCTGATTGCGTCCGTGGCCATCCCGGCGTCGGTCGTGGCCACCTTCGGCATGATGTGGGCGCTGCACTTCACCCTGAACAGCGTCACGATGCTGGCGTTGGTGCTGATGGTGGGCATCGTGATCGACGACGCCATCGTGGTGCTGGAGAACATCCACCGCTTCGTCGAGGAAAAGGGCTACTCGCCCTTTGAGGCGGCCAAGCAGGCGACGGCGGAGATCGGACTGGCGGTCATGGCGACCACCTTCAGTTTGGTGGTGATCTTTGTGCCGGTGTCGTTCATGTCGAGTCTCGCCGGGCGTTTCCTCTTTCAGTTCGGCATCACGGCGGCGGTTGCGGTGCTCGTCAGCCTGCTGGTGTCCTTCACGCTCACCCCGATGATGAGCGCCCGGCTTCTGAAGCGGAATCCGAGGCGAAAGGTGGGAGGCCACTCAACTTCTGAAACGGAGCGTCCCGGCTTCTATCGAGTTCTGGAGGAGGCCTACCTGCGCTTGCTGGAGGGCTGTCTGCGGCATCGTCTCTGGTTGCTGCTGGCGTCCCTGGCGGTGGTGCTTTCCTCCGTCCCCCTCTACGGACTCGTCCGCCAGGAGTATGTGCCGACCGACATCGATGAGGGCGAATTTGAGGTCAATGTCACCGCGCCGGAGGGCGCGAGCATGGCGTCGATGAATGAGGCCATGCGGGAGATCGAGCAGGCAATTGCCCGGACGCCCGGGGTGCAGATGGTCCTCGCGACGACCGGGGGCGGATTCCTGGGGAGCATCAACACGGGACGCGCGTTCGTCCGGTTGGTGCCCCATGAGGAACGTCGATTCACGTTTGGGCGCCTGCTTCGGGAAACCCTCGCGGGGCATCCGTCGAAGGCCTGGACGGGCAACCGTTCCCAGCGGGCGGTGATGCAGGACGTCCGGAAGCGGCTGTCGCGCTTTGGACTCCGGACGAGCGTCAGCAACCTGCAGTCCTTCAACTTTGGCGGGTCGCGCTGGGACATTGATTTCATCTTCCTCGGTCCGGAACTGGAGCGTCTGTCGGTCTATGCCAATGCCCTCCGCGAGCGGGCACCGGAGCTGGGTCTGCTGGATGCCGATACGACGCTGCGTCTCGACAAGCCGGAATTGCAGGTGGAGATCGACCGCGACCGTGCGGCGGCGTTGAACGTGTCCACGGCCAGCATTGCCGAGGCGCTGCGGCTCATGGTGGGTGGCGACGATGAGGTCTCGCGCTTTCGCGATCCGCGGATGAATGAGGACTATGATGTCACGCTGCGGTTGTCGGAGGCGGATCGCGGGAACCGGGACGTGATTGCGGGTTTGTTCGTTCCCGACCAGTCCGGGCGCCTGGTGCGACTGGACAACCTTGTCCGGTTGGTACCCACGCAGACGGCCTCCCGGATCGACCGGCTCGATCGTCAACGCCAGGTCGGTCTCCGGGGCGGCATTGCGCAGGGTTACGCGCTGGCCGACCGCCTGACGGTGTTGCGCCGGGAATCGGACAACATGCGCCTGCCGCCCGGATACACCACCCGTGTGGCGGGGCGGGGACGGGAATTGGAGCGCACATTCCGGGAATTCCTTTGGGCCTTCGCGCTGTCGGTGGTGTTCATGTACATGATCCTGGCGGCCCAGTACGAAAGCCTGGTTCATCCGTTCACCATCCTGTTGTCGCTGCCGTTGTCGGTGCCCTTCGCCTTGTTCTCCCTATGGGTGACGAGTCACACGCTGAACCTGTATTCGGCGCTGGGACTGCTCGTGCTGTTCGGCGTGGTGAAGAAGAACGCCATTCTCCAGATCGACCACACCAATCAACTGCGCCAGCAGGGGCTCGACCGTCATCGGGCCATCATCGAGGCGAACCGGGATCGGTTGCGTCCGATCCTGATGACCACGTTGGCCCTCGTGGCCGGCATGCTGCCGATGGCGCTCGGCACCGGTCCGGGATCGGATGAACGCCGATCCATCTCCATCGTCGTGATCGGCGGCCAATCGCTCGCCCTGCTGCTGACCCTGCTGGTGACCCCGGTGATGTATTCCCTCCTCGATGATGTGGGACACACGTTCCGGAAGCGGCGGCAACATCCGATGGAGTTGGGCGCTCCTGTTCCTGGCATCGTTCCGGGGAAATAGGTTCTCCGGCGGTCCTTGGCCTTGGACTGCGCCCGGGAGGCGACGTAGGGTTTGGCGTGTATTTTCGGCTTCCCTTGCTGCTTCTGCTGCTGATGGGTGGCGTCGACTCCCGGGCGGAGGAGGATGGGTTTCGCACGTCGTTCTCCCCGTCGGACCGGATGACGCGACCGCGGTTGGAGGCGGCGCATGCGTCGGTGGCGTCCCTTGCCAAGGCGCGGCGCGCGTTGCCGGAGATTCCCGGGCTCCAGGACGTCCGGTGCATCTTCCACGCGCATGCGGAGGATTCGGTGCACACCGGGGGGACGCGTCCGGAGATGCTCGAGGAGGCGCGGCGGGCCGGTGTCCGGGTGATCTTCCTGAGCGATCATTTCCGTCCGCCGCGGGACTTCATGGACTCCTGGCGGATGGATACCAACGGGGTGTTGTTCATTCCCGGCTCCGAAGTCCGCGGCTTCCTGGTGCATCCCATGGCGTCGATCCTTCCCAAAATGGAGGCACCGGTGTCGGAGTTTCTGTCCGCAGTGACCGCCGGGGACGGCCTGGCGTTTCTGTCCCACATTGAGGAGCGACCGGACCATCCGTTCGATTCCCTGACCGGACTGGAGATCTACAACCGGCATTACGATGCGAAGCGCGATTTCCGGGGGTTGCTCACCCTCGCGTTGCGCATGACCGAACCGGAAAGCGCGGCGGAACTGGCGGAGTTGCTGAAGCTGTATCCGGACGAACTGCTCGCGTCGCAGGTGGAGTATCCGCAGGCCTATCTGGAGAAGTGGGATTCCGGAACCCGGACGCGGCGCCTCACCGGGGTGGCGGCCAACGACTGTCATCACAACCAGGTGCTGATCGTGAAGATGGTCGATGCCGACACGGTGCTGCTGGGAACGCTCGTGGACCGGGACGAATCGATGCAGACCTTCAAGGCGGCGTTGCGGCCATCGATTCGCAAGCTTACGGCGGGCCACCAGCCCGGGGACATTCTCGTGCGGCTGGATTTTGATCCGTACTTCCGCTCCTTCCGGAACGTGTGCACGCATGTGTGGGTGCCTGAGGTTTCCGAGCCGGCCCTGCGCTCGGCGCTGAAGCGGGGGCACGCCTACGTGAGCCATGACTGGATGTGCGATCCGACGGGATTCTCGTTCGAGACCGACGGCGGACGGGTCGGGGATGAAGTGGCGTGGCGGCCGGGGCTCCAACTTCGGGCGCGTTTTCCGGTGCCGTGCCGGATTCGGCTGATGGCCGGCGGTGAAACGGTCGCGACTTCCACGGGCGCGCATTTGGAGGGACTGGTGAAGGGGCCCGGGGCCTACCGCATCGAGGCGTGGCTCGATGTGGGTGGGGAATCGCGACCCTGGATCTATTCGAACCCCATCTATGTCCGCTGACGTTCACAGCCGCCTTCGCGTCGTGCCGGCGGACCCGGCGATCGTCACCCGGAAGCGACTCTCCCGGGGCGTGCGCAAGTGTGTCGCGGATTTCCGGCGCCGGGTGCGCCGGTGTCGCGACTCCGGGGATGCGCGTGCCATCCATGAATTGAGGGTGCAATCGCGACGCCTCGTGGTCTGGTGCGAGTTGTTGGAGTCGCTGGGTGGCGGTCGCCGCGCCCGGGAAGCCCGGCGCCGCGTGAAGAAGCTGCTGCGGTCGCTCGCCCGTTTGCGGGATCTCCACGTTCAGCGCGAATGGCTGTCCCGGGCGCCCCGATCCATTTCGGATCCGGCGCGATCCTTCCGCCGCCAGCTCAGGGAGGAGGAACCCCGCCGGGCCCGGCGGGTGGCGGAACGATGCCGACGGATGCATCCGGGACGAATTCTGGACCTGTTGGAAGGGGTGCTCGGATCCGGACGTCTCCCTTCGGACGGTGTGGCGTTGTCGAAGGGGATCCAGCACTGGCTGGATTCGCTCGAGGGACGAGCCTGGGAGCGTCAGGCCGCAATCCGTGCCCGGGATCCCCAGACGCTGCACCGGTTCCGAATTGCCGTGAAGCATCTGCGCTACGGTCTGGAGATCGCATCCGTGCTCGGCTGGGAAACGCCGGACCGGGCGGTGGATTCCCTGCGGGATCTGCAGGGGCGGCTGGGGGACATTCAGGATTTCGACGTGTGTCATCGTCGCCTGGACTCCTGGAGCCGGGATCCGGGCCGTTCCCGGGTTTCCTGGGAACCGCTCCGGAGGTGGCTGCTCCGGGAGCGTGATCGCCGGGTGCGTGCGTTCCTGAAGCGGCGGAGTCACGGAATTCCGGGGGCCGGAGCCGTCCGTGTTGCCGACGTGGACATCGCACCGGCAGGATGCCCGGGATGAATCTCCTTTTGCTACGACACTCGAATGCGGCGGACCAACCGCCGCCCGGCAAGCGGGGGGATCGATTTCGGCGCCTGACTCCGGAAGGGCGGGAGAAGGCCGCAGTGATTGGACGGGCGATCCAACGGCTCGATCTGGGGTTGGAACTCATCCTGACCTCACCCGCCGATCGCGCGTTGGAAACGGCGGAGCGGGTGCGGGCCGCATTGAATCCCCGGCCGCCGCTCGAGTTGCTGGAGGATCTTTGGATTGGGGGCGATCCCGGTCGCGTGGTGGCGCGGTTGGGTGGGAGGCGGAGTAAACTGCAGTCGGTGCTGTTGGTGGGGCATGAGCCGGATCTGGGGCGCTTCGCCTCGGAATTGCTGACGGGCGGATCTGGAATGCGGGTGATTTTCAAAAAGGGGGGCCTGTGCGGCCTGGAAATTCTCCGCCTCACCCGGGGGCGATGTGCCTCGATGGCGTGGCATCTGACGCCGCGGCAGTTGCTGATGTTGGGGGGGAGGGGGACGGGGACAGGCTAAAGCCTGCACTACGAACGGGACTGACAGGCTGAAGCCTCCACGACGAACGTTCGTAGTACCGACTTCAGTCGGTCGGGGCCGCGGATGCAGGGGGGGCGTGGACTGGGACGGGGACAGGCTAAAGCCTGCACTACGAACGGGACTGACAGGCTGAAGCCTCCACGACGAACGAGTGTTCGTAGTGCCGACTTCAGTCGGTCGGGGGGGGCTTCAAACCTGCTTTTCCTTTCGGCGGGTCCCGACCACGCTCGACGCATGCGCTACCGCCGCTTCGGACGGACGAATCTCCAGATGCCCGTGTTCTCCTGCGGGGGGATGCGGTACCAGCAGTCGTGGTCGGACGTGACCTGGGACCAGGTCGACGCCGCCGGACAGGCAAACCTGGAGGCCACGATCCGGCGCTCGGTGGAGTTGGGGATTCACCACATCGAAACAGCTCGTGGCTACGGTTCCTCCGAGATGCAGTTGGGGCCGGTGCTGCGGCAGTTCCCGAGAGAATCCCTGATCGTGCAGACGAAGGTGATGCCCAAGCCGACGGCGGCGGAGTTTCTGGACACCTTCAACCAATCCATGGGGTATCTCGGACTGGACCATGTGGATCTCCTATCGCTGCACGGCATCAATCACCGCGGTCATCTGGACGAGACCCTTCGGAAGGGCGGATGCCTCGACGTGTGCCGGCAGTTGCAGCGTGAAGGACGGGTTCGCTTCGTCGGGTTCAGCACCCACGCGACGCCGGATGTCATCTCGGAAGCCATTCGCACCGACGAATTCGACTACGTCAACCTGCACTGGTACTTCGTCAACGACCTGAACCGTCCGTGTGTCGCCGAGGCGGCGCAGCGTGACATGGGGGTGTTCATCATCAGCCCGAACGACAAGGGCGGGAAGTTGTACCTGGAACTGCCGAAGCTTCGCGCGCTCACGGCGCCGCTGACGCCGATGCAGTTCAATGACCTCTACTGCCTGGCCCGGCCGGAGATCCATACGTTGTCGCTCGGCGCGGCGAAACCCTCGGATTTCGACGAACACCTGGCGGCGCTGGAGCATTATGAGCGCGCGGCCGAGGTGGTGGCCCCCATCGAACGAAAACTTCGAGAGGAGTTGGAGCAGGTGCATGGCTCGGACTGGTGCCGACGCTGGTGGGCTGGGCTTCCGGAATTCGTGGACGTTCCGGGCGAAGTGAACCTGGTGGAGATTCTTCGGATCTACACCTACGCCCGCGCGCTCGAACTCACCGAATGGGCCAAGTTCCGGTACAACATGTTGGGCAATGCGGATCACTGGTTTCCTGGTGAACACGTGGCCAAGCTGGATTGGAACCGGCTGTCCTCGGTGATCCAGCGCAGTCCGTTTGCCTCGCGGATTCCCGCCATCCTGAAGGAGGCGCACGCGCTGTATCACGACGCCCCGGTCAAGCGTCTGAGCCAGTCGTGACCCGTTGCGAACCGACGAATCCGGTGGAGGATGCTGACATGATCAAGGCTGGGGACGCTGGTGGTCCATTTCGGCTTCCGGTGGGTCGGCCGGGTGAGACCTGGTGGATTCTTCCCCCAGGTTCGGAATCCCCGGCCCGGAACATGGCGGTGGATGAAGCCCTGTTGGAATCGGTGGCCGGACTCGGCGCGCCGGTGCTGCGCACCTATTCCTGGACGGAGCCGGCGGCGACGTTCGGATATTTTCAGCGCCATGCGGAGGTGGCGGATTGGACGCCGCTGCGTCCCCTAATCCGACGTCCGACGGGGGGTGGCGTCGTGCCGCATGTTGCGGACTGGACCTACAGCGTGGCGGTGCCCCCGGGGCATCCGTGGTACGAGCTTTCGGCGGTGGAGAGTTACCAGCGGGTGCACCAATGGCTCCAGGCTGCGTTTGGAGTGGTGGGTTTGGGGACTGAACTCGCGCCGTGCTGCGATCCGCAGGGACCGGGCCGCTGTTTCGTGGGCGCGGAGCGGTTCGATCTTTTGTACCAGGGGCGCAAACTGGCGGGAGCCGCGCAGCGTCGGAATCGGATGGGCCTGTTGATCCAGGGCAGCGTTCAGCCGGCGCCCCGGGGGATCGAACGGGCTGCCTGGGAGGCGGCACTCGGCGCGGTGGCTTCGGAGTCCTCGGGCATTCGGTGGGAGCCCTTCCGAGCGGACGAGACCTTCCAGCGCCGGGTGGATGCCTTGGTTGCCGAGAAGTATTCCTCGGCGGCCTACCTCGCGAAGCGTTGAGCGCGTTCACGCCCGGACCGCGTGAAGGCGGGACGACAGGCGTGCGGCGTTCGTAGTGCAGGCTTCAGCCTGTTCTTCCGGGGCGCGAAGGTAGCGGTGGGCGGGGGAGCAGCCTGAAGGCTGGACGACGAGCGAAGTCAGTGCGGGGTGGCGCCCGTCGGATTCCCACCCTGATCTGCGGGTCTTGACAGGGGGGAGACGAAACCGGGTACATCTCCGGTCTGCCAGACGTCCGTCCTGCGGACGCCGCGGCGCAAAGCCATTATTTTCGATTTCACCATGAGCCAGCCCGAGCAGCACACGTTTCAAGCCGAGATTCAGCAGCTCCTCAACATCGTCATTCACTCCCTGTACACCGACCGCGAGGTGTTCGTCCGGGAGTTGATTTCCAACGCGGCGGACGCCTGCGAGAAGTTGCGGTTCCTCCAGGCGAGCGGACAGGCCCCGGCGCAGGAGACGCCTCCGTCCATTGCGCTGTCCACCGACGAGACCGCCGGCACCCTCACGGTTTCGGACACCGGCGTGGGCATGACCCGCGAGGAACTGGTGCAGAACCTGGGCACGATCGCGCATTCGGGGACGAAGGCGTTCCTGAAGGCGCTGGCCGAACAGCAGAAGCCGGACGCCCGCCTGATCGGACAGTTCGGCGTGGGATTCTACTCCGCCTTCATCGCCGCGAAGCTCGTCACCGTGTACACGCGGTCCCATCAGGACGGAGCCGAGGGATGGAAATGGACCAGCGAAGGCGGCGGGGGCTTCACCCTGGAGCCGGCGCCGGATCTCCCGCGCGGAACCCGGATCGAGCTGACGCTCAAGGATGATGCCAAGGAGTTCGCGCAGGCCGACCACCTGGAGCAGATCGTCAAGCGCTACTCGAACTTCGTGTCCTTCCCCCTCGACCTGAACGGCAAGCGGGTCAATACGGTGCAGGCCATCTGGGCCCGGTCGAAGTCCGAGGTGAAGGAGGAGGAGTACAAGGAGTTCTACGAGTATCTCGCGCACGACACCGAGCCGCCCCGGTATAGGCTTCACTTCAACGCCGACGCGCCCATCGCCATCCAGGCGCTGCTCTTCGTGCCGTCCCGGAGCCTCGAACTCCCGGGCATGGTCCGGCAGGAGTCGGAGGTTCATCTCTATTGCCGCAAGGTGCTGATTGATTCCCGGCCGAAGGGTCTGCTGCCCGAGTGGCTGCGGTTTGTGCGCGGCGTCGTGGACAGCGAGGACCTGCCGCTCAATGTGTCCCGCGAGCGCATGCAGGACTCGAGCCTCATGAAGAAGCTCGGCAAGGCGCTGACGGGCCGCTTCCTGAAGTTCCTGGGCGAGGAGGCGGAGAAGGATCCCGCGGCCTACGATGGATTCCACGCCGAGTACCATCGGTTTCTCAAGGAGGGAGTGCTGAGCGACTTCGAGCACCAGGCGGCCATTGCAAAACTCCTGCGCTTTGAAACGTCGGGATTGGACGCGGGCAAGACGACGTCGCTGGCGGACTACGTGAAGCGCATGCCGTCCGAACAGACCGAGATCTACTACCTGTTCGCCCGCGACCGCGCCTCCGCGGAGGCCAGCCCTTACTTTGAAGTGTTCCGCGAGCGGAAGTTCGAGGTGCTGTTTGTCACGGATCCCGTGGACGAGTTCGTCATG
>JAEUHD010000166.1 GCA_016793645.1 Verrucomicrobiales bacterium
CGCGACGGCACGTTGCGCCCGGATCCCGCGCTGGTGCTGACCAACCGCATGTCGGTCCTCAAGCATGGGGCCTTCGACGAGCGCGGGCTGCTGGACGTGGTCCTGCATCCGCAGTTCGCGCGGAATCGCCGGATCTTCCTCTCCTATTCGGCGCCCCGGCGCGAGACGGCGCCGGCGGATTGGGACAGCGCGCTCCGGGTCTCGGAGTTCCTGCTCCCCGCGGACGGCGCGACGCGGGTGGATCCCGCTTCGGAGAAGATCCTGCTGGAAATCGACAAGCCCTACGCCAATCACAACAGCGGTCGGCTTGCCTTCGGGCCCGACGGATTGTTGTACATCGGCGTCGGGGACGGCGGGAATGCGCACGACCAGGGGCGGCGTCCGGAGACCGGCAATGGACAGAACCTGCGGACGCATCTGGGCAAGGTGTTGCGCGTGGATGTCGATTCCCCGGCGCAGGGCAAATCCTACGGCATTCCGAAGGATAATCCGTTTGCGGATGGACGGGAGGCGCTCCCGGAGATTTATGCCTACGGGCTGAGGAATCCCTGGGGGTTGAGCTTTGACCGCGGCGGTTCGCACGAACTGTTCGCGGCGGATGTGGGACAGGATCTGCTGGAGGAAGTGGACATCATCCGGAAGGGCGGGAACTACGGCTGGTCGTTGCGGGAGGGCTTTGAGGGGTTCAGCGCCAAGACGCCGAAAAATTCCCCAACCAACGCTCCGACCACGGGCGCCCGGGGCGAACCCCTGCTGGATCCCATCCTTCACTATCGCCATGCCTCCCTGAAGAAGGATCCGGATGCCCAGGGCGTGAGCATCGTCGGAGGCCATGTCTATCGCGGGAAGGCGATTCCCGGACTGGTGGGTCGCTATGTTTTTGGGGACTGGTCGCGCAACTGGGGACTGCCCCAGGGATTGATCCTCGTGGCGACGCGTCCCGCGGACGGGGGGGCGCGCTGGACTTTGGAGCGGGCCCAGGTGGTGCAACCCGGGGACTTCGCCGGCTACATCACGGGATTCTCCCAGGATGCCGATGGCGAACTCTACGTGATGACCAATGGTTCCAATGGACTGACCCCCGGCAAGGGACGCGTGTGGAAACTGGTTCCGGCACCGTAAGTGCCGGGAGCCATGTCAGGTCGCAGCGCGCGCTTGCGCCAGGACCTGGAATCGCCGCCCCAGATGTTCGGGATGGGTCAGCGTCTGGAACTGTCGGACGCGGGGGGCGTCCCATTCGGAGAATCCCGATTCTGAATTCAGCGTTGCTTCGAAAATGCGGGTGAGCCAACGCCGCTGGGGTTCCCGGGCAAGGGTTCGCAATCCCGCCGCTGCGCCCACGGACGCGATCGCCCCGAAGTCCACCTGGGCGGTGAGATCCTGTTCCCCGGGATCCGTCAGGACGTCGCCGCTGACCTGGTGGGCCCGGTATGCGCGCAGCGTTCCCTCGGGATGTTCCGGGCGCAGCACGGTGTCGTCGGGGAAGCCGTAGTCCAACGCGACGTGAACCCCGGAGCGCAGGATGCCCGCCATCTCCCGCCACCAGTCGGCGGCGGCGGGACACACTTCGACGAGAAAGCCGTCCGGGAGCACGGACAACAGTTCCGCCGGGAGCTCTGAAAGCCGATGCAGGTCCGGGGTCGCGGCGGTGACGGATTCGTCCGGCATTCGCCGCCCCACGAATCGTTCCCCGTCCCAGGCCACGCCCAATTCCTGCCAGCGCGACCGCGTCCTGGACCAGGCCAGGCGGTGCACCGGGAAGGCGTCCAGCAGTTCGTTGGAATACAGCACGCCATTCACTCCGCCCGTGCGCTGTCCGAGTTCCGCGGGATCGGCGGCCCATTCGACTTGGAATCCCGCCCGGCCGAGGGTCTCCCGTTGCCAGTCCCGCCGGCGCGGCGACGGGTCGAGAATCCAGGGTTGAATCCGTGCGACGAGCTGCGGCCGCCAGGTTCGCAGCCAGCCGAGAATGTCCGCCATCAGTCGTCCGTCGTGGGCGCCGGTCTCGACCACGTGGAGCGCTCCGTTTTCGGGAACCACCCCCGGGGTTTCCAGCCACGTGGCGAATTGGAAGGCGAGCAATTCACCGAACAGGGGGCCGACGGTCACCGCGGTCTGGAAGTCCCCGCGGCGTCCGACGACCGAGGGCGTCCGCTCGTAGTATCCCAGGTCCGGCTCATAGAGCGCGGCCGCCATGAAGCGGGCGAAGGGAATCACTCCACCGGCGTCGGCGATGGCGTGGAGGATCCGATCCTGAAGGGCGGACGGGGCTGATGAAGGCGCGGACAACCGACGGAGAATGGACGACTCGGCAGCGCGGGCAATCGGAACTCCGGTCCGCCTTCGCGGGACGCTTCGGCGGGACTCAAGGTGCCGCCTTGGTATGGGTGGGGTGCGTGGTTGGAATGGGGATATTCCGGAGCGCGTCCCGGCGGGATGGAAAGCGGTAGGGGGCTACCGCAGTCCAAGACGCTTCGCGAGCAATGGGGCGCAGGGAGAACCGCCAGGGTTTGGAGTGCGCCAGTCCTCTGGCGCTTTGGAACAACGCGTTGTCCGCGGATAAGGGGTGGAGTTCCTTGAT
>JAEUHD010000176.1 GCA_016793645.1 Verrucomicrobiales bacterium
ATTGGGCCACGGTGTTGGTCCGGTTGGAGTCCCGACCGGACGCCCTGAGGTCCCTCGCGGAGATGGAACATACGGGCGGCGAACCGGACGTCGTCGGGACCGAGTCGGGCACGCTGGTGTTCATGGACTGCTCGGCGGAAAGTCCCGCCGGGCGGCGCAGTGTCTGCTACGACCGCGAAGCCCTGGAGTCTCGCAAGGAACATCCCCCCAGAACCTCCGCCCTGGACCTGGCCGCATCCATGGGAGTCGCCCTGCTGACCGAGGAGCAGTACGGCGCGCTTCAGAGGATGGGTGAGTTCGACACCCGGACATCAAGCTGGATCGCCACGCCGACGGACATCCGTGAGCGAGGCGGTGCTTTGTATGCGGAGGTCCGCTACGGGCGTATCTTCATCGGACACAACGGCGCGCAGTCCTATTACGCAGGCCGGGGGTTTCGGGCGGTGTTGAGAGTCTGACGCCAACGATCTCGGCCCGGGCGTGGCATTCCCCAACACGCATCCCGCTGCAAACCGAAAGCGGTGGAGGACCACCGCACTCCAAGACGCTTCGCGACCGACCGGAGCGTGAAGAGTCCGCCAGGGTGTGGAGTGCGGCTGCGCAGCTGCCGCTTTGGAATCGCGCTCAAACCCCGGCCAGGACGTGGCATTCACCAACACGCGTCCCGCGGCAAACCGAAAGCGGTGGAGGACCACCGCACTCCAAGACGCTTCGCGACCGACCGGAGCGTGAAGAGTCCGCCAGGGCGTGGAGTGCGGCTGCGGAGCTGCCGCTTTGGAATCGCGCTCAAACCCCGGCCAGGACGTGGCATTCCCCAACACGCGTCCCGCTGCAAACCGAAAGCGGTGGAGGACCACCGCACTCCAAGACGCTTCGCGACGACTAGTCGCGGGACGACCGCAGGGGCGCCACGTGGCCGTCCATATACGCCACGTTCTTTCCGGATTTCGGCGGACGGGGGTGAAACTCCTCGTAGTCGAGCAGGAGCGGCGTCGTTTCAGGGGGGATTACCACGAAAAAGTTGGTGACACCCCCGGAGAAATCCCCGGGCTTGAGGAGAAGGAAGGCACTGTCCGTCCGGGTCTCATCGATGCGATGCCCGTTCAGGTCGATATTCCATTCGTAACTCGAACCCTCGGCGGCGAACCGCCCTTTCCGGTCCGCAGGACACCGGAAAACCGAAGCCGAGTTCGTCGCGACGTTGGTGCCACCAACCCGGCCCAAATAACTCGCCAGGATGTCGCAAATCCGAGGCAACGGCTTTTGCGGATTCACGGGAAGCGTGGGGAGGAGTTCCGCACTCGGGAGGCGCTCCTGGTGGTCCTCCGCGTAGGCCCGGATGGCGATTCCGAGCTGGCGGAGTTGGTTCACGCACGCCGCATCCAGAGCCTTCGCCTTCGTCCGCCCCAGGGTTGGCAGCAACAGTCCCGCGAGGATCGCCACGATGGCAATCACCACGAGAAGCTCAATCAGGGTGAAGGCGCGACCGCCGTTTCGAGGTCGGGACGGGAGGGACGTGAGCCTGCCGTCCGTCGCCGCGTGGGAGAGAGTCTTCATGGGAGGAGCCATTCGATCCGGACTTGGATTCATGGAGTTCGAGAGTTCCGTTTCAGCCGCCGACACCGTGTGGCTTCCTTGCGAGTTCGACCCGCTGTTCGGGCGTCAAATCCCGGAATCGACGATCCGGATCGGGAGGACGCAGCGTCCGGGTGGGCTGCGGGCCTTCGGAGGTTGCCTTCGGCCCGATCCCAAGGCTGGACCGGATCACGGAAGAAACCGACTTGCGGTGAGCGCGCCAGACGCCTTGCGCCCACCATCCTCCGCCGGCAATGAGCAGCGCCGCCAACGCGAGAGACACAGGTTTATTTCTCATATCGTGCTTCGATGACCCGCGCAGCGTCCCCGGATTCCTCACGACCGCGACCGGGAAGTGACCAAGCGGGATCCCCACCGGGATGAAACCCGCGGTCCACGGGACGAACTCCCCGCTCCTCAAATCTAGCCGAGGCGCGCCTGCAACTCACCCAGACTGCAGGTCATGTCCACCCGGGCGCCGTTCTTCAGCAACAGCGAGTACCGCCCGGAGCCCATCGTCTGGATCTCCCGAATGCAGGCTAGGTTCACGATCACCGACCGGCTGACGCGCAGGAAACCTGCAGGTGCGAGCCGCGCTTCCATCGCCGACAAGGTCTCGCGGAGGATGTGCTGTTCCTTCGCGGTATGAAGGAGGACGTAATTGCCCGCCGCCTCGACCCGGACAATCTCCTCGGGCTTGAGAAACAGGATCCGCTCCGAGGAGCGAACGAGGATCCGTCCTCCACCGGCGACGGGCGCGTGAATCTGTCCCAGCAGGGCATTCAAGCGCGGATCCACCGGCTGCGCTCCCGGCTCCAACCGCGCCCGCGCCCGCTGCAGCGCCTTCCTGAAGCGCGCCTCGGTGAAGGGCTTGAGCAGATAGTCCAGCGCGTTGAAATCGAAGGCGCGGACGGCATGTTCGTCGTGGGCGGTGGTGAACAGGACGACCGGCAGCACGCCCGGCTCCAGGGCTTCCAACACCTCGAAGCCATTGAGGCGCGGCATCTGGACGTCCAGAAACAGCAGGTCCGGCCGTCGTTGGCGCGTTTCCTTGAGCGCCTGCGCGCCGTCCGCGCATTCGGCCACGAGTTCCACATCCGGCTCATCCGCCAGCAGCGTGCGAATCCGCTCCCGCGCGAGCGGTTCGTCGTCGGCCAGGATGGCGGTGATCGTTTTCAAGCCTCGGGGGAGCCGGTGTTGTCGGACGAGTTCCGGACATCCCAGGGAATCTCGACGCGGACCGTAACGCCTCCGGATGCACGGGACAGCAATTCAAGTTTCTGGCGGGAACCATGGAGTGCACGAAGCCGGTCCCGGAGATTGGCCAGTCCGATGCCCGTTCCGCCTCCGTCGCGGTCCGGCTTCCGGGCCGGCGCGAACAACTCCGGGCGAACCGGCCCACCGATCACCTCGTCACCACCCAAGCCCACCCCATCGTCCTCCACCGTCAGCACCAGGACGCTTCCCTGACGGGCGGCGCCCAGTCGCACGGTTCCCGTCCGTCCGGCGGGCTCAATTCCGTGCCGAATCGCGTTTTCCACCAGCGGTTGCAACACCAGGGTCGGCACCTGGCAGTCCAGCGCCGCGGGCTCGATGTCCTGTTCCACGCGAAGCCGGTCGCCAAAGCGGGTTTGCTGGATCTCCACATAACGTCGAACAAACTCCAACTCCTCCCGAAGGGACCCCTCCTGACGCCCCGACTGGCTCAAGGCCATCCGCAGCAACTCACCCAGGGCCACCAGCGTCGTTTCCGCCTGGCGCGGATCCCGGCGCAGCAGCGCGGTGATTGCATTGAGGCTGTTGAAGAGGAAGTGCGGTTGCAACTGGGCCTTGAGGGTGTCGAGACGCGCCTTCGCCAGATGGGACTCCAGCAGCAACTCGCGGCGTTCCCGCTCGCGCAGCTGCCGTTGGAAGTACACGGAATGAACCAGTCCGGTGATCGCGCCATACGCCAACAGATCCAGGATCGAGGACCGCATGATCGAGCGCAGGGACGGGGGCCGCTGCGGCGAGGGATCCGGCAACGGACGCAGCCATCGGACCTGCCCCTCGCCGCTGCCGGGGGACATCGGGAGATGCAACAGCCCCGGTTCGTTGGAATCCAGCGGAGGCGGTCCTGGGGCCAACAGGACCCTCGTCCGGAACCCGGCCCATCCGGATCCCACCGCATGACACGCCAGCAAAAAGCCCAGGCAGGCCGCCAGGTTCACGGGAAGGTTTCGATGCAGACGCTCCCGTTGCAGGGGGAAGAACCAGGCCACCAGAGCCAGATACGGGCTGAACAGGATCCAAGGGTAACTCCGTTGGAGGCGAAGCGCGGAGCCAAAGATCGCGTGGACCTTGTCCCCGAGTCCGGGCTGCTCCAGGTCGCGTTCCTGAAAGACCCACACCGAGGGTCCACCATTGCTGGTCAACAGCCATCCGAGGATCAGGGCGACCAGGACGGTCCACCCGACCATTCCCAGCCAAAGGAGCGGGCGCCCCCGCAACCGAGGCGGCGGCATCCCGTGGGGATCGCGATGGACAACCTTCATCAAATGGGAGCCCGACACGGCCCGGGATTCATCCGGCATCGCCGGGAAGCGAATGGATCCTGACCTGGAAATCCACCGGACAGGGACCAACCCGCGCCGAAGCGGGACCAGGGTGCCGGAACGCGGGACGAAAGGCGTCCATGAATTCGCCTCCGGGCGGCGAATCCACAACCCCCGATTCTGAGTTGCCTCGTGCCGTCCCGAATGTGGGATGACACAGTCCCGGAATCGGCCATGCCTCCCAACCTGGAGCGAGGCACGGCTTCGATTTGGGCCCCTTTGGCCCTCTTCCTCCCTGTGAGACCTTGGCACGACCGTTGCGTTCGCGTCCGAGTTCCGGAGGCTTCCACATCCGCAGATTCACCCATGTCCGATCTACACTTCGCCCTGCGCCGGCTTTGGAAAAGCCCCGGGTTCGCCGCCACGGTCCTGCTGACCCTGGCCCTGTGCATCGGTGCCAACAGCGCCATCTTTAGCGTGATCAACGCCGTGTTGCTGCGGCCGCTGCCGTTTCCCGAACCGGACCGCCTGGTGACGGTCAACAACAGTTATCCCAGGGCCAACCTGGCCCGCGCCGGGGTGTCCATCCCGGACTATCTGGACCGCGTTGCCCGCGCGCCGTCGATTGAGTCCGCAGCGTTGATCACCTGGGAGAGCTTGAATCTGGGCGGCGGAGACCAACCCACGCGGGTCATGGCCGTCCGGGCCACGCCCTCGCTGTTTCCGATGCTGGGAGCCACACCGGAGCTGGGACGCGTCTTCACGGCAGCGGAGGCGCAGCCCGGCAACAATCCCGTGGTCGTGCTGGGACATGCCCTTTGGAAGGATCATTTCGGAGGACGCACCAACCTGGTCGGCGAATCGATCCGGCTCCACGGCGTGTCCCATACGGTCCTGGGAGTCATGCCCGCGGGATTCGAGTTTCCGCAGCCCGAGGTGAAACTGTGGGTGCCATTTGCCTTCACTCCGGAACAGCGGTCGGACCGGGAGCGGGGCCACGAATTCTCCGACATGTATGTCCGCCTCCGGCCTGGAGCCACGCCGCAGCGGCTGGAGGACGAGTGCGCCACGATCATCCGCCAGAATCTGGAGTCCCTTCCGGAGGCAAGGACCTGGGTGGAGTCCTCGGGGTTCACCACCGCGGTGACGCCGGTCCTGGAGGAAACGGTGGGAGGACTCCGTCGCATGCTCTGGCTGGTGCAGGCGGGTGTGGTGGCGGCGTTGCTCATCGGATGTGCCAACGTCGGCAACCTCATGCTCACCCGGGTGATGTCGCAACAGCGCGAACTGGCCATCCGATCCGCGCTGGGTGCGGGCCAATGGCGGTTGGTGCGCCAGATTGGCTTTGAAAGCCTGATTCTGTTCGTGGCGGGCGGGCTCCTGGGCTGGGGCGTGGCCCGGTGGGGATTGTCGGCGGCGGAGGTGTTCGGCGTCACTGGACTTCCCCGCGCCGAATCGGTACGCCTCGACGGGCGGGTGCTGGCGTTCACCTTCGCCACCGTCGGTCTCACCGCACTGACCTTCGGACTGCTGCCCGCCTGGCACGGGGCCCGGGCGGATGCCGCCGAGGCGCTTCGCCAGGGAGGCGGCCGACTCAGCACGGGACACTCCCAGCTCCGCCTGCGCCAGGCGCTCGTGGTGTCCGAAGTCGCCCTGGCCGTGGCGCTGCTCGCCACGGCCGGACTTCTGCGCCGGAGCTTCGACCGCCTGCAACGGCAGAGTCCCGGATTTGACGCTGAATCCGTCCTGACCGCGCGATTGACCCTGCCGGAAGTGAAGTATCCGCAGGATGGCCAACGGCTCGAGTTCGCCGACCGGCTGGTGTCCGCGCTCCGGGCCCTGCCGGGGGTGACCCGCGTCGGATTCACGGATTCCGTGCCGTTTGGACACAACAATTCCCAGGCGACCTACGACATCATCGGCCACGAGTCTCCGGCGGGCCAGCCGCCGCCGCACGGACTCATCCGATCCGTGTCTGAGGATTACTTCGAGTCCCTGCGGATTCCGCTGCTCCGCGGCCGCGGCTTTCGATCGTCGGATTCCCCGGAATCGGAACAGGTGGTGGTCATCGATCGCGTCCTGTCCGACCGGTACTTCCCCGGCCGGGACCCCATCGGACAAAAGCTCCGCCTCGGGGGTGCTGCGTCGGGCGCCCAGCGCACCATCGTGGGTGTGGTTGCACCAGTGAAGCACCGGGGTCTGGACGATGCGACGCCGAAGGAAACGATCTACTTCCCCTATCGGCAACGCCCGGTGGAAAGCTTCACCCTCGTCCTGCGGGCCGCCCGTGCGCCCAAGGACCTGATCCCGGCGGTGCGCCGGACGCTCCGGTCGCTCGACCCCGAGCAACCGGTGTATGACGTGCAAACCCTCGAGGCCCGGATCCGGGGTTCGCTCAGAAACCACCAGGTTCCGATGCGCCTTCTGTCCCTGTTCGGGGGCATGGCCCTGTTGCTGGCATCCCTGGGGGTGTACGGGATCCTTGCCTTCCACGTCGGACAGAGAACCCAGGAGTTCGGCATCCGGGGCGCCCTCGGGGCGGGCTCCCGGGACATCGCCACCCTCGTGCTCCGCCAGGGAATGCGCCTTGTGCTTCCGGGCATCGCCCTGGGCATGGTCGGATATCTCGCGCTCGGCCGGGTCCTGCGGACGCTCGTCTTCGAAATTTCCCCATGGGATCCGCAGGCGATGCTGTTCGGGCCGTTGATCCTTTGTGCCCTTGCCGTCCTGGCCTGCTGGCTCCCGGCCCGCCGCGCCTCCCGGGTGGATCCGATGACGGCGCTGCGCGCCGGCTGATTCCCGGGCATGGGGATTCGGACGCGGGCATTGCCGG
>JAEUHD010000191.1 GCA_016793645.1 Verrucomicrobiales bacterium
GACGATCTGACCGGGACGGGTGCCAAGTACACGGCGACCCATGTGAACCGGTCCTGTGACTTTGCGGAACGGTTTCTCGTGGCCCGGGGGTTTTCCCTCCGGCAGATCCACTCGGTGCAGTGCATGATCCGGTGCACCGGACTCGGCGTAAAGGTGTCCGCACTCACCTTTCACAGTGAGGAGGAGCGCATCGCCGGGTATTCCCTGGGCACCGCCGACCTGATCGGTCAGATGGCGGCTTCGGACTACCTGGAGAAACTGCCGATCCTTTTTGCCGAATTCGCCGAGTCGGCGGCCTATAATTCGGGTCGTGGCGGCAGTGATGGCTCCATGTTCAAGTCGGCGGAGGATCTGATCAGCAAGACTCCGGGCTTTTGGAAGAACTACGTCCTCCCCAAGATTGAGCAGGATTTCATGGGGCTGTACCGGTTCCTGGTCGATCCGGTCAGCGGCCGCAATGAGTATGTGGACCTGATCGAGGCCAATCTGGAGCGGCTCCAGCGACAGCTTGCGGCGGCGGCCTGAGGGGCGGGCGGTTTGGGGGAGTTTCCGAGTCCGGGAAGGGTCAGCGGGCGGGGGCTTCGGGTCGTGGTCCCGGGGGGCGTTCCGCGGCGGCGAGCAAGGTTTCGAAGTGGGGTTCCTGCTCCTCGCGTGCCACCACGCTGATTTCAATGCTGCGGAATCCGGCCATCTCCAGCCAGCGGTGGAGATCGGACTCGGGGAATCCCAGCCAGCGGTCCCCGTAGAGCTCGTGCGCCTTGTCGAACGAATGCTTCACCAGGTCGAGCAACAGGAGTTGTCCCCCCGGCTTGAGCACGGCAAAGGCCGCCCTCAGCGCCTGTGCCGGATCGCCGGCGTGGTGCAGGGATTGGCTGAGGACGACGACATCCACGCTTTCCGGTTCGATGGGCGGGCTCTGGAGGTCGCCCTGTCGGAATTCGAGGTTCTTGAGCCCGTTCTTGCGCGCCTTACGTGCACCGAACTCGACCATCTTTTCCGAATTGTCCACCGCGATCACCTTGCGGCAACGGCGGGCCAGCAATTCCGCGAGCAGACCTTCACCGGATCCCAGATCGGCGACGGTGAGGGGGGGGAGCATCCGAAGCAGGAGATGTCCGAAGGCCTGCCATGACCTTCCGGGTCCGTAGCTTCGGTCAAAGCGTCCTGCCACCTGGTTGAAGTACACCTGGGCCTGCTCCTCGCGCCGGGCGAGGACCCGGCGGAGGTTCACGGCGTCCCCTTCATGCTCGGGGAGTTCGGCCGCTCCACGAATGGCCAGGCGGGTGAATTCCGTCGCCGTGGTCCCCGCAGCCCGGTTGAGGCGATAAAAGGTGCGCTTCCCGTCGCGGCGGGACAGCAGGAGTCCGGTCTCGCTGAGCAATCCGAGGTGGGTCGAGATGCGGGACTGTCCGAGTCGGGTGATCTCCTGCAGTTCGTTGACGGACAGTTCCGCCCGCTCGAGCAGGGAGACGATGCGCAGCCGCGTCGGATCCGCGAGCGCCCGCAGGGATTTCAGGATCGGGGAAACCACGTTCCGGCGAGGATTACCCGGATCCAGACGGGAGCGCGAGCCCGGACGCGTCCGGGCGATCCCCCGGGTCCGGAATGCCCCCCGCGTTGGCAAAACCATTGCCTGCGGTCGTACTTGCGCCTATCCACACGCCGCATTCATGGCGGAACAGTACAAGATGATTGGTGGCGACGGGCGGGAGTACGGCCCCGCGACCCTGGAGGAGATGCGGGTGTGGTGTGAGGAGGGCCGCCTGTCGCGGACGACCCTGGTATGGCGCAGCGATGAAGGACGGTGGCTTCCGGCATCCGAATGGCACGAATTACGGTGGGATCTGCCCCCGGTGCCCGAGGCGCCGCCCCTGCCGGTGCTGGAATTGCCCGAACTTCCGCCCGAGTTGACCGTGCCTGCAGGATTCTGGATCCGGGCGGCCGCCTACGTCGTGGACATTCTGGTGCTCTCCAGCTTGGTCGCCATTTTGACCCTCCCCTGGGCGGAACCGCTCGCAAAGCTTCAGGAGCAGTTCCTGGCCCAGAGGAACTCGCCGACCCCGGACCTCGAGGTGACCACCCGATACCTCCTCGCGTCGCTGGCCATCAATCTTCCGCTCCGGTTCCTCTATTTCACGTTGTTTCACGGCCTGCGGGGAGCCACCCCGGGAAAGATGTTTCTCGGAATCCGGGTTGTGCGGGAGGACGGATCCCCGGTGGGGCTGGGCAGGGCCGCCCTCCGCCACGCGGCGGACCTCCTCAACACCTTCACGTTCTTCACGGGATATCTGCTGATCGCGTTTCACCCTGAAAAGCGGGGGCTGCACGACCTCATTGCCGGAACTCGCGTGATCCGGATCCGATAGGCCACCGGTACGGGGGGCCGGGGTCTTCAAAACACCCGCCGGATGAGGACGGCGACCGCCGTGGACAGGAGCCTTCCTGCCAGGAGGAGGGCCTTCCTCACTTCACCTCGGGAATGTTGAGCTTTTGCCCCACGCGGATGCGCTTGGGATCCTTCAGGCCCGGATTGGCGGCCATCACGTGGGCCGTGGTGATCTTGAGGCCCTTCTCCTGGTTGTAGGCGGTGATGATCGCCCCCAGGGTTTCGCCGGGCTTGACGACGTGCTCATACATGTAGTCCGGCAGCTTTACTTCCGGGGCGGGGGGCGTGGCGGCATCGGAGACGGACTTGGGATCCTGAGTGCGGGTGGCCCCGCGGGATTTCGGGGAATCCTTGACCGGGTCCCTGACGGCGGTGGCGAGGGACTTGTTGACGTCGCGTGCGATGTCCGCGAGCTGGGTCTTGACGTATTCAGCATCGGCCGCGCGCTTGCGGTCGACCTCGCGCAACTGCTCCACCACCTGATTCAACTGCTCCCGGGTGACCATGTCCCGGTTGCCGGCCAGTTCCTGACGGAGCTGTGCGTTTTCCGCGCGCACCTTCTCCAACTGGTCCTTCAGGGACTGGATCTGCTTGCGCAGGCTCTCCTGTCCCTCGCCGAGCGCCTCCACGGTTCCATTCAGGCGGCGCACGTCCTCGGCATCCGCCGATTCCGCCCGGCCGCTGCAGGGGGAGAAGAGCGTGGCGGCGAGCAGGAGGAAGGCGGCGAAACGGTTCATGCCCGCGCAACCTAGAAATCCCTCCCGATCCCAGCAAGCGTTTGTCGGAAGCTTGCGCCGGAATGCCCCCACCAGGGGCGTACCGGGGCTTTCAGTAGTCCAGAGCGAGGCTGTCCGCCGCCGCCGCCCGTTCCATCCGGGCGACCGCCTCCAGAGCCACGTCCCCGGGCCAGTCCGGCCTCCGAATCCGGACGAACCGCTCCAGGAGCCGGATCAGGGTGCGGTTCAGTCGGGCCCATTCGCGTCGTCGAAACAGTCGAAGGGACTCCGCCTCCGGAAACTCGCGGGCGCACAGGTAGCGGAGGTCTCCGTCCGTCCGGACCCGCTCCTGAATTTCCTCGGAACCGAACACCCCCCGGGCGTAGGCGTAGCTCATCAGGGTGAGCAGCATCCGGTGCTGATGGCATTGGAGACCCGGTCCCGCCCGGAACTCCCCGGACGCCACGTCCTCCTCCAGGACAGATTCCAACGCCAGTTGGGTCAGGCGCACCGCCCCCAGTTCCTCCGCGAGGTCGGTCGGGAGGAAGGGCACCGAGAGTCCTGTGCGGTTTGCGTCGCTGTCCACGTCCCAAGGAAGCCCGTGCAATGTTACAGGACGAAGACGCACCGGTGACTTCTTCCCGGCGATTCCGGGGAGTTCAAATCTGAAATATCACCATATCCAGATGCGTTGATTTGAAACTTGAGACCCTGGGCGGCGGTGCCTAGCATCCCGCCATGTTGACTTCGGATTCCGCCCCGTCGGGATACACGCGCGGCGGTGATTTGGTCCGGTTGATGGGGGAACGCATTGTCGTCCTGGACGGCGCGATGGGGACGGTCATCCAGCGCTATCGCCTGGGCGAGGCACAATTCCGGGGCGAGCGGTTTGCCGACTGGAAGGGCAAGGACCTCAAGGGAAACAACGAGTTGCTCCAGATTACCCAGCCGCAGGTGATCCAGGAGATTCACCGCCATTACCTCGAGGCCGGGGCGGACATCATCGAGACCAACACCTTCGGGGCCACCACGATTGGCCAGCACGACTTCTTCTTTCGACATGCCGAGGGTCGCAAGGATCAGGCCTATTTCGCGGAGGTGATTGCGGATCCGTTCCTCCGGGAACTGGTCCGGGACATGAATCTCGCTGCGGCGAAGCTGGCCCGGGCGGCGGCGGATGAGCACGCGGCGGCGACCGGTCAGCCCCGGTTTGTCGCGGGGGCCATCGGACCCATGCCCGTGACGACGTCCATTTCCCCGGACGTCAACGATGCGGGATTTCGCTCCGTGAATTTTGCCCAGCTCTGTGTGGCGTACCGGGAGCAGATTGAGGCGCTTCTGGAGGGAGGGGTGGATGTGCTCCTGGTGGAGACCATTTTCGACACTCTCAATGCCAAGGCGGCGCTGTTCACGATCGAGGAGGTCTTCGCTGATCGGGGAATCCGTCTGCCGCTGATGATCTCCGGCACGATTACCGACCTGTCGGGGCGCACCCTGACGGGCCAGACGGTGGAGGCCTTCTGGAACTCCGTCCGGCATGCGCGTCCGGTGACCATCGGATTCAACTGCGCCCTGGGTCCGAAGGAAATGCGGGCCCACGTGGAGGAGTTGAACCGGATCGCGGACACCCACATCTGCGTGTACCCGAACGCCGGGCTTCCGGATCCATTGTCCCCGACCGGATTTCCGGAGACGCCCGACACGCTGGCCCCGCAGATCCGTCCTTGGGCGGAGGCCGGATGGCTCAATGTGGTCGGCGGCTGCTGCGGCACGACTCCCCCGCACATCAAGGCCATTGCGGAGGCGGTCCGGGGACTTGCGCCGCGAGTCACGCCCGCCGTGCCGCCGTACCTGCGGTTGTCGGGCATGGAGGCCTTCACCCAGACGCCGGAGACGAACTTCATCAACATCGGCGAACGGGCCAACGTCACCGGATCGCCGAAGTTCGCGAAGCTCATCCTGGCGGGCAACTACGACGAGGCGCTCGCCATCTGCAAGCAGCAGGTCGAGACCGGTGCCCAGGTCATCGACGTCAACATGGACGAGGGAATGCTCGACGGCGCCGCCGCCATGACCCGGTTCCTGAATCTTATCGCCGCGGAACCGGACATCGCGAAGGTCCCCATCATGGTGGATTCGTCGAAGTGGACGGTCATCGAGGCCGGACTGCGCTGCCTGCAGGGCAAGGGCATCGTCAACTCCATCTCGCTCAAGGAGGGTGAGGCGAAGTTCCTCGAACAGGCCCGCCTCGTCCGCCGGTATGGCGCCGCCGTGGTGGTGATGGCCTTTGACGAGCGCGGACAGGCGGACACCCTGGAGCGCAAGATCGAGATCTGCCGCCGGAGCTACGACCTGTTGACTGGCAAGGTGGGGTTCCCGCCGGAGGACATCATTTTCGACCCCAACATCCTCACCGTCGCGACGGGCATCGAGGAGCACAACAACTACGCGGTCAATTTCATCGAGGCCACGCGCTGGATCAAACAGAACCTCCCGCGGGCCAAGGTCAGCGGCGGAGTGTCCAACATCAGCTTCAGCTTCCGCGGCAACAACCACGTCCGCGAGGCGATGCACAGCGCGTTCCTGTACCACGCCATTCGGGCCGGACTGGACATGGGCATCGTCAACGCCGGCATGCTGGAGGTGTACGAGCAGATCCCGGCGGACCTGCTCGCCCTGGTGGAGGACGTGCTGCTGAACCGGCGTCCGGACGCCACCGAACGTCTCGTGGCCTACGGCGAGGAGTTGAAGAAGAAGGCCACCGGTGTCACCGCCGAGACCAAGGCGGATGAGGCGTGGCGCAGCGCTCCGGTCGAGGAACGCCTCAAGCACGCGCTGGTGAAGGGCATCGACGCGCATGTGACCGAGGACGTCGAAGAGGCCCGCGCGAAGCTGGGCAGGCCCCTGCTGGTGATCGAAGGGCCGCTCATGGACGGCATGAACGTTGTCGGCGACCTGTTTGGCGCGGGCAAAATGTTCCTGCCCCAGGTCGTGAAGTCGGCGCGGGTGATGAAGAAGGCCGTGGCCTATCTGACGCCGTTCATGGAGGCCGAGAAGGCCGCGCAGGTGGCCGCTGGAAAGACGGTGCAGGCCCAGGGCCGTGTGTTGATGGCCACGGTGAAGGGCGACGTGCACGACATCGGCAAGAACATCGTCGGCGTGGTCCTCGGATGTAACAACTACGAGGTCATCGATCTTGGCGTCATGGTGCCGTGCGAGAAGATCCTCGCCGCGGCCCGGGAACACCAGGTGGACGTCATCGGGCTGAGCGGACTCATCACGCCGTCCCTGGACGAGATGCAGCATGTCGCTCGCGAGATGGAGCGCACCGGATTCAAGGTGCCGCTGCTCATCGGCGGCGCGACCACCAGTCGCGCCCACACCGCAGTCAAGATCGCCCCGGGCTACAGCGAGCCCGTCGTCCACGTTCTCGACGCCTCCCGCGCCGTTCCGGTGGTCAGCAGCCTGATCTCCGCCGAGCAGAAGCCGGCGTTCGTCGAGCAGTTGCGGTCCGACTATGAAAAGGTCCGCGCGGCGCACGCCGGGCAGGTCCAGAAGCTCAAGTCCTTCACCCAGGCGCGCGCCAATGCGGCGCGGCTCAAATACGACGACCTGCCGCAGCCCGCCTTCACCGGCGTCCGCGTGTTGGAGGATTTTCCCCTGGAGACCCTGCGCGACTTCATCGACTGGTCCCCGTTCTTCCACACCTGGGAACTGCGGGGCCGCTACCCCTCCATCCTCACGCACGAGAAGTACGGTGTGGAGGCCACGAAACTGTTCGCCTCGGCGCAGGCGTTGCTGGATGAACTCATTTCCGGAAAGCGTCTCCGGGCGCGAGGCGTATACGGGTTCTTCCCCGCCAACCGGGTGGGTGAGGACGTCGAGGTGTATGCCGACGGTTCCCGTTCGACCGTGCGGACGAAATTCCACTTCCTGCGCCAGCAGATGGAGAAGCCCGACAACTCCCCGAACTGGTCCCTCGCGGACTACATCGCGCCGAAGCCCGCGGCGGATTTCATCGGGGGCTTTGCGGTGACGGCCGGGATCGGACTGGAGGACGTCGTGAAGCACTACAAGTCGAAGCACGACGACTACAATGCCATCATGGCCGAGGCGCTGGCGGATCGGTTGGCGGAGGCGTTTGCCGAGTGCCTGCACAAGCGCGTCCGCGAGGAGTGGGGCTTTGGACGCGACGAAAACCTCTCGCCCGAGGATCTCATCGAGGAGAAGTACCGGGGAATCCGCCCCGCCGCGGGATACCCGGCGTGTCCGGACCACACCGAGAAGGGGACCCTGTGGGAGTTGCTGGACGTGGAGTCGAAGACCGGCATCCGGCTCACCGAAAACTTTGCCATGTGGCCGGGAAGCAGCGTCAGCGGACTCTACTTCGCCCATCCGGAGGCGAAGTATTTCGCTGTTGGGAAACTCGACCGCGATCAGGTCTCGGACTTTGCCGAGCGCAAGGGCAGGCCGCTGGCGGAAATGGAGCGCTGGCTGGGACCGT
>JAEUHD010000193.1 GCA_016793645.1 Verrucomicrobiales bacterium
GATGAAGGTCGGCCGCGGCGCACAGAGCGCGATGAGCTGGTGGGCGTCCACCGGCAGGTCGCCCGGCGTCTTCCGGCCGAAGGTGGATGCCTCGGCGCCGTATTTCAGGAAGTTGCCGGCCATCCAGTGGTATTCACCGGAACCGGTCAGGTTCTCCACCGATTCCCCAAAGTCGCGTCGATGCAGCTTGGCGCCGCCTTCGCCGGAGGAACCCACCAATGCGACTGCGAACCGCGGTTCCAGGGCCATGGTCACGAGCGCCGCCTTGCCAAACCGGGACACGCCCTCGATGCCAACCTGCCGTGCGTTCACCGCGGGATCGGTCTCCAGATAATCGAGCGCCCGCGCGGCACCCCACGCCCACGCCCGGAGCGCTCCCCAGTCGTCCGGCTTGCGCGGCTGTCCCTGATTCACGAGACCAATGATGCCCCGGGTCAGTCCCCCGGGATTCCCGTTCCGTCCCCCGCCGCTGTCGTCCTGAATGCTGCCGGGACTGAGGATCGCGTACCCCCAACCCGCGGCGATCAACTGCTCGGTCGAGGGCGGATCGGTGAAAACCTGGTTGCCGAAACCCCGGAAGCGGTTGGTGGGTTCCGGGTCGGTGGCCTTGCGGGGGAAGCCGCCGCCCCCGAACCCGCCGAACATCATCAGCACGGGCACGGGCCGGGTGGCATTCAACGGCGTCACAAGCGTCATCTGGAGGTTCACCTCGATGCCCGGACAGGCGGAATTGTCCACCCTGCCGACCAACTGCCGTGCATTCACCGGGATCCTGTCCACCACGCGGTCGGTTGCCTGGTTCGTGATGCTCCAGGTGACCTTCGGAACGTTCTTCGGCACCCGCCCCACGACCTCGCGCTCGAAGTCCTCGACGATCTCAGGCCGCCGCACCTGCCACCACAGTTCGGGCGTGGTGACCTTGCGGCCGTCCCGGGTCACCAGGAGTTCTGGCAGGTTGGGATATGGATTGGCTTTGGCGGGATCGTAGTTGGCCGGGTTGTTGGTGGCGTTCGGATTCCCATTCCGGCCGGGACGCAACTGCGTGATCCCGAGCTGTTCCTTCATGTTCTGGTGGTCCTGTTGCGTGGTCCAATTCAGGGGCCCGGGTTTGGCTGCGGCCGGCTGAGCCCGCCCCACCTCCAGGGAACAGGCGAGCGCCACGGCGGCCAACGCGATCGGACGGGAGCAGAACAGCGAACGACGGTGAGTCTTCATGGGAGCGTTCAGGTGACCGCCGGCCCATCGGGAAGGTTACCGCAAGGGAAGGAGGCTTTGCGATTGAGTGTGCCTGCGGCGGGCGGTGAACTGACGTCCATGCGCACACCCCGGCTCCTCTGGACACGTCTCGCCATCCCCCTCCTTTGCCTGGGAAGCCTGCGGGCCCAAAGTCCGCCAGCCGCCAATGCCCCTTCGATCCGCGCCGACCAACCCGTGCCGCGCACGGACCGGAATTCGCAGCTCGCCCACGCGGAACTGCTGAAGAAAGCCGCCCAGGGTGGCATCGACCTCTACTTTGTCGGCGACTCCATCACGCGCCGATGGGGAACGAGCGATCCGCAATACCGGGACTTTCTCGCAAACTGGAACCGGAACTTTTTCGGATGGAACGCCGGCAACTTCGGGTGGGGTTCCGACACCATCCAAAACATCCTGTGGCGGATGGAAAATGGGGAACTCGAGGGCGTCCATCCGAAGGTCATCGTGCTGCTGGCCGGTGCCAACAACGTCGGCGACACACCGCCCCCGCCCGGACAGGAGGGAGCGAAAGCCGAGGACATCGTCGCCGGGATCCGGGCGTTGCTGACCGTCATCCACCAGAAGGCCCCGCGCGCCACGGTGATCCTGATGGGGCTGACGCCCAACAACGCGCGCAGCAGCACCGCCGTCATGCCGCTGATCCACCAAATCAACGATCGCCTCGCCCCGCTGGCCGACGGCAACTCCGTCCGCTTCCTGAACCTCAACGACCGACTCGCCGACCCGGATGGCAAGCTCTACGACGGCATGACGGTGGACGGTCTGCATCCCACCGTGAAGGGCTACCAGGTTTGGGCAGACGCCCTAAAACCGATGCTCACCGAACTCCTCGGCCCACCCGCGAAGACCGACCACGCCCCACCCCCAACCGGGGATCCCAGCCTGCGGAAGCCGGGATAGAGGGACAGGTTCATCAACTAGATATGAGCGAACGGAGGACAAAGACCCCAGAACGAATATCCGCAAAGATCCGAAGATGTTTAAGGCGTGACCTCGCGCGTGCGATACTCCGATTTCGGACGACCGAAAGCCATGGGGTCAACGAGTTTGGTGTCGGTGAGGAACGCCGTGTTCGTGGTGAAAGGCTGCCAATGGAGAAAATCCACTGTGCGCTCAGTAATGTATTGATGGTTAGGCTTCCCGATGAGGGAAAAATGAAACCCATCTTGTCCAAGATGACTTCCCAAACGGGGAGAGACAGAGAGTACGGGAGGATCCGCCTGAGCGGCGGTTAATTCTGGAGCGAACTTTACCAGGTGAATATCCATATCGAAGGCGGGAATGGACGAAGAGCCGAGGACCAGAAAGCCCCCATCCGCACATTGAAGGGTTGCGCAATTGGCTCCCCAGGTTCCTGCTGAAAACACGTTTTTCCAGAGCAATTGACCGTCGCCTCCGAGGCGGGCCAGGAAGTGCTTCTGGGATCCCACACTCCCGAACGTTCCGCTCGCGACGAAACCATTCCCGTTCAACTCAGCGACTCCCAGAACCATATTTCTCTTAAGTCCAAAACGATACTCCCGTTGCCAGACCACACGCCCGGCAGCGTCCAGCTTTACCATGACTCCAACCCCATCCTCGCCTCCTTCCAAAGAGGCATAGAACGATCCACCGCAAGCAAGCGCCCCACCATCTCGAAGAGCGACGAGGGATAGGCCATGAGTTGGGTGCGGGCTGCTCAAAACAAAACTCCAAGCCAGATCCACCTCGCCTGGTGCTGTCTTGGCGACCCAAAGTTCCCGACGGGAAGTATAGCCACAGAGGAAAAGGCTACTGTCAGGCGCCGATCTGACCGCCGAAATACTCTCAACCACGGGTCCATAGAATTTTTGTGCAATCACCCCTCCATCTGGATTGATTAACAGCAGGTATCCCCGGCCATCACTCGCCCCAGCAACAGCGACCTTTTGAGAATCCACCACGCACAAGCTCATTCCAGATTCGGTCCAACCCAACCCATACGACTTGTCCCAAAGATGTCTTCCATCGGAATCAAGACAGACCACCCATACGTCGGAGCCGGAAATATTCCGACTGAACTTGCCCGGACCCGCATCCGACGAAGAATGCCCAGCGCACAGGAGTCGACCATTCGCTAGGGATGCGACATCATTAAAGCCATCGAAACTGGGGCCTCCCAAAACTGTATCCCACCGCTTCCGCCCGGAAGGGTCCGTCACAACAATCCAGGCGTCGTCGTAGATATCGCTGCCGAAGCCCACCCCCGTCTTATCGCGGCCAGGTCCCGATCCCGTCGTGCCCACGAGGGCAATGTCTCCGGAGGACAGAATTGCCGCGCCAGAGGCAACATCCTGAGACGATCCATCCAAAAAGCGCTCCCAAATCAGCGAGGTAGGCTCAATCAGTGCCGCGTCGTCTGCCAGCGCTTCGCCAATGCTACCGACGGAGAGAACGAGTGCCAGCAGGTGGGTCTTCATGGAATTGCAGGTGTCGAGGAAAGAGGCAGGCACCCAGAACTTTCCCCCGATCGAACTCCGCACCTGAGACAAGGCATGGGACCACCGTCCAAAGAGCTATAGAAGTAGAACATGGGAGGCGGTGACTGAGTAGGAGGAAGGAAACGGCAGCCAGGGGGAACATTTCAAGCTTCTCTGTGGCAGCTCAGGAATCACTGTGTACCAGATCCGGATACTCATGATCGAGATCTGGTTCTTTCCGCTTCGCCGGGAGGAAACCGCTTTTGTGCGCAGGTCCACCACCCCGCGCTTGAAGGGCTACGCGATCCGATACAGGCTGATCATTGGAATGGTTGAATCCGCTTCCTCACCCGCAGGGGTCCCGCGCAACATGGGCGCCCGCGGTTTGCGACGGCTGGGTTGGATCCTGACGCTCTGGGGGTGCACGTTCGGTGCCGGCTTGGAGCCCACCATGCTGGCCGCTGACGACGACCCTCTCCCGCCGCTGCCGCCCGTCACCGTTCCCGCGGACTGGTCCGCCTGGCGGGGAATCCCCCGGCTCAGGGCCCGGTCGGTCGTCGACTACTCATCCGCCTACCAAAAGTCGACCTCCGACTCAAAAGTCCACAACAACATCACAGAGCAGGTGACCGTGCACTTCACCCTGGTGGTGGATGAGGACTCGAACATCTCATCGCCTTCGAAAATGCACTGGAGGGTGACCGAGGCCCTGGGATCCGTCTCCAGATTCGAGTCCTTCGATTCCGAGTCGTCGTCGAGTCAATCCTCAAGGAAGACCACGAGCCAGGGCTCCTACTCCGGGCCGTTCAGCCTGCGCGTCGATCCCCACCTGTCCCTGAGGCTCTCGGACGGGACCTGGGATTTCGTGACTCTGCATGAGCTGGCCAGCCCGATGGTCCTCACGACCAGTGGTTATGCGGACGTCAACGGCGAGGTGACCGCCGTGTCCGACCAGATCCAGGTGACGACCGTCTCGGACACGGTGCCGTCCGGGGTTGCCCCACGGCTCATCGGAGGAATCTCCGGCTCAGGCGATGACGGGGACTCGACGGGCAACACACAGGAACACGAAAGGTGGACCCGCACCGGTAGGATCGAGTTCTGGCCCGATCGAAGCGATGTCGAGGTCGCCGTCGAACTCCAGGCTCTCTCCGACACGGACACCTCATTCCTGAAGTGGCGTCCTGAAGGCAACGTCTCCGATGCCTCCGCAGCCGGGCCGAATCCTCTCCTGGCGAAGGCGACACTACGTCCGCGGACCCCGAATCCGACCCCGGAACAGATTGCGGCGCTGCCCCTCGTCCGGCGCTTCCGATTCGAGATGCGGGCGACGTCCAAGGAACCCGGAGTCTGCATGAACTGGCCGATCCTCGCATCCGTTCCCGAGGAGGACCCCGACTACGACCTGCGCTTCGCGGTCGCCATTCCAGGAAAGACCGTGCTGTCGCCGAAGCGACAGAAGGCCGGAGTCGAACCTGTTTTCGACGCGAAGAACCAGCCGACCGCCTCGGTGCGAATCGACTGCCATGACTTCGGAGCAACCTCCGAACTCGCCGTCATCGCCGAACTGGCGGACGGAACCGAACTCGTGGGCGCCCTGCACGTGGGTGAGGAGCTGCGCCATCCCATCCTCATCCCCGACCGCGACCCCGGCACCCGCATCGCGCGGGTGTGGCGCACGGAGAAGTCCACCGAGGCCCCTGACGCTGAGGATGGCGACGATGAACCGGTGGGCGACGGACAGGACGGGGATGGCTTCAGCGTCTGGGAGGAGTACCGGGGGTTTCGTGTGGCCGGCAAACACGAGACGCTGGATCCCGCCGTCAAGGAGCTCTTCCTGGTCAACGAAATTGGTCCCGTGGCCGAGAGTGGCATCCGGGAGCTGGAGTACATCACCCAGGCGGACGGCAAACGCGGTCTCCGGATCTACGACACGTTGCGGCGCGAGGAACTGCCGGAGTCGCGCGTGATGAACCTGAACCGGGGCCCATCCTCGCCCCGAACCGGTACGGAGCCGCAGACCGGGGTGACCCTGGAAAAGTTTCGCTCGAGCGGCAAACTCAAGGTCTCGTTTGTGGACATCCCCGACGACAAGGCCTACCGCCCCAAGAATACGAAGCGCATCGTCGTCAATCTTTCCGGCAAAGCCGACGAATTGACGAGGACGGTGGCGCATGAGATCGCCCACTGCATCGGGGCGCATCATCACGGGGAGACCGATCCGGGAGCGGCCCGATGGGAAATGGGATCCGCGCCGCTCCCCGGGGGAGGAATGCGGTACTTCTTTTCGGAACGCCTGATGGCACTCAACCGGTCCACCGGCAAAATGACGAATGCCGGATCCGCGACCGAGATCCGGCTGTTCTCCGCGGATCGGCAGACCGAGCTGATTCCAGGCATCGACGGACCGGCGCTTCCCGCGGTTCTCTGGGTTGCGGCCCGCGGAGGACAGCATTCAGGAGTAGAGGGGTGTGTCATGCGCTACACCTCGGCGGAGGCCACCGCCCCCTTTGGCACCTCCTCCAAGATACGCATCCATACCAAGGGGCTGGAATTCGACGACCACAATTATTCGCTCTGCACCGACTGCCGGGGTACGGGGATCAACGACGTCACCTCCGAGCCGAACCTCTACGCGCATGCCTTCCTGGGGGACTGCCTTCACCAGCTCTGTGTCCGGGACAGCGCCCCCGTCCGGGTGAAGAAATCCAGCAGTGGATGCGCCGACCCAGGGGTTACCATTCCATGAAAACCTGGGCGCACATTCCTCTGGTCGGACTCGCCTGCTGGCTCGGCTTCGCCCCCCTTATCGCGGGCGCCGTTCCTTCCCCACTCCTTCTGCCCCGCGTCGGCCCCGACCGGATCGTCCCGCGCGGGTGGCCGCTCCAGATTGAGACCCACCGGGCGGAGAGCCTCACGAACCTGCCTCTGGTGCTGACGAATTCGGGCGGATTCTCGATGACCTTGCCGCCGTCGCCCACCCGCACCTGGTGGCTGGCTCCCGCGCAAACGCAGTCGTTGCCGCCCGGCGCCCTGAACATCCTGCTCGGCTCCATCGCCACCACGGTCACGGTGGCGGATCTTCCGCCTCCCCTCACCGAAGAGCAGCGCGAGGACAAGCGCCTCGTTGAGATCCAGTATGCACTCGCCTCCGGCAACCCCGTCCAGGCCCGGCTGGCTGCGGAACAATGGATTGCCGAAGAGCCGGACGCCCCAAACGCGCACGCCGCGCTCGGCGATGCGCTGGCCCTGTTGAACGAGGACGAAGCCGCGTTGGCGGCCTACAACGCCGCCCTGGAGCAGACGGTCTGGACACACCCGCCCCGGGGATTGCTGCAACGG
>JAEUHD010000226.1 GCA_016793645.1 Verrucomicrobiales bacterium
GACGCGGGGTCCCGGGACAGCACGTCGAGCGCCAGCGTCCGGACCTCCGGATCCGAGCTTCGGATCAGTTCCGCGGCAAAGAAGGGCATCGCGTTTGTGGCCAGACCCGCCCGGGCGGCGTACGCGGCGTGTCGCGTTTCCCGGGACGAATCTTGAAGGGCGATGCGCTCCAGCATGGCTGCGGTGCCCGGGATGTGTCCTGACGCTGCGGCGGAGACGGCGGCGCGGCGAACGTCGGGGTCCGTGGATCCGAGTGCGGCCATTACCGCAGCCTCCACCCCGGGGGTTCCCGCCCAGGATTCGGTCGGTGCCGGTGTCGGGGAATCCGCCGGGTGATAGGACCACCATTCCCCGCGCCATTCAGGACGCTTCAGATACAGGTCCCCGAGGAGGGCCAGGGCCTCCGCAGCCGCAGGGCCTCCCTCCGGGACACGTGAGGCGAGGGCGGTCACCAGCGCCGCGTCCGCGGTGTCCCGCATGGCGAATCGGGAGCCGCTGCGCACGGCGGCATTGTTGGAGGACAATCCGGAAGCAATCGCAGTCCAAGTGGACGGATGCGCGCGACCGATCCGGTTCAGGGCGGTGAATGCGGCGAAGCGGACCCAGGTGTCTCCATCCGCGAGACGCATCCGCAGCGCGGGAATGGCGTTCGTATCCCGCCGGCGACCGAGGGCGGTCGCAGCGCGGAAGCGTCGGGTGGGATCCGGGGAATCCAGGAGTGCAACCAACGTGGCGCCGGATCCGGACCCAGGGAATTCGCCGAGCCAGCGCAAGGCCTGCCGCGCCATCGCGGGATCCGGTGAACCCGCGAGCGAGGCGACCCACCCGGTGTCGATCCAGCCCCCGGCCGTCAGGGCCCACAGGGCGTGAATTCGGGGGCGGGACGGAGCAGACCCATTTCGCAGCAGGGCCATCAACGCCTCCTTTGCCGACGGACGTTCCGCCAGCCGCCGCTGGGCGGTGTCGCGCACGGTGCGGGACGGATGCCCCAGCGCCGCGACGAGGTCCTCGTCCGTGGCGGTGAAGGGACGTCCGGAGGCCGCGGCAATCCACCATTCGGGAGTCGCGGGTGCCTTCGCACCGTCCGGCACCAGGCGCCAGAGGCGGCCGACCGTTTCGGGTCCCTTCGTATCGCGATGCTGCCAGTCGCAGATGAGCAGTCCGGTGCCGTCCGCAGTGAGGCAGATCCCGACGGGGCGGAAGTCGGCGGGAGGATCCGGAAACAGGTCTTCGCGGCTGATGGCTCGGAAGGTGGCGCCGTCCCGCTCCAACCCGACCCGCGTGACCTGCCGTTTTCCAAAGTCCGAAAGATACAACTGGGCGTCGAGTCCCGCGGGCCAGGCGCCACCGTCGTAGTACAATGCCCCGGTCGCCGCGCCGCCGCCGTAGTCCGCGAGACACCACAGCGTGTAGTCGCGGCGAGGGATGAAGTGGTGGGGCCAGCCGTAGAAGCCCCCGTCCACCATGTGGGTGAGACGGGACATCCACTGGTGTTCATCCGTGTTGTCGTAGGTGAACAGCTCGTCCTCGTCGGTGCGCGCCACGTCGAGGATGTTCCGGACGCCATTGCTGAAGGATTCGAGTCCGGTGCCGTCGGGGCGGATCCGGAACACACCGCCTCGCATGGAGACTTCGCGGCCGTCCCGACCATTGGCCTTGTAGAGACCTTTATCCCCGGTGGCCCCGTAGAAGTATCCGTCCATGCCCAGACGAAAGTTTGCGGGCACGTGGTCATTCCATTCCTGGGCCCACGGTTCGGGATTCGTGCTGGCGATGAGATCGGCCTCCGGTTCGCCCCGATCCCCGCGGTCGGTGAAGACGGAGAACCGGGGATTGTGCAGCACGTAGAGCCGTCCATCGAGGTATTGGAGGCCGAAGACGGCATACAAATGGTCCGCGTACACCGACACCCGCCCGTCCGGATGTCGGCACAGGATGCGTCCTTCCGTGACGTCCGCCCGGGCGGTCCGGATATCCATGGGGTCCTCGGCCACGAAGATGCGTCCATCGGGGGCGGTGCAGACCACGGTGGGGTGCGTGAGGTCCGGCGCCTGCATCAGGAGTTCCACGGACCAGCCTGGACGCGGGACCAGGCGGGATTCCGCGGCGTCCAAAGATGCGGCCAACAGCAGCGCCGCGGGCAACCATCCTCGCCACAGGTCAACGGGGGACATGCCGCCGAAGGTGACCCAAACCCGCGCCGGGGACAACCCGGCGATCCGTCGTCCGCGAAGGGTGCCGGCTGCGGGATCGTCACGCCGGCCGGGGGCTGGTAGGATGTCCCCGTGGAACCGCCCGAGTCCGTCCCCAACGCCCCGCCCCTCGTCCCGGGAACGCTCTATCTCGTCGCCACGCCCATCGGGAATCTGGAGGACATCACCTTCCGGGCGCTGAGGGTGCTGCGCGGGTGTGACGTGGTGGCGGCCGAGGATACGCGGCATTCGGGCCGACTGCTCCAGCATTTCGGAATCCAGAAGCCGCTGGTGAGTTGCTTTCGCTTCAATGAGGCGCGCCGGGGGGCGGAACTGATTGAGCGGTTGAAGGGCGGCCAGATCGTGGCGTTGGTGTCCGATGCGGGAACCCCCGGGATCAGCGATCCGGGACAGCGTTTGGTGGCCGCGGCGCGCGAGGCGGGAGTACGCGTGGAACCGGTGCCGGGCGCCTGTGCCCTGGTGGCCGCATTGACGGCCAGCGGGCTGCCGACCGAGGAGTTTCACTTTGTCGGGTTTCTTCCGCACAAATCCGGACAGCGCGCGCGTCGTCTCCAGGAATTGTCGGCACTGCCCGGAACCCTGGTGTTGTATGAGTCCCCATTCCGCATCCAGCGCCTCGTCGAGGAGTTGACCCTGGCCATGCCCGAACGGGAGGTCGTGCTGGCCCGGGAGTTGACGAAGAAGTTCGAGGAGTGGCTGCGGGGGCGTCCCGCGGAGCTGGCCACCCGCCTCGCCGAGCGCCCGCGCAAGGGCGAGTTCGTCGTCCTGGTGGCGCCGGCGGGCGAAGGAAATGAAGTGGATCTCAGTCTGGAGATGGGACGGGACCAAGATCCGGAAGGGAAGTGATGACGATGATTCAGGGGTCTGCCACTGTGGCTTCAGACGAAACGATATGAGGTCACGCGGCCTTCATTCCCGTCATGAGTGATCCGGCTCCATTTCTGCAGAGGGTGGTCCTTCAGCACTACAAGAGCATCGGCGCCTGTTCGGTCGATCTCGGGCCGCTGAACTTTCTGGTGGGTCCGAACGGGGCGGGCAAGAGCAACTTTCTCGACGCCCTGCGTTTTACCGCCGATTCCCTCAAGACTTCCCTGGAGCACGCGCTCCGAAAGCGTGGCGGCATCCAGGAGGTGCGGAAGCGTTCCGCGGGTCGGCCGACCCATTTCGGGGTGGATTTGCATTGGCGTCTGCCGACTGGGGGGTATGGCCGATATGCATTCAAGATCGGCGCGCGAAGTGGTGAAGGCTACGAAGTCCAGAGGGAATGGTGCGTTGTTTACGACCCGACATTTGGAGTTGAGCCTGCGGAATTTGAAGTTCGCTCGGGACGGGTGCATTCCACCACACTGCCCTCACCTCCAGCGGCTGCCTCGGACCGCCTGTTCCTGGTCGCGGCTTCCGGACAACCCCAGTTTCGACACTTGTACGATTCCCTGGTGACCATGGGGCTGTACAACTTCACCCCCACCGAGATCCGAAACCTCCAGGCGTCCGATCCCGGTGAGGTTCTCGCCGACGATGGTCATAATCTGGCCTCCGTCCTGAAGCGATTGGGGGGAGGCGGCGGGGGAGAGGGAAATCGCGTCACCGAATTGTTGGGCAGGGTGGTCCCGGGGATTTCCGGGGTTTCCCACAAGCCCATGGGAAAGAAGGAAACGATCGAGTTCGATCAGTGGACCGCAGGACAGGACAAGCCCTGGAAGTTTGATGCCGAAAGCATGTCGGACGGCACCCTGCGCGCCTTGGCGGTATTGGTGGCCTTGTTCCAACCACCATCCTCCGACGGGCGTCCGGTCCGTGTCGTCGGAATTGAGGAACCGGAGTCCGCGCTGCATCCCGGAGCCGCGGGCGTGCTTCGGTCCGCCTTGTTTGAGGCCTCCCGAACGCGGCAGGTCATTGTCACCAGCCACAGTCCCGACCTGCTGGATGACAAACAGGTTCCGGCCGAATCGATCGTGGCGGTGTCCCATCAGGACGGGGAGACGACGCTCGGACCCGTGGACGAAGTGAGTCGCACGTCGATCCGGGATCGTCTTTTCACTGCTGGGGAGCTTCTGCGGCTGAATCAACTGGTTTCGGAACCCGCCGCCCTTCTGCCGTCGTCCTAGCGCACCGCGAGTTCGAGTCCTGGTTCCTGGGGGCCGCCGCGTCCCTGGCTTCGAGAAGAGGCCTTCGTCCGGGTCTCTCCTCCCATCCATCACCCGAGTCAGTTCGGGGATGCAAGGAGTGGCTTTCCGACCGGATGGAGCCGGGGCGGGTCTACAGCCCGGTGGGCGACCAACCGGCGCTTGCCGAGGTATTCGATCTGGAGATGGCCCGGAGCGCCTGTCCTTCCTTCGATAAGTTCCACAGGGAAATGGTGGGCCTGTTGGCGCGTGTCGCTGCGATGGATTCCGGCCTCGGAGACTCGACGTTACCCCCTGCCGCCGGCGCTCGTTGACACTTTTGCCCGCGGTTCGCATGTTCCAGCCAATGAATCTCGACATTTCCGATCTGTTGTCCGGCTGGGACTTCAAGCCCGGACAGGTGATCGCCCGGCGATTCGAGGGACGGGATGGAAGGGAAAAGATCCAGCTTCGCGTGGATCTCGGGATCCTTCAGATGAATGCCGAGGGGCGGCCGGACGGGCGGCGTCCGATGGCCCATGATTCCTGGTTTGATCTCCAGGTGAAGCGCCTCCGCCGCCATGTGGAGGCCACCGGGGGCGAGGAGGGTTTCAGCCTCAACGCCGACATCTGCTCCAAACTGCAGCAGGAGTGCATCCAGTATCACCACCGGTACATCTGCTTCTTCCAGCTTGAGGACTTCGCCGCCGTGGAGCGGGACTGCGAGCGGAACCTGCAGGTCTTCGAGTTTGTCGCGGAGCACGCCGAGACCGACGAGCTCGCCTGGTCGCTGCTCCAGTTCGTGCCGCAGTTGCTCATGATGCGGACCCGCGCCCGGGGATCGGTCCAGATGAAGCGACAGCACTTCGGCAAGGCAACCGCCGCCATTGAGGAGGGCATCGAGGAGTTGGAAACCTTCTATCGCGAAAACGGCCGCGAGGACCTGATGGCCAACAGTGGTGAACTGGCGTCCCTGCGCGCCTGGCTGGACGAGGTTCGCGAGCGGCGTCCGCTGACGGAGATCGAGAAGCTGCAGCGCGACCTGGAGGACGCCATCCGGGCCGAGGACTACGAGCGTGCCGCCGAGGTGCGGGACAAGATGCGCAAACTCCAGGCCTCCGACTCCTGACGCACCCCATTTTCGCAAGCCCATCCCAATGACCCTCCAGGAAACGCTCACGGCGGAACTCAAGGCCGCCATGGTGGCGCGCAACGCCGACCGCACCGCCACGCTTCGCCTCGTCAAATCCGCACTCGGATACGTCCAGATCGAGAAGAAGGTGGACCAACTGCCGGATGCCGACGTCACCGCGGTCCTACAACGCGAGGCCAAGAAGCGCCGGGACGCCCGGGACGAGTATGAACGCGGCGGCCGGCCTGAACTGGCGGCCAAGGAGGCCGCCGAACTGGTGGTCATCGAGGAGTTTCTCCCCAAGGCGTTGTCCGCGGAGGAACTGGAGGCCCTCGTCCGCGCCGTCATTGCCGAGACCGGCGCCACGAGCAAGAGGGACATGGGCACGGTCATGAAGGCCGCGCAGGCGCGGGCCGCCGGGCGCACCGAAGGCAAGGTCCTGAGTGGCATCGTGGGCCGTCTCCTGCCCTGACGGACCCCGGCGGAGTGTGCCCGCCGGCCGGACGATACGATGACCCGCAGCCCGAACACGGCGGCCGTTCCGTCCGCGCCCCGCGCCCTGTGGGCCATTGTTAAATTCTTCGGACGACGCCCCGGTTGGGTGTCGCTTTCGATTGGGCTCCTGCTGGTCAACATCAGCATTGAGCTGTACCTCCCGCAGATTCCCGGAAATGCCATCACGGCGCTGGGCAGTGCGCAGGACGCCGCTTCGGTTTCCCTCCGCGGTCCGGTCCTGTGGCTGCTCTCCCTGGTCACGCTGCGGGCGGTTGTGGGCCTGTTTCTCGGGCCGATCCGCAACCGCACCGTCCAGCGCACCATGGGCGACATTCGCGCCGCGGTGTACGACGCCCTGCAGCGCCGCACGTTCCGCTGGCATGACAACGCGCGCACCGGGGAATTGATATCGCGGGCGAGCACGGACGTCGGCCGGCTCCAGGACTTCCTCTTCGTCTGCATGCTGTTCAGTGTGGACGTCATCGCGGGCCTGCTCGGGACCCTTGTTCTCATCAGCCGCCTCAGTCCCACGCTGGGGTGGCTCACCCTGGCGGCCCTCGTTCCCACGGTCGGAGCCATGGCGTACTTCGCGGCGCGTCTTCAGCCGCGGTGGCGGAAGGTCCACGACCGCCACGGGGACATGAGCACCGTGATCCAGGAGAACATCGCGGGCGTGCGCGTGGTGAAGGCCTTCGCGCGGGAGTCGGCCCAGGTGGAGCGCTTCCGCCGGAAAAAGGAGGCGTACCTGCAGGAGTTGCTGGACGCGGTGAACTACTGGGCGGCCCGCGTACCCTTCGCCCAGTTTCTTTTCGGGCTCGGCGTCCCGCTCATCCTCTGGGTGGGCGGCGGCGAGGTGATCCGGGGGGAACTCGCGCTGGGCGACCTGGTGAAGGCCGTGTTCTACCTGCTGGCGCTCGGGGGGCGCATTGGAATCATTGGGCAGATCACCAACATCATCCAAAACTCCAGCTCCGCCGCGCAGCGGATCCACGAATTGCTCCAGGTGCCGGTTCCGGGCGTTTCCACGATACCCGCTTCTTCCATGGACCGGCCGATCCCGCCTTCGGATCGGGGTTCGATTGAATTCGACGGGGTTTCGTTTGTGTATCCGCGTGAGCCCTCCCTGAGTCTGCTGCGGGAGGAGGGAGCGCCGCCGGCCCCGAAGCCGGTGGAGAGTTCGCGGCGCCACGCTTTGGATGGGATTTCCTTCCGGATCGAGCCGGGACAGACGATTGCGTTGGTGGGATCCACCGGATCCGGGAAATCCAGCCTGCTCGCCCTGATCCCCCGGTTCTACGATCCCTCCGCGGGAGTGGTCCGCATGGACGGCGCCGACGTCCGCAGTCTCGATGTCCGCGACCTTCGACGTCGCATCGCGATTGTGTTCCAGGAGACCTTCCTGTTCAGCGCGTCGGTCGCTGAGAACATCGCCTTCGGGAAGCCGGGAGCCACCCGTTCCGAAATCGAGCGGGCCGCTGCGGTGGCGCAGGCGGACGGCTTCATCCGCGAACTCGCCGAGGGCTATGACACGGTCGTCGGCGAACGGGGCATTTCGCTGAGCGGCGGACAACGCCAGCGCCTGGCCCTCGCCAGGGCCCTCCTGATGGATCCCGAAATCCTCCTGCTGGACGATGCCACCAGCGCCGTGGACGCGACGACCGAACGCGCCATGCGGGACGCCATGAGCGCACTTTCCCCGGGGCGCACGACGATCCTGGTGTCCCAGAGGCTGTCCACGGTGCGCCGTGCGGACCGGATTTTGGTCCTGCACGAGGGGCGCCTCGTGGCGGAGGGGACTCATGGGGATCTGGTGTCCCGGGACGGACTCTACCGCGAGCTGTTCCGCTCCCAGCTTCGCGAAACCTCCGAGAACTCCTGAACCGCCATGGCCGGCCACGACGACATTGCCCTGGATGAGGAGTTCGCGCAGGCAACCATGCGCGGGTCGCTGCTTCGGCGTTTGTTCGCCTATACCCGTCCCTATCGGCGTTCCTTCCTGCTCAATCTTGTCCTGAGCGTTCTCGCCACGGCGTCCACGCTGTTGGGACCGAAGCTCATTCAGTTGGGCATCGACCATTACCTCACCCCGGCCCTGCAAACTGCGGGGACGTCCACCGGCGCGATGGGCGCGGGGGCCGCAGCCCGGGGCATTGCCATCGTCAGTCTGCTGTACCTGTTCAATCTGCTCCTGGGTTGGATCCTGTCGGTGGCGTCCGTGCGTTCCGCCATCACGGTGGGGCAGGGCGCGATGAACGACCTGCGCCTCGCGGTGTTTGAGCACATCCAGCGGCTTTCCCTGAACTACTTCGACCGCACACACCAGGGACGGATCATTGCTCGTGCGGATACCGACATCGACGCGTTGGACCGGGTACTGACCTGGGGCTCCAGCCAGCTTTTGTCGAGTGTGCTCACCCTGGCTGGCGTGATTGGCTTGATGATGTCCCACGACCTCCGGTTGTGCTTGGCGGTCTGCGCCGTGCTGCCGCCGCTGGCCCTGGCCACGCGGTGGTTCCATGTGCGCGGACGCGAGGCATACCGCAGCCTGCGGGGCACCCTGTCCCGCCTCACGGCCGCCATGGCGGAGAACATTTCCGGGGTGCGTGTGGTGCAGGCGTTCGGACGCGAGGACGAAAACCTGCGGCGGTTCGGAATGCTTCACGAGGACTTCACTGAACGCTGGGTGCGTTCGGCGCGCGTCTTCCACACCTACATGCCGTTCGTTGGGCTCCTGTCCGGAATCGCCACGGCCACGGTCCTGGGTTACGGCGGGGCGCGGGTCCAGGCGGGCGGACTCACGGTGGGCGAACTCGCGGCCTTCATCCTCTACCTCGGACTTTTCTTCGGGCCCATCCAGACGATGGGCGATCTGTACAATGCGATGCTGTCCTCCGCGGCCAGCGCGGAGCGGATCTTCGGACTTCTGGACACCGAACCGCAGGTCCGGGATCCCGCTTCCGCCAGGCCCCTGCCGCCGCTTCGGGGCGACGTCGCCTTCGAGGGGATTGGATTTCGCTATGACACCACGCCCCCGGGGCAGTGGGTGCTCCACGACGTGTCCTTCCGCATCCGGGCCGGACAGACCATCGCGCTGGTCGGGCACACCGGCTCGGGCAAGACCAGCATCATCAGCCTGCTGGCGCGTTTCTACGAGCCCCAGGAGGGG
>JAEUHD010000126.1 GCA_016793645.1 Verrucomicrobiales bacterium
CCGCTGACCGGACTCGCGGTCAACGTGCTGAGCAACTCGCCCGGCTACCAGGTGACCGCGGAACTGCCCGCCGCACGCGTGGATGGAGACGACTCCCTCAACCTCGCCTACGTGGTGACCGCCACGGCCGCTGCGAATGGAAACGGATTCGCGCACGTGCGCGTGACGTCCGCCGAAGGCGCCACCGGGGATCTCATCCTGCCCATCATTCTCGAGCGCATCGTTCCCCGGTTGGTGGCGACGCCCGACCCGTTGTCCACATCGATGACCCTCGGACGCCAACGCGTCGTTTCCATCCGGGTCGTCAATGCCGGGGGCGTCGCCACCGGTCCGCTGGAGGTCCTGCTCTCGCCCGCCCCCTGGCTGTCCGCAGCCTCCCCGGTCAACCTCCCTCCCCTGGCTCCCGACTCCACCAACTCGGTCGACCTCCTGCTGTCCCCCGCGGCGGACCTTCCCCTCGGCAACTACGGCGGCGAAGTGGTCCTTCGCGCCAACAATGCGCTGCTTCGGGTCCCGTTCACGGCGCGGGCCGTGTCCGAGGCCCGCGGATCCCTGCAGGTCACGGCCGAGGATGAATACACCTACTTCGCCGAGGGATCGCCCCGCCCGACCAACGCCGTCATCCGGGTCACCGACGCCATCAGCGGCGGCCTGGTGGCCTCCGGGGACGGCGGACCCGACGGACAGATCACCTTCCCCGACCTGCTCGAGGGCGACTACATCGTCACCGTGACTGCGGAAGGCCACGACGATTTCCGACGGTCGGTCCGGGTGACCGGTGGTGCGCCGGTGACGGCCTCCGTGGCTTCGGCGGACGCCCTGGCCCGACGCCCCGTGGTACGCAGCGCCGAAACCGGGGCCGCCCTGACAGCAGTCACCGCCTTCCTGCCGCGTCAAACCGTCCGCTACACCTTCTCGGTCGTCCCGACCACGGTGGAGGACGCTTACACGTTCACCGTCGAATCCACCTTTGAGACGCAGGTACCCGTGCCGGTGATCACGGTGGATCCCCCGTCCGTGGACCTCACGCTGTTCGACGGCGAGGAATTCCAGATCAACTTCACGATCTCCAACCAGGGACTCATCGCCGCCCAAAACGTCGAGTTCAATCTGCCATCCTCCCCGGAACTGCAGATGACGCCGCTGATCACCAAGATCGGAAAGATGGCCGCCCGTACGTCCCTGAACATCCCGGTCCTGATCCATCGGGGGCCGCCCAAGGCGTCGGGAATCCACGCCCGATCCCTCGCCCGCGCCCAGGCGTCGTCATCGCGGGGTTCCGTTGCGTACATCGGACTGGGCGGGTGCACCGAACTCGGCCAGGTCGTGTACTCGTATCCCTGCGGTCCGTCCGAGATCAACCGCTCCGCGCCCGTCGCCTTCAACGTGAGCAACGCATGCAACTTCCTGGCGATGGCTGCCGGGCTCGGGGATGCCTTCGCCAGCGGCTTTGGTTTTCTCCCGAATCTCTGCTGCAGCGGGAGCGGCCCCGGGACTCCGGGGAATTACAGCCCCACCGCAGCGTATCACTCCGCCCCCCCGACTATCGCGTCCTCCTCGTCCTGTTCCTCCGGACCGCCCGGTCCCACCCCGTCCGCACGGACCTCCCAACGGTCCCTGTCCCGCGCGGCCGAGGATCCCGGAACGGCAGGATCCGTCTGCGCCAAGGTGCGGCTCCGTCTCGACCAGCGGGCTGTCCTGACCCGCGATGCCTTCCAGGCCCGGCTCGAACTGGCCAACGACACCGATTCACCGCTGACCGAATTGTCGGTGCGGCTTGAGATCGTGGATGCCACCGGGGCACCCGCGAATGCGCTGTTTGGCATTCGGGACCCCGAATTGACAGGGCTGGCCGCCGTGGACGGCACCGGAATCCTCGGCGCGCAGGCCGAAGGCGGCGTCCGCTGGACCTTGATACCGTCCCTCAACGCCGCCCCCAGTTCCGGTGTCCGCACCTTCCTCGTCGGAGGCACCATCGTCTACCGACAGGACGGCGTCCGGGTCACCGTCCCGCTCACGCCGGCCTCCATCGACGTCCATCCCCAACCCGAACTGGTCGTCCGATATTTCCACCAGCGGGATGTGTTCAGCGACGATCCGTTCACCCGCGTCCTGGAGCCGGCAATTCCCTACGCGCTCGCCGCCCAGGTGCTCAACGTCGGCTACGGAACCGCCCAGGCGCTGCGCATCGAAAGCGGCCAACCCCAGATTGTGGAGAATGAGAAGGGGCTCCTCATCGACTTCAAAGCCATCGGGACCCGCGTGGAGAACGCCGAAGTCTCGCCGTCCCTGAATGTGAACTTGGGCGAGATCGAGCCCGGCACCAACCGGATCGCCACCTGGCTGTTCACTTCGTCACTCCAGGGCAGCTTCACCAACTTCGCCGCCAGCTTCCGACAGGAGAATCCCATCGAAGGCGTCGAACGGCTGTCCCTCGTCCGGTCGGTGGAGATTCATGAACTGATCCGCATCGTGCAGGAGCCGGGCCCGCGCGCCGACGGACGCCCCGACATGCTGGTCAGTTCCGATGCCAATCCGGACGTGCTCCCAGACATCCTCTACGGCAGTGATGGCTACACCCGGACCGTGTCCTCGTCCACCAACGCCGTGATCTCCGGGGAACTGTCGGAGACCAACCTTCGACTTCGTCTCGATGTGGCCCTGCCGCGCGGGCTCGCCTATCTGCGCATCCCCCATCCCGGCGGGACCAACTTCGTCCTGACCCAGATGCTGCGGCCCGACGGGTCCGACGTCGGGGTCGGCACCAACGCCTGGACGACCGACCGCTTCATCCGCGGCGGCGCACTGCGGCCGATCCGCAAGGACCTCCTCCATGTGTTCGATCTCGACGCGCCCGCCTACTACACCCTGGTGTACGCGCCCGCGCCGCCGCCGGTTCCCGACACCACGGCGCCCGTCAGCCGCGTTGCGGACCTCCCGGCGTCCAGTCCGCTCAACTTCCCCGTGGCGTGGAGTGCCACCGATGACGCCAGCGGGGTCTTCTCCTACAACCTCTACGTGTCCACGGATGGCGGACCCTTCCGCATCTGGCTCACCAATTCCCCGCTGACGGGCGCGATCTACTCCGGACGCAGCGGCGGACGGTACGGATTCGTCGCCTCCGCCATCGACCGCGCCGGCAACATCGAACCGGTCCGCGCCAGCGCGGACACCACCACCTTCGTGGATACCGGCAATCGTCCGCCCGTGATCACTGCCCCGCCGGCCACGACGATCCAACGGGGTGAACTCCTGGCGGCGCAGTTCTCCGCCTCGGATCCCGATGCCAACCAGCGGGTCTTCTTCACGCTGCTCCCCGGAGCACCCCGCGGTCTGGCCCTCGATGCCGAGACCGGCAGCTTGCGCTGGCAGACCGGCGATGGCGACGCTCCGGGTACTTGGAACATCCGCGTCCGCGCCACGGACAACGGACTGCCCTCGGAATCCGCCGAGGCGTCCATGGCGTTGATTCTGGTGGGCACCAACCGTCCGCCGGTGGCCACCGCCATTCCGGACCTGTTGATCACCGAGGGATCGCTGCTCGAGCAACCCATCCTGGCGACGGATCCCGACCTGCCCCGTCAGAAACTCACCCGTACGCTCCTCGAGGCGCCGCGCGCCGCCACGCTGGACACCGATGGCGTGCTGCGTTGGAAAACCCGGCCCGATGACGGCCCCGGGACCAACCGGGTCCGCATCCGCATCGCCGACGACGGCACCCCGCCGCTCAGCATCGAGGTCGCGTTCACCGTGTATGTGCGCGACACCGCCTTCGACCTGCTGGTGGGCGTGGGATCCACCAACCTGTACCTCGGCACCGCCTCTCAGGTCCCGCTCTCGATCAACGCCGATCCGGCGGTGACCCAGGTCTCCTTCCGCCTGCCCCTGGACGCGGATCGATTCTCCGGCCTCGCACTGTCCGCACTCTCCGACGACGTGGTCGCGGCGACGGTCGCGGACAACCCGGGCGACGGCGCCCTGGTACAACTCCAGTTCCG
>JAEUHD010000299.1 GCA_016793645.1 Verrucomicrobiales bacterium
CCGCAGGCATACAGGTAATTGGCGGAACCGGAGGAATGATCGGGGGACGCGCCCCCGGTGCGGTGTCGGTCGGGCTGGATGTCGTCCAGAACCGCGGGCCAACCCTTGTACCAGTTCCGCGAATGCGTGTGGTCGGCGAACACGCTGAGTTTGTCGGGGTCGGCGGAGGACTCGAAGACGGTGACGGTTTCCACCGGCCGCTTGAGGGCATTCAGGTTGCGGAAGGATTCGACCGTCCTTCCGAGGCCGTCCTTCAGGTCCACAGCGACGTATTCGTTGGGAACGTAGCTGGTGGCGAAGTTGGTCAGGCGCGCCGCCCGGAGCGGATCCGAGGGACAAACACGGATCCGATCAGTTTGGCCGAGATACGGCCGCACAGTGAAGATCCAGGACCGGTTGGTTTCGGTCGTGTCATGCGTGGTGTCGGGAAAGAACCCGCGGTTGTCATCCGCGTACATCTGGATGCCGAGCCCCAACTGGTGAAGGTTGGACTGGCAGGCGGCCCGTTGTGCACGGGACCGGGCCGACGCCAGCGCAGGAAGCAGCAGTCCGGCCAGAACCGCGATGATGGCAATGACCACCAGCAGTTCCACCAAGGTGAACGCGGAACGCACCCGGGAGGCCCGGGAAAACGACTTCATGGAGAGTCCTGAGGAAGTCCGCGCCTTAGGCGCGGCAGGGAATCGGAACCAACGAGGAAACCAATCCGGCGCCCGTTCAGGGCGCACGTGAGTGAGCATCCGGGCGACCGCCCGGCATCAGGCTAGCACTCGAGGGGCGGACCGCGTCCCGTGGGGACTCCCAACCACAATACCGGGACAACCGCCGTGGGTTGCCATTCCCCGGAAACCGGAACTCCCAAAGGAACGGGGATCTCGATCACCGGAGCGAACCCACCCAGCACCTGCTGATGCGCCATCGCGCACAGCAGACAGGTGGACGCCCCTTCCGGACCGTCGTCGTGATGTCCGGACGTTTCCGCAGCACCCGGGGCGGCATGCAGGGCCGCATGCCAGGATTCATTCGAGGACAGGAGTCCCGCCGCCACCAGCAGACCGACACAAAGGAACGCCAGCCACCGTGCGGCAGGCACCCAGGTTCCCGTTGTTCGCGTCCGCTGCAACTTGTTTGCAATGGACCACCCCAATGCAAGTCGGGCAAGGGAAAACCCGGTAGGAAATCGATCCGATGGGAGCGAACGAAGTCAGTAGCGCGGAACCGAGTGGTCGATCTGTTCCGACCAGGCGTCGATGCCGCCCTTGACGGACTTCACGTACTTGAATCCCTGTTGGCGGAGATACTCGAGCGCCTTCATGGAGCGCTTCCCCGCCTTGCAGTGAATGTAGATCTGGGAGTTCGGATCCAGTTCCGTGAACTTCTGCGGAAGTGTGCTGAGCGGAAACAGCGGAACGCCCTTCACCCGGGCAATCTGGTATTCATCCGGTTCGCGGACGTCGATGACCTGAATGCCCAGGGACGGATCCCCGAGCGCCTTCGCCATGTCCTGAACCGTGACTTCGTCCGGATTCTGCCCGGGATTCACCGGTTCCGGAACCACGCCGCAAAATTGCTCATAGTCGATCAATTCCCGGACGGTGGGATTCTCGCCGCACACCGGACACTTCGGATCCTTGCGGAGCTTCAATTCCCGGAACTTCATGTCGAGGGCGTTGAAGAGCAGCAGTCGTCCAATAAGCGTGCTGCCCTTCCCCAGGGCGAGCTTCAGGATCTCCGTGGCCTGGATGCAGCCGACAATGCCGGGAAGCACCCCGAGAACACCGCCCTCGGCGCAACTCGGCACCATGCCCGGAGGCGGGGGCTCCGGATACAGGCACCGGTAGCACGGCCCGCCGAGGTGCGGAGCAAAGACACTGGCCTGTCCTTCGAAGCGGAAGATGGACCCATACACGTTGGGCTTCTTCAGGAGCACGCAGGCGTCATTGGTCAGGTAGCGGGTCGGGAAATTGTCCGTGCCATCGACCACAATGTCGTAGGGCCGGATCAGATCGAAGGCGTTCTCGGATGAAATCCGGGTCTTGTAGAGTTCCACCTCCACATTCGGATTCAGGGCCTGGATCGACGCCCGCGCGGACTCCGCCTTCGAGGCGCCCACATCCGCATCGGAATGGAGAATCTGCCGCTGGAGGTTGGAGTAGTCCACGGTGTCAAAGTCCACGATCCCCAGCTTTCCGATCCCGGCGGCCGCGAGATACATCGCGATCGGCGAACCGAGGCCGCCGGCGCCGACGCACAGGACGGAGGTGTTGCGAATCTTGCGCTGACCGGCGAGTCCCACCTCGGGAAGGATCAGGTGGCGCGAATACCGGCGGATTTCCTCGTTCGTGAGTTCAACCATACGAAAGGGCTTTGAGCCTAAGTGGGACGGCGGCAGCGGCAAGGGAAGTTTCCGGCCCCGTCCCGCCGCCCGGAGCTGCCCGGAGCTTTCCGCTTCGGTCTCCCCCGGGCATGCTGACCCCGTGCCGGCACCGGAATCCCCGCGCCCCCTTCGCGTTCGCGTCTCCCCAGCCGCCGAACGCGCCATACGTTCCGGACACCCCTGGGTCTATTCGGACTCCATTCGGGACCAGAACCGGGAGGGCGCCACCGGCGACCTCGGCGTGATCTTCGACCGGCGGGACCGCTTCCTCGCCCTCGGCTTGTGGGATGCCGACTCCCCGCTCCGAATCCGGATTCTCCACGCGGGATCCCCCACCCCGATTGACGACGCCTTCTGGCGCACCCGGCTGGAGACCGCCCTGGCGCGCCGATCCGGCATGTTCGGCCCGGACACCACCGGATACCGCTGCCTGTATGGCGAGAGCGATGGATGGCCGGGACTCGTCCTCGACCGCTACGGCGACACGCTGGTGCTGAAGACCTACACGGCCGCCTGGCTCCCACGACTTGGAACCATCATCGCCCTGCTGCGCGACCGGTTGGCCCCCGCCCGCCTGGTTCTCCGATTCAGCCGGAACACGAAGGCGGCGGCGGAAGCCGCCGGATTCCAGGACGGTGCCAATGCCTGGGCGGCGGGCGAGGACGACCGCGTCCCGTTTCTGGAGAACGGACTGACCTTTGAGGCGGAGGTGATTCGAGGGCAAAAGACCGGATTCTTTCTCGATCAACGGGACAACCGCCAACGTCTCGAACGAAGGACCCGGGGCGCGGATGTCCTCAATGTGTTCAGCTACACCGGGGGTTTCAGTTTGTATGCGGCGCGGGGCGGGGCCCGCTCGGTGACCGATCTGGATATCTCCGCCCACGCGCTGGCCCAGGCCCGGCGCAACTTCGCCTGCAATGCCGGGATTCCCGCGGTCGCGTCCGCCCGCCACGAGCAGATCCAGGAGGACGCCTTCGAGTGGCTCGCCGCCGCTTCAAAACCCCGTTTTGACGTTCTGGTGCTGGATCCCCCATCCCTGGCGCGCCGGGAATCCGAACGGGCCGAAGCGTTGGTCGCCTACGGCCGGCTGGCCGGTTCCGGACTCCGATGGCTGCGTCCGGGAGGTCTGCTCCTCGCGGCATCCTGCAGCGCCCACGTCAGCGCCCCCGAGTTTTTCACCGCGGTCCGCACGGCGGCGTCGCGACGGGGCGGGTCGTTCCGGGAACTGGAAACCACGGGACATCCCGCCGACCACGCCGCGACCTTTGCCGAGGCGGCCTATCTGAAGGCAATCTTCCTGCAATGGGAGCCCGGCTCCGGACGCAGCCGATGAAGCGACTGGCCCCGCCGCCGTCAACGCCCTTAGAATCCACCCGCGATGCGCCAGTACCTCGACCTGCTCCGGCACGTGCTGGATCACGGCACCTTCAAGGCCGACCGGACCGGAACCGGGACCTATTCCGTCTTCGGCGCCCAAAGCCGATACCGCCTGGCCGATGGATTCCCCCTCGTCACCACCAAGAAGGTCCACGTCAAAAGCATCCTGTACGAACTCCTCTGGTTCCTGCGCGGAGACACCAACGTGCGCTGGCTCCAGGACCGCGGCGTCTCCATCTGGAACGAATGGGCCAATCCCGAGACCGGGGACCTGGGACGGGTCTACGGAGCGCAATGGACCGACTGGCGCTCCTTCGACGGAAAGAGTCTCAATCAGATCGAGGACGTCGTGTCCCAAATCCGGAGGAATCCGGATTCACGACGGTTGATCGTGTCCGCCTGGAACCCCGGTGAACTGCACCTAATGGCCCTGCCTCCGTGCCATGCGCTGTTCCAGTTCTACGTCGCCGACGGAACGCTCAGCTGCCAGTTGTACCAGCGCAGTGCCGACCTGTTTCTCGGGGTGCCCTTCAACATCGCCAGCTATGCCGCGCTCACCCACATGGTCGCCCAGGTCTGCAACCTGGCCCCGGGGGATTTCATCCACACCCTCGGCGACGCCCATATCTATTCCAACCATGTGGAGCAGGTGCGAACGCAGTTGGCCCGCGAGCCCCGTCCCCATCCCCGGCTCCGATTGAACCCTGAACGCCGGGAACTGCGGGACTTCGTCTTCGAGGATTTCGAGCTGACCGGGTACGATCCGCATCCCGCGATCAAGGCGCCGGTCGCCGTTTGAACCCCACCCCCGGGGACGCCCACCGTGAATCCCATCGTCATACGGCCCGCAGTACGTTCCGACTGCCCGGGCATCCTGGACATCTACAACGATGCGGTCCTGAAAACCACGGCCAGCTATGACGAGGAACCGCGTTCCTTGCAGCACCGGCTGGATTGGTTCGACGCCCATGAGCGGGACCGGATGCCGGTGTTCGTGGCGGAGGAGCGCCCGAAGGATGCCGGTCCCCGGATCGTCGGGTGGAGTGCGCTCAACCGATACCATGACCGTGCGGGCTACCGGTTCACTGCGGAGAATTCCGTGTATGTCGCGGAGGACTTCCGCGGCCGGGGTCTGGGAGGGCGCCTCCTGGAGCCCCTGATCCTAGCCGCTCGGGGCCGCGGCCTCCACGTGATCATCGCGGTCATCGACGCGGCGAACGAACCCAGTCTCCGTCTGCATGCCCGGTTCGGATTCGAACGCGCCGGTCTCTTCCGGGAAGTCGGATTCAAGTTCGGACGCTGGCTCGATGTCGCCTACCTGCTGCGACGTCTGGAACCCTCCGACTAGAATTTTTCGGGGATCCCCTCCTCCAGCACGCGGAGGTGACGCAGCAACCGCTCCTCCCCGGCAATCTGGCGCAGCCACCGCTCCGGCTCCTCCATGGCCTCAAAGCTGAGCTTGAACGTCCCGAAATGCATCGGGACCAGCCAGTCTGCACGCAGATCCTTGAACGCCGTCACCGCTTCGTCCGGCCCCATGTGCACATGCCGGAAGGAATCGGGATAATAGGCGCCGATCGGGAGCAGGGCGATTTCCGGACGCATCCGGTCCCCAATTTCACGAAACCCCTCGAAATAAGCGGAATCCCCCGCGTGATACACCCGGCGTCCGCGATGCTCGATCAGGAAACCGCCCCAGCCCCGGTGGGCGTCGCGCAGGGTCCGCGCGCCCCAGTGCTTGGCGGGAACCAGGGTGACCTTCCAGTCGCCGCTTCCGAAGCTCTCCCACCACTGAAGCTCCACGATCCGCTCAAATCCCAGCCGGCGGGCCAGGGAGCCGCATCCCCAGGGCAGGATTGCAATCTTGGGGGAGGGCGGAAGCTTCCTCAGGGACGGCTTGTGGAAGTGGTCAAAGTGCGCGTGGGTCAGGAGGACGACATCAATCGGGGGCAGGTCGGCGGCCCGGATGCCCGGACGCTTGAGGCGCTTCAGGAGGAACAACCAGTTGGCAAAATTCGGGTCGACGATGAGGTTGAGGTCCTGGAACTGGACGAGAAACGAAGCGTGACCGATCCAGGTGAGGGCCAGTTCCCGATCCTTCAACACGGGGAACCGAGGCACCTTGAACGACCCGCCCCGGGGCGTAACGAGAGCCTTCCAGACCATTTCGCGGAAAAATGTCCGCGGATTGAAATGATTGCTGGGCGTCAGCTCCTTGAAGGAGCGCGGCAGGCGTCGGCGCGGTCCGCGGGCGTCCACCGGCTGCGGGCGATGCGGGGAGGAACTCATGGACGCGGGCCCAGCATGCCCGCGCCCCCCTCCCTCCGCCAATCGCGGAATCCACCACCGGACCGCTTTTCGCGCCCCCGTTCGGACGTGAATAAAGACCCCCGGTCCGAGTCTCACCCGCGGCGCCGCCACCCCTCCTACGGGAGCCGGGCCGGGACTGTTCCGGCATCGGAGTTTTCCGGGGCGCCCGCAAGGACCGTGGTTTCGTGAACGAAGGCACATGGCAGTGGAGACTGGCGCCGGCGACCCCCTCGCCCGACCCGCTGCTTTCCCCCCTGCGGATTTCTGTTCCCGTCCGGGCCAAGGACCGCTCTGAATCTCGGCCGGCGAGCGCCCCCTGGGCAGTCGCCCCCGTCGTGAGCGACACCGCCTCCTCCATCCCACCTGCCCCCTCCCCGGCTGCCCCGCCGGCGGGAGTCCGCGTGGACGGAAAGTTTTTCCGGGCCGGAGAGCGGAAGTTTCATCCCAAGGGGGTCACCTACGGTCCCTTTGCGCCGAACGCCGCCGGGGAACCCTTTGCATCCCCCGAGCGGACACGGAGCGACTTTGAATTGATCCGCGAACTCGGGGCGAACCTCCTCCGGGTGTACCACGTTCCCCCGCGATGGTTCCTCGACCTCGCCCAGGAGCATGGCCTGAGGCTCCTGGTGGACGTGCCCTGGAACAAGCACCTGTGCTTCCTCGACTCCCCGGCGCTGGCGTCCGACGCCCGCATCGCGGTGCGGTCCGCGGCCGAACGCTGCGCGGGGCATCCCGCCGTGTTCGCCCTGTCCGTGGTCAATGAAATCCCGGCCGACATCGTCCGGTGGAGCGGCGCCACCGCCGTGGCCGACTTCATCGATGCGTTGGTCGCGGAGGTCAAATCGGTGGATCCCGGACGTCTCTGCACGTTTGGCAACTTCCCGCCCACCGAATTCCTCCGCCCGCGCCTGCCGGATTTCGTCTGCTGGAACCTCTATCTCCACCAGGCGCGTCCCTTCGAAAACTACCTCGCGCGCCTCCAGATGCTGGCGGACACCCGGCCGCTGATGCTGGGGGAATTCGGACTGGACTCCCTGCGCGAAACCGAGACGCAGCAGGCGGAGACGCTGGGGTGGCAGATCGAGGCGGCCTTCCGGGCCGGATGCGCCGGGGCCGTGTGTTTTTCGTTCACCGACGACTGGTTCAAGGACGGACGGCCGGTCGAGGACTGGGCCTTCGGCCTGGTCACGCGGGACCGCGTTCCCAAACCCGCCTTCGCCGTGGTGCAGCGCCAGTTCGCGATGGCACCCCGGTTTCCCCTGCCCCAGGTCCCGAAAGTGTCGGTCGTGGTGGCCAGCTACAACGGCGCGGCCACGCTGCGCGCCTGCCTGCAGTCCCTGGAAGCCCTCGAGTATCCGGACTACGAGGTCATTCTCGTGGACGACGGTTCGACGGACGCCACCCCCGAGATCGCCTCCGGCTTCCCGCGCGTGCGCTTCTTCCGGCACGAGTCCAACCAGGGACTGGGCGTGGCGCGCAACACGGGCATTGCCGCGGCCTCCGGCGAAATCATCGCCTTCACCGACTCCGACTGCCGCGCCGACGAGGACTGGCTCTATTACCTGGTCGGGGACCTCATCAATTCCCGCTTTGCCGGCATCGGTGGACACAACTTCCTGCCTCCCGACGACTCCACCACCGCGGCCTGCGTGATGGTCTCCCCCGGCGGCCCGGCCCATGTGATGCTCACCGACCGGATCGCGGAACACATCCCTGGGTGCAACATGGCGTTCTACAAGTGGGCGCTGGACAGCATCGGCGGCTTTGACCCGATTTATCGAAAGGCGGGGGACGACGTGGACATCTGCTGGCGGCTGCAGCAGCGCAATTATCGGATCGGATTCTGCGCCGCAGGTTTTGTCTGGCACTACCGGCGGAATACCGTCCGCGCCTACCTCAAGCAGCAGGCGGGCTACGGGGACGCCGAGGCCCTCCTCGAACGGCGTCATCCGGAGAACTTCAACCGCTTCGGCGGCTCCATCTGGAGGGGCCGGATCTACTCCCAGGCGAAGTTCGGGGTCGAGACCCAGGCCCCCATCATCTACCACGGCCTCTTTGGCAGCGCCTTTTTCCAGAGCATCTACGCCACGCCCCCCAGCCTGATGCTGGTGGTGCCGACCAGCCTCGAATACCACGTCCTGGTCACCCTCCCGCTGCTGGTGCTGGGATCCGTCGTACCGGGGCTCGTGACAGTCGGAGTGGCGAGCTTTGTGTTTTCCCTCCTGATGTGCGGGATCGCCGCGTATCAGGCGGAGCTGGCCCCGGCCCATCGACGCGGGTGGTCTCGTCCGCTGGTCGGACTCCTCTTCTTCCTGCAACCCATTGTCCGCGGCTGGGCGCGACACCAGGGCCATCTGCGCGGACAGCAGCGTTCGCTGGAGGACCGCGAGAACCTCAACTCGGTGATGCTGGAGGATCAGGAGGAGGACTTCAGCCAACTGCTTTACTGGAGCGAGACCGGGGTGGATCGCATCACCTTCCTGGCCCGCATTCTCGAACGTCTCGACCAGCGCAAATGGCCGAACAAGCCGGATGCCGGCTGGAGCCGCTTCGACGTCGAACTGTTCGGATCCCGCTGGGCGCGCCTGGAACTCACCACCGCCGGGGAGTGGTACCCGGGGCATCGGGAGATGATCCGCTGCCGTCTCGTTGCCCGTTGGAGTTTCCTGGCGCGCGCCCTGTTCCTGACCGTCACCAGCCTCCAGTTGATCGTCATCGGATTCCTGGCGGGGGGATGGTCCTGGGCGCTGCTGTTGTGGCTGCCGCTGCTGGTCTGGTGGTTGAACCAGGAAAAACGGGACCTCGCCCGCGTGACGGCCAATTTCCTCAACGAACTCGCCAAGGAGTTCCAGTTGATCAAGGTGGATCCGCGCAAGGTGGAACAGCTGCGCGAGAACCGGAAACCGTGACACGGGGCCGTCCGATGCACGGCCCCCGGGGTCACTTCAGGTCGTCGAAGTAGTCCCGCACGGCACCGCGGTAGGCCTTGGGGACCTGCTCCTGGTTCAAGGCCGACTGGGCCTCGCTCTGGGCTGCGGTCACCGCCTCGGTGTAGGCCACCTTGCTCTCCCCCTTGATGCTGAGCCCCTTCAACGTGATGCTCGGCATCGGCCCCCCCGGCTGCATCTGGCCCTTGATCTTGGTGGGTGCCAGGTTGCCGGCGATGTCGGTATCGCGTTCGGTCTGTCCCTTCGGATCCCGATCCGGCCGGTTCAGCCCGGAATTGTCCCAAAGTTCATCCAGGTGGTCCGGAAGGGACCACGGATCGCTTTCAGACCAGGTTCCCACTCCCTTACCCCCCCGGCGCCCGGAGTTCCCCGCCCGGATGTAGCGCGCAGGCTGCGAGCCCCAGGCCTGACAATTGCCCACACAGGCCTGGGCCTTCTGAAGTTGCTGCAGGGACGCCATCAATCCCTCCAGATCCCCCATCTCCTTCATCAAATCCTCCAACTCCTTCTTGGCCTCGGCCAGGGATTGCCGTGCGTCCTGGGTGCTGCCCGCCTTCGATTGCTTCAGGGCCTTCGCGAGCTTTTCCCCCACCTTTCCATACTGTTCGCCAGGTTTCACGGACCGGCCCAGCTCCTCCTGCAACTGGGCCAGCTGCTCCGGAGTCAACTGGGGATTCTTCATCAGGTCCTGCATGCGCTGCAGCGTATCGGCCGCCGCCTGCGCCTCGCCGTTCTGAAGCTGCTCCGCCAGATCCTTGCCCAGCTTCTGCGCCTGCTGCTGCAACTGCGCCATCTGCCGCGCCAGGTCCGCCATCTTCTCCAGGTCGCGATCCGCCACGTTCAAATCCTTGAGGAACTGGTCGACCTGCGACGCCTGGAGTGCGGCCGCCGCCTCATCCAGGCTGGGCATCGGCATTCCCAGCGATTCGGCCTTGCGGGCCAGTTCGCTGGCCATGCTGGAGAGCTGCTGCTTCATGGCGTCGGTCGCCCCCGACGGATTCTCCGCCATGCCCTTGGCCGCGTCCTTGAGCTTGTCGAGATCCTTCTTCAACTGGTCCGCCGCATCCGGACTCCCCGCCTTGTCGCCCATCTGCTGCTTCAGGGCGTCCATCTGCTTCTGCAACTGCGCCTGGTTGGCAGGACTGCGCCCGCCGGGATTGCGCGCCGCCTGTTCCATCCGCTTCAGCGCGGGATTCTTGGCCAGATCCGCAGCCTGCTGGCGCAGTTGTTCCGTCGTCTTGGCGAGATCCTTGAGTGCATCGTCCCGGGTCAGCTTCGCCTGGGTCAGCCGCTGTCCCAGCTCCTGGACATCCTCCAGCTTTCTCCGCACCGGTTCGGCGTTCGGTGGACGCTGTTCAATGGATTTTCGGGTCACCAGGGCCAGTTGCCGTCCCACCTCGCGGATGACCGCGGCGTCCGCCTGCTTCTGAACATGCGCCTTGGATCGGAATTCAGGCACGAACCCGAGGCCCACAATCAATGCCAGGACGAGCATCAGGGACCGGGCAATCCGCGGGAGCCCCACGGGCAGAAGCCTTGCCGGCTGAATGCGGGCCGCCGCCGCCGAGGCATCGGACATTACGAGATCCTTCCACGCGGTTCCGGACGGCTGCCGGGAAACCTCCAGGGCCGTCGCCAACCGCTGCTGCAACCCCTCGCGTTCGTCCAGCCACCGGGCGGCTTCGGAAAACGGGATCCGGCGCCAGAATCCGGCGAAAAATCCGACCCCCGTGGCCCCCAGCGCCGCCCACCCGGCGATCGACACCACGAGGTCCGGAACGGGCGCCAGCTTGTAGGTGATCAAGGCCAGAAGGTAAATTCCAGCCCCCGCCAAAGCGCCTTTCCAAAGTCCGCTCCACCCCCGAAGCCAGCGAAGCCGGCGCGCCGTCTGACCCACCGTGGAATCAATGGATGCCGTCTCGGTCATGATGGAGCGCAACATGCCCCCCCGGACTCCGCTTGGAAAGTCGGATTACTGCCGCTCGTACTCCCCCCGGCTTACCCGCTTCAACACGGTGAATCCGGCCTTTTTGGCGTCCGAAATGGAAAGCGGTTTGGTCAGGGACGGGGTGCTGAATCCGGTGATGACCTTCCGGATCGGCCGCCGGCAGGCGGGACACGCCGTCAGTTCCTTGGCGCTCATGGGACGACGCAACGTGAATCTCCCGCCGCACGCGGCGCAATTCCCGTCACACAGCTCGTATTCGTAGAGCGGCATGCGCGGATACTGACAGTCGGCGTCGAAATGTCACGGACCCACGCGGTCCGCTCCCCGGGACCCGGCCCTTGATCTTCCCGCCCTGACCAGGAACCAGCCCTGCACTGCCAGCAGGAGAACCGCCGTCCACTGCTCGATACGAACCGCCGCCAGTCTTGCCATGAGACCCCGGGTTGTCCTCCAGGAGTCATCCTGACCCAGCAGAACGAGGGCGCCCAGGGAAACGGGAATCCAAAGCACCGCCAGGACCCGATCACGGACCTGCGCCGAGGGGACCGGTCCCTCCGCCGGAGGAGTCGCCGGCGGGTCCGCCTCGGAATCGGTTTGAAATGGAGCGTCGTCTCGCAAACTGTCCGGACCTTTGAGCCCCATGCCCCCTGAAGCAAGTCCCGGTCCCCGGGAGGTTTCGACATCGGCCGCACCGTCCACCCCCCGGGAGAACCTTTGGGTGAATCTCGCATGCAATGCCGTGATCCCCGGACTGCTGCTGACCCAGCTCAGCAAACCGGAACGGCTGGGCCCCGTCCTCGGCCTGATCATCGCCCTCAGCATTCCCCTCGGATACGGACTGTACGATCTGGCGCGGCGCAGGACCTGGAACCCGTTCGCCATTGTGGGACTGATCAGCATCCTGCTGACCGGCGGTCTCGGGTTGCTCAAGGTGAACAATTTCTGGTTCGCCGTGAAGGAGGCCGCCATTCCCCTGGTGCTCGGACTGGCCATCCCGATGACGCTCCGGACCCGGCAGCCGCTGGTCAAAACCATGATCTACAACGATCAGGTGCTGGACACCGGGCGGATCGGGCGCCGTCTGGTGGAGCGCGGCACCGTCACCGGGTTTGAAACGCTCCTGCGGAAGTCCTCCTGGATCCTGGCCTCCGCATTCCTCTTCAGCGCCGTGCTGAATTTCCTGCTGGCCCGGTGGATGGTCACCGCGCCTCCGGGCTCCCCGGAAAACGTCGCCCAACTGGGACGACTGAACTGGGTGTCCTACCCGGTCATCATGATCCCCAGCCTCGTGATCATGATGGTCGCCCTAGTCCGCCTCCTGAAGGGCCTGGAGGGCCTGACGGGCCTGACGAACGACGAACTGTTCCACCCTTCGGCCCGGCGACCGCGGACGGAGACGTCGCCGCCCCGCGACCCCGGCTCCCCGGCGTAGGCTCTTTCGATTCCCGCCGAACCGGACGGCCAAATCCCTCGGGGACCGCGTACCCGAACCGGGCACAGAATTCCTCCACCGCGGCCCGCACCCGCACGGGTTGGCCACGGAACGGGTCCTCGTAGGACAACGCCACCGCGCGAAGACCCAGACCGCGGGAGTCGGCACGTCCATAGCGATCATCCCCGACGACCGGATATCCGCTCGCCTGGAGATGCAATCGGATCTGGTGGGTCCGGCCCGTGATGGGACACGCCTCCACCAGGGCACCTTCCCGGCTCCGGGCCAGCACGCGGAACCGAGTCGTCGCCGTCCGCCCCTCCTCCCGGTCGACCCGACCGAATCCCACCCGCTCGTCATCGGTTCCCAGCGGATCATTCCGCGTCCACTCATCCATGCCCGGGGTCCCGTCCACGGCGGCGAGATACCGCTTTTCGATGCGGCGTTCCGAAAAAAGACGGGAATACGCCCCCATCGCCCCCTCGCTCTTCACCGCCATCAGCAGCCCGCTGGTCTCGGCATCCAATCGATGGACAAACCGCAGGAACCGAAGGTTCCGGGAGCGCGCCCACCAGTCCCCCAGATCCATTCCCTCACGGATCGCCAGCGACAGATTCCGGGCGGTGTTCGTCCATTCGTCCGGCGCCACCATCCAGCCCGCGGGCTTGTCGAGGATCATGACGGACCGGTCCTCAAACACCACCGGCACCTGGGTTCCATCCGGAAGATCAATGACATGCGGCTTGGCCACCCACGGAGAAGATCAGGTTCCACGGGTTGAGGACAACCCGCCAAACGCACTTTTCCGGCCGCCCGAAGGACAAAATCGCTCCGGATCCACTGCATCGGTGCATTCCAGACGAAAGCGGTCTACCCTTCGCCCGTGCAAATTCAAAGCTTCCGGGTCTTTTGCGATCTGGCGGAGACGGAAAGTTTCACCAAGGCCGCACAAATCAACGGCATCACGCAGAGCGCCGTCAGCCAGCAGGTCAGTTCACTCGAACGCCAGCTCAAGTGTCTCCTGATCGAGCGGAGCAAGAAGCGCTTCCGCCTGACCCACGAGGGCCGCCTGCTGTACGAAGGGGGAAAACTGATCATCCAGACCTACGACGGACTGCTCAACAAGCTCCAGGAGGCCCATGACGTGGTTTCGGGATCCATCCGTGTGGCGACAATTTACAGCATCGGACTGCACAACCTCCCGCCGTACGTGAAGAAGTTCCTGCGCACGTACCCGACCGTCAGCATCCACCTGGAGTACCAGCGGGCCAACCAGGTGTACGAGGACGTCCTGGGCAACGTCGTGGACCTTGGGTTGGTGGCCTACCCCAGCAAGGATCCCCGACTGGAGGTGGTGCCCTTCCGTGAGGAGACCATGACGCTCATCTGTCATCCGGGTCACCCCTTCGCCAAGCTCAAGAGCCTCCAGTTGTCCCAACTTCACGGACAAAAATTCATCGGGTTTGAGCACGACATTCCCACCCGGCGTGCGGTGGACCGGATCCTGCGGGAGCAGGACATCGAGGTGAAGATGGTGATGGAATTCGACAACATCGAGACCGTGAAGCGGGCCGTGGAAATCGAGGCCGGGGTGGCCGTGGTTCCCGTGGGCACGGTAACCCAGGAGGTCGCCAAACAAACCCTCGTTGCCATCCCCTTCGCCAAGCCCATCCCGGAACGCCCCCTCG
>JAEUHD010000367.1 GCA_016793645.1 Verrucomicrobiales bacterium
CTTACGCCCGTGGATGCGATACCCCGATGGGAGAGATGCCGGGCAACACCCCGCATGGCAGTCTTCAAATGGCTGCGGTTCTCGCCACCGCCCTCTGCTTCGCAGAAGGCAGCAGCCGAAAGCAATCCGTTGGAAAGGATGAGGCCGGGGAGCTTGCTGACTGCAGAGCGGTCGAGTCCCTTGTAATCTTTCAAGGCAGCGGCTGCACGGATTTGATCAAGATTCTGCATGGTACTCATTCTCCTTTTGTTCCGATGTTGGTGGTGACGGTGCAGAATCCGAGTCCGGTCGAGGCATCGCCGCCAAACTGGAAGACGTGCTGATTGTCGGCGATCTTTGAGGCAAATCTTTGAAGGGCGTCGGTTTCCGTCTTGTTCTTGTACTCGCCGTTAGGCACTCGACTTTTGGTGGCGCTGAGGACCGAGTAGAAGAGGGTATCGGCGGGGACGTTCTCCTGATTGAAGAGGCCGGTACCCTCAGCGGTACCTGTTTCGTCAGAAATGCGGACGTGCTGGGCCACCTCGCAGGCGGTGGTAGCGAAATGGCTCATCATGCCATTGCTAAGGATTACGAGGCGGTCGGTGATGCTCTTGAAGCAATCGTCGCGCACGAGAGCACCGAGGGACTTGGCAAGTTGGTCGGGGTAGGCACCGGCGTGGGTAAAGCAGTATTCTTCAAGAACAATCTGCTTGCTGAGCGCCAACGGTCCATCGGGATTAAACAGGGCCTCGGCATCTTTGGGTTCTGGGGGAATTGGACCAGAAACAACGCCATCTCTAACAGCGCGCTCGAGCATGAGTGGACAGGTGATCCACGCGTAGCTGCCTTTAGCGCTACGGATGGGAAAGGCGAGAATGCGGGCCTCGGAGAAGATCAAGGAACCGGCGAATGCGGGCTTGTCGCTGTCCGAGCCGAAAAGCCAAGCGGCCTCGGCGATCTCGCCCTTCTGGTTGACGCGCACTCTCCTTTTTCCGTCCTTGGTTTCCTCTTCCAACAGGCCGTCATTCCACTGATCCGCAAAGCTGCCCTTCAGCGACGACGCGGGAATGATGGGAAAACCCGTGTGCCGCTCGCGCTGCACGGGTTGGTCAATGGCACCGACGCTGGCGCCAGCGCCGACGTGGAGGGGAGTTCGGGTGAACAGATAAAGATTTTTGGTGGTCATTTTGGAAGTAGTCAGGTCCAAGTCTTCTGTTTTCTGGAAAATGGGCCACGATTCTGCGGGCGTAATTCGTCCACGGGGATGATGAGGCCACCCGGCATGAGGGAGGAGGCCTCCGCCGGCTGTAGAAGTTCCGCGGCATGCCTCAGCCTCTTGGCGGCGCGGCGTGGGGGGTCAGTCTCTGCACAGAGTTCTCCCTGTACCACGTCGGCAAGTGCAGCGGCGGGCAGCTCTACTCCAAACACGATTCCAACAGCAGCCCGGCTTCCGAGGAGAGTGGCGTCGAGCGATTGAGGGTGCTCCTCAGCTTGGACTCCGGAGCGCCGCAACGTGTCGGTGCCTCCACCGGCCGCCGCGATAGCGAGGTCCGCGTCGAGAGTGACCGAAGGCACGGCATGATGGCTCACCGCCATTCCACCAATCAGGCCGAAGGTCTGCCCGTGCGCACGCGACACCTGAGCGGCGAAACCGAGATCGTTCGCGCTGCCGGTGATTCCGGCAAAAAACTCTGCGGCTGAAATCATGAGGTGGTGGTGGCCTTATGGACCGCCGGATGGAAATCCCACGTACCGCAGACGCCCAGGCCAAAGCCCTTTTCACCCATGAGGGTTGAGCGGCGGTTCTTGATCTCGGTGCCAGGGGTGGCGCCATGCCAGTTGAGTGCATCGGCGAGCTTCCGAGCCTCCGGCTCCGAGGTGGCTTCAAAGTAGTACACGGCCCCCGCGGGCACCGCGAGGTGGGCCGGCTTGGCGCCACCCTGGCTGCCGATGGCTTCGTACGGCAGGGCGTACCCCGTGACGGGAATGGGCTTGCCGATGAGGGCGGCGACGAGTTTGGCAGCGATGGGTTTTCCCTCCGGTTGCCTGCGCCGGGAGGCGGCGTTCTTGCCGGGGCCATCCAGAAGTTCCACCTGTCCCGTCTGGTGGTTGACCCAACTGGGCAGACTGCCGCCAGGATGGGAGCCAATTCCAGGAAAGATAGCCGGGGTGAGCAGCACCCATTTGACCCGAGTGCCCGTGATCCGGGAACCCAACGGCAGGTTCGGGGGCTCATTCTCCTTGAGGGTGGCCGAGCAGATCCGCTGCTGCCCGCCGACAACGATCCCACCCCGTGAACTAATGAGCAGGGGGATGATGTCCTTGAGTTTGTGCTCCTTGTCCCTGGCCTCAGCTAGGCAGGCGAGCCTCCAACCAGGTTTCAGGCGGAGGTAATGTGCGGTGTAAATCTGAACTCCATCCTGCGTGCCTGTCTCGGGATCAATCCCGATCCCGATGGAATACTCCGAATCGCAGAATTCGGAATCGCGCCGGAAGTGATTTGCAGGACCAACTGAGGGCTGGCCGGTCAGGTAACTTCGCCATGCTTCCCTGCTGAACCATGTCTCCGGCTTGTCCTTGGTGGGCAATTCCGTGTTGGCAATGGAGTAGACAAGCGGGGTTGGCAGACTGCTGGCGGTGGGGGCAGAATGGGGGTACAGGGTTACCGCCGAACTTCCCGCCTTCTGCGCATCCGCAGGGCGGGGGAAATACCAGGTGCCTTCTCGTTCCGGAAATGGTCCAGCGGAGAACAGGCTGCCAAATCGGCGATCCCGCTGGTCGTTGTTCCAGCGGCCCGAGCGCCCGCGGCGATGGGAGTGCGACGCGATGTCCGAGCGCCAAAGCGCTGCGTGAAGAGCACCGCTCAGCACGGTGGGCAATGGCCACGCTGCACCGTATCCCGAGAGGCTGCCGGACATGGGGCGTCCGTCGCGGAAGAAGAGAATATCGGAGGGTTCAAGTAGCAGGGTATTCACGGGCGGATGGCCTTTCGGCAGGTGGATCAGGTGAGGGAGGTGTCCTGGCGCTTGGCGAAGCCGCAGAATGCGCACAGGGCGACCAACTGGTTGATGGCGTGGTCGAGGTTGGCGGCGTCGGCACCGAGGTTCAGCTTGCCCAACCAGTTCCTAAGGTGCTGGCCAAACGCTTGCTCAAACGCGGCACCTCCAGCCTTCCACTCCGGTCCCCTCTGGCGATCCAGCACGGTGCGCAGTTCACGGCCAACGACCTCAGCAAAGTCAAAGCCTGGCACGGGCTCTGATTCTGCGGCGATCGGGGCGGGCTGACTGCGGTAGTTGGAAATCAGCTCCCCGAGACGATAGGGAAACTTGCTGCTAACCACCTCACCCTTCAGAGCCTCGAGGAGGCACTGGGCAGCATCCACGCCTCCCTCCGCCCATCGGGCAGACCATTCAACCGTCTCGCCGCTGCGTTTGAGCACCGTGACGGCCACGGCGTCCTTGTCCTGAAGTATCTTGGCCCGCTTCTCGGCGCTCTGGGCCGCCCTCACCGCATCCTGGAGCGGGGACTTAAAGTGGGCAATGGCGATGCCCACGGAGGCGGAAGCCTTGGGACCGGGAACCGCGAAGGGGATTTCCACGCCACCATCACCCTGGTGATCTTTGGAAGTGAGGAAGCCTGGAGACTTCTGTCGCAGCCGATGATCGTGGACCGTCGAAAGCACCTCCCCGCGAAAGGCATTTCTCAACTCGCGCGCGCAGGCCAGAGCGGTGTCGGCCGGCAGAAGGGCCACCACATCATCCCCACCCGCGTAAATCAGGCGGCCGTCATTGGCTTCGACAATGCTGCGGGCGCATCGCAGGGCGAAGTTGGACAGGCATTCGCTGAACTGCAGGTGGTAGCCCGGGCTGAGCGGACGATGAGTTTCGAGAAACGCTGCGAACTCTCCTGCATGCGCGGGTCTCTTGAAGTACTCGAGGGCTCCTCCGCCCTCGTAGTCTGCGAGCTGAGTGGCAAACGTTGGTGTCCTGTCCCCAGCCACCCATTTCCCCATGTCGTCGCCGTCGAAGGCGAGCACCGCGAAGTAGCGTTCCCCTTCGCCGGCAGGAAGTTCGTCGTCGGCATCGTCCTGATCAGGCCTGCCGGCGGCGAGGCTCCGGGTGTTCGGCATCTTCTGCCGCGCCAGACTCCATTCCTTCTCGAGGTACGTGATGTCCCAAAGCCGCTTGATGAGGCTCGGAGCACTGAGGAAATCCGCATGCTTGAATCGGGAAACATCCCTCCCCTTCGCGTTCTTGACGGTCGCGTTCGACCACGGTTCACCGCCGGCCACGGCTTCGTCCTTGCCGGTCAGACTGTCCTTGTCGAAATGCTGCCCCTGCCGCTGGGCATCCGGTCCGGGTTGGGACCTGGCCCGGAAGACGCGCGTCTGCCGCACGGCGTCCAGCTCCCAACTGGCGAGGCTGACGGCAAGAGACCAAGCCAGACCTTCGTTCTTCAGCTTGCCATCCTTGGTGAAGTAGCGGTCGTCACCGTGGCCCAATTCCCGGATGGCTTCGGCAGCCTTCTTCACAGCATGGTACCGCTCCCGGGTTTTCGGCGCCGGTACGGCACCGTGCAACGCTTCGATTTCCGCCAAGGTGGAGGGAATGGGAGTGACCGACCAGGCAATGCTCAGAAACTGTTCCACCTGATCATTCCAGCGTGACTTCAGGGACTCGCCTTGGGGCAGGTCCGTGTTGTGGTTCCAGAGATCGGAGGCAGTGCAGGCCTCCCAGACCGACCTGGCGATAGTGCGCCATTCATCGCGTACCCCCTTTTCCACCGCTTCGGCAAGCTGCCTGGCCTGGTCTTCCGGGACAAGTGCAAGAAGGACGTTTGGAAGGTTGGGCGTCAGCAACTGCTCCTGCGACCACTTCATGGCGTCGTGTCCCTGCCAGACCGGCCTCTCGCCGATGGTAACTTTTTCCCAGACCGCATTTTTCAAGACGAGGTCCAGAAGCGGCTGGTCCCGGAGGTTGGGGAAGACCACGGCGTCCGGCCCGCAGTCCAGGCTGAGCTTGGCCAGTCCGTGGGCCATCAGCCATGAAAGCAGGTAGCTGCCGCTCCACAGGTCGCGCGTGCTTCGGGCGGCCTGAATGAAGTCCTGCACCGGGCCGAGCTGAAACTTCAAGAGAGCAGGCCGGGAGTTGCCGCTGTCCCCGAGGGCACCTTCAAACGCGGCGACCATTTGCATGTGCGGCCAAATGGCGTGATCCGGAATTCGGGTGTCCGCAGGCAGGAAACCCAACCGCCAATCCTTCTTCTGACAGGCGCCCGGCCACAGCCGCCAGTGCGCCAGGAAGCGGGCTCGCCATTGCTCAGCCTCAGGCAGATCGCCAAAATGGTTCAGCACGGGCTGCGTGGTCTGCTCGCCTTCAATGCCCTCGCCCGGATCCAGAAAGGGTCCGTCGAAAGCCAATTTGTCGCCCGAGAGTGGGTGGTGAAACTGGTTTTTCACTCCGTCAAAGGCACATCGCTGGCTGGCCTTTTGGTGATCCGGGAAGGGAAACCGGTCCGCGGCGGCTGCCGTGTGGTCCGCAATATGATCCCATGCCTTCCGTTCCTCCGGGGTGCCCAACCCAGCGGCCTGCATCGCCCTTTCGGATTGCTGGCGGTGGTTTGCAATATCCAGACACTTGCTAGGCGGATCGTGCAGGTAGGCAGCCAGCTTTCGTTTCCAGAAGTCGGTCATGGGATGCAGTCGTGATGCGTTGGGACGAACATTTAGGGTTGAAGGTCCATTTAGAGGTCAACCAAAAGTTGTAGGATAACGGGGCGGCCGCGCATGCGGCCTTTGTCATTTCAATCAATCCGGAATAGCAGAAATCAGACGTCCAGCGACGTCCTCACTGAACGACCGCGACGAATTCTGCGACTGCGAATTCCAGTCCGGTTTTCCTTTTCTTGGGAATTTGGTCATGCCGCGAGTTCTCCCGATCCCAGGCACCTTTTCCCGATTTGGTGGCAACGACGACCTTTGTTTCAGCCGAAAAACCGCTTCCGGCCCAAGAAACGGAACGGGCTTGGGCCGAAGCTCGGTTAGCAGCCTGTTCCCCCCCAATCTACCGCGTGAGCCATTAATTCTGTCAGCAGCCATTGCTACGGAGTCCCGCTTGCGGCGGTCGCCCCCACCCCTTTCCTCGGATTACGGGCTAATTACGGCCCCCAAACCCGTCCAAAACACCCCCTCAAAAATCGCTAAACCCTTAAGCCACAACAAAAATCTCTAAAACGTCACGCGTGGCGAACGGTGCACTCATCGCCCTTGATCAGGATGGCCCGCGCTCGCCCGAGTACGGACAGCCATCGCGCCTTGACGAATCAGGACAACAAAGGGCGGTCGACGGGTGGCTCACACCAGCGATGTCCGCCCCGATGCCATCGGTGGATCGCGGGAGGGGCGTCGCCGAGGCTCGACAATGGAAGGCGGTAATGAGCCGAATTTCTTTGGAACATTCAATGGTGTCCATCGCGACTTTGCTTGTTGTCGAAGGACGGAAATCTATTCTCGTCTTTTCCGTCCATCCCGTCCTTGGTACTGGGGACGGAAAGGACGACATCCCTTTAGGATGTCGTCCTTGTCCTAGGTACCCGAATGTCGGCCTCAGGTGGGGACGGAAATCGCTCATTTGGGCATCCGCGTGTAGGTCGTCCCACCGTCCAACTGGCGAACCTTTCCAGACTCGCGGAGATTACGGACGCGGTCCTTAAAAGTGGATCCTGGAATCGACAGTTGCTCCCGGGCTGCGACCTGCCATTCCTTCCAAGTCTTTCCGGAGTCCCCCAGCAGCGCCAGCAGCTCCTCGTCCGGAACCTTTGGCTTCCGTCCCGCCACTCGCTTCAGTTTCTTCGGATCAACGGTGTCGTCCCGCCGGAACAGGGGGAATCCCCACCGGATGGCAAAGGGGTCAATCGGTGCGAACGATCGCAAAGTGAACTCGACGGCGAAGCATCCGGGCTGTTCGTGTGCGGTAAGGCTCACGATCGCGTCTGCATCCCGGGCGAAGACTCCGGAACCGCTGATTCGGTCGATGGCCTCCTTCTCAGATTGGTTTCCTTTCGAGTAGTGCGCGGGAATCACGAGGGCGCACCCGTGCCGTGTGGCAATAGCCTCCAGTTGCCCCATTAGCTCCGCCATGTCTGCCGCGTCATTCTCCTTTCGATCCCCGAGGAGCTTATAGAGCGGATCCAGAACAAGGAGTCCGATTTCCCCGCTCCACTGCTGCAGGTATTCGTCGATGCGTTCGATGGATGCACGATGCCCACGGAGGTTGCATACAAAGAACTCCGCCTCCTCCAACCTGACACCGCTTGCGCCGCAGAGCATTTCGATGCGCTTTTGGAACGTGTCCTCGGGAAGCTCCAAGTTCAGGAAAACGATGCGGGACTTTACCGTCTGGAATCCCATCCAAGGTTTCCCGACGCTAACACAAAGAGCCAGGTCAGATACGAGCCAGGTCTTGTGGGACTTGCTCGATCCGCCAATGGTCAGTTTGTCCCCCTTCCGAAGTAGGCCTCGAACAATCTCGGGCCTATGGGGCAACGGCTTTGACATCCATTCTTCGAGGCGAACCGGCGCCGGGAAATCAGTCTGAACCGTCCCGATGTTCACCAAAGCCTTCGAGGCGCACCGTGTGATAACTGGCGCCTGTTCAGGGTGATTCCTCAGCATCTCCATGGAATCAGACAACACCTTGTGTGCGGTCCTCGCGCTGGAAGCCCGACTCACCCGGTCCACAATCTCAGGAAGGGCGAAGGGAGAGACGAGGTTGCCGGAAGGGAACGTCTCCCATCCGGGCCCCATCGCCTCCAAGGCCACCCTGCCTTCGTTGTCGGATCCGATGATAGTGGACTGGAAATCTAGCCCAGCCTTTGCCCGCCTCCGGATAATTTCCCAGATGGGGCGAAGACGCAGGAGATTAAAAAGCTCTCCCCCCGCGTAGCCTTCAACGGTCCGGACGTAATCCCAGACGGTCCGTCCTCTGTCCAATGGTTCATTCCCAAGGGATAGGAGTGTCCCGATCAGCAGCTTCTCGGCCTCTTCATCCGCAGGAACGGATGGTTCTACGATCTCAGGCAGAAGGCGGCTCATGTCTCCCCCCGTTTCCCTCCACCTTCCGAAGTGAGCCAGTCAAACCGCGGCGCAGTCCAGCGACGTACTCGGGCCCACTGGTGGTGGATCAGACGGACATTCTCGGCCAGCAAAGGATTGAAACTCATCGCCCCCCCTTCAGGGACGTTTTGCGCAGGTGGGCGACAACGTCCGGCCAGTAGTAGCGTATCAACCTCCCCACCCGAAGGAAGGGAATGCGGCCTTGGGCTCTCCAAGTGATGACGGTGCGTCTCGAAGCCTGAATCTTGGATGCGACTTCGTTTTCGGTCAGTAGGCCGTCTATTTCAGGCGGTTCAGCGGGTGATATGGACATAGCACCCGCATGAATCCAACCGCCGTCCTCCTTGTCGAAAACAACAATAATTCCTCTTTACTGTTGTTTTCCACGGGGCCCTCGCGGTGCGCCGCGTCCTGACAACTTCACATCAATTTTCAGCTCCTGACATATCCGACTGATGACACTCAGCGGAAGCAACTTATCCTTGCCGTCCTCCCCTTCGACGGCCTTAGCAATCTCTCTCTGCAGCTGCTGCAATGTCGGCTTCGGAGGCTGCTTCAAACCAGCTTTAGCCCATGCTCGATATTTATCAACGAGGTAGGCCCTCACCATGTCGGGTTTCAGCTCCAATTGACGGTCGTCCATTTCAATTGCGTCCAGGAAACCTCGAAGCGGATCGAGATCTCGCTCCTCAATCGCGATTTGTAAGCGGTAAAGCACGAACTCCAAGGCCTTTGCGGTCCTCCTCTCCTCGTCACTCCAAACCCAGCCTTGTCCGAGGAACGCAGCCAGAGGCGATCCATCATGATCCAGATAGTTGCGAAGAATTTTCACTAACTGTACCGACGCCTCACTGGAATTCGGTCGAGTCCCGAAAATGGCCAACCAGTACATTTCCAAGGGGTCCTTTGCCTCTTTTATCGCCGCGACGTGTCCGGGTTTTCTGGGCATAAGTTTATCCTTCCGCGTGGAGCGGAATCACGTTGTTGGGTACCCTGGGGATGATTGCAAACCACGCCCTGCCCTGCGATTCGGTGACCAGGCTGCGGTAATGCTTCTGAATCATCACGGTTGAGTTCCCGCACTCGAAGGCGACTTCAGCCGCGTTCTTGAGCACCGCGAGCCGGCATGAGGCGAAAGCGTGCCGAAGTCCGTTCTTCTTCCAGGGGACACCCGCGACAACGCCGACAGCAGCAATGTGTCGGTCATCCACTGGCAGCACCGGACCCGTCCGGACGGTGTACGGCGTCAGCCATTGGACCGCAGCATCGCAAAGCGGAACCACTCTCCGACTTTGGGTCTTGGCAATGTGCGCCCCGACCACCACGACACGCTCCGCGAGGTTCACGTCAGCCCACTGGATTCGTCCAATCTCCGCAGTCCGCAGCCCACAGAATCCCCCGAGAACAATGGCCGGCCTCACATCATCACCCGCTGCTTCGAGGAGCTTCGCAAATTCGTCCGGGGTGAACACGTCGCATCGGGGCGCGCTGGGCTTCGGGGTCTCAACGTCGGCAATTTGTGCGGCATGATCCCGCGTAACGTAGTTTCGGCGGGCCGCGAAACTCATGAGCGCACAGAATGAGCGGTGAACGTTCCTCCGGTAACACCCCGACATGGCTCCGCCATTGCGGAGGCGCAGCTTCAGTAACCAAGGCCGATAACGGGCTGGGGTAACGGAGGCCAGGGGACACCGGAAATCCGCAACCAGCTTCTGTCCCACTTGTCGCTCGTGGGCAATGTACGCTGCGCTGAGATTGCGTGCCTTCAACTCCGCGAGGTACTCGGCGACCACTTCAGGGACGCCCTTGGGTTCAATCTGATTGGCGGATTGATGGGCAAGGAATCCTTCCACCGCCTGAAAGATGGAAAAACCCGTCCCTTCAAGCCGCGACCTGCACAGGTTGAACTCGGCAACCTCGTCGCGGCTCAGCGTAGCGGCGTCGTTTCGACCTGATCCAAGGCTCACTGCAATGGACTTCGCCTCGGCAATCGCGTCGGCCTCCGCCCCGAAATCCCGCAGCCGCCTGCCAAAACCAGGCTCGTGGAATGCCACCCGGAAGTATGGATACACCTTCCCGCCAACCTTTCGGGCAGACCGGTAAATCTTCACGCGAACCCCGTGGGCGTTGATTTCCATCGGTTTTCGGCCAGCTCCGTTCAAGGCGTTCATGCACCGAAACTGTACCATAAACGTGCGAAAACCGTTGGAAGGGTTTTCCAACGGTTATCGAAGTGCCTGATTTACAGGGCTTTAAATTGGTTGCGGGGCTAGGATTTGAACCTAGGACCTTCAGGTTATGAGCCTGACGAGCTACCGGGCTGCTCCACCCCGCGGTAAGGGACGGACAAAATAGGGACGGGCGTTCGCGAGGCAAGATTGATTTCCAGAATCTTCTCGGGCTTCCCAGGTTCAGGTGAAAACCGATCCCGGCGCACCCCGCGGACCGTCCCCCAGATCCCTTCGATCTCAGGCGCCGATGGCGTCCGCAAGGTCCTCCGCGTTCCAGTTTCGACGCTCCGCCTCCAGGTGATCGGCGGTCCGCCCGTGTTCCCAGACCCCGTAGGCCGCGGCCTCCGCCCACCGGGTCCGCAAGGCCGGTTGTGCGAGCAACCCGGACAGAAAACCGGCGAGAACGTCCCCTGTCCCGCCCTGGGCAAGGCCCGGATTCCCCGAGGAATTCACCCACAGCCTGCCCCCGCCCTCCCCCACAAGCGTCTGATGTCCCTTGAGGATCACCAGCGCATTCCACCGCGTCGCCAACCGTCGCAGGGCGGCAGGGCGGTCGGACTGCACTTCGGAAGCGGAAACTCCCAACATCCGGGCCGCCTCGCCGGGATGCGGCGTAATCACCCGGGGACCGGCCTCCGCCGACCGGACGGGCGCGTCCGCGATCCAGGCGAGGGAACTGGCATCGAGCACCAGGACCCCTGGAAATTCCGACCACAGTCGAATCACCTCCCGACGCCAGGCCTCAGGCAATTCCGGATCCGCCAGTCCCGGTCCCGCGAGGATCGCCGAAGCCTTCTCCAGCAGGGGGTGGGAAGGCGCGAACGGATGGACCATGGCGGAGGGCACCTGCCCGGACACGACCGCGTGGATGGATTCGGGCACCAGGGCCGCGAGCAGTCCCGGCCGGGCTCGGGAAGCCGCGCGCAACGAGAGGATTCCCGCGCCGGTATAGCCCGGCGAACCCGCCAGCACGACCACACGACCGAAGTCGCCCTTGTTGCCCGCGACGTCCCGACGCAGCGGCCAGCCCGCGAAGTCGGCGTCCAGGACCCAGTTCCGGTCGTCACTCCCCGCGGGTTCACCCAGCAAACCCACGTCGCGAATAACCTCCAGGCGTCCCACCGAGGACCACGCTTCGGACGCCAGCAATCCCCGCTTGGGCGCGCCCACGGTCACGGTGAGATCTGCGCGGATCACCGCACCCCAATGGCGCCCCGTGTCGGCGTCGATGCCGGAGGGAACATCCACGGACAGCACGCGAACTCCCGACGCATTCACCGACTCAATGAATCCACACCACGCCGGATCGAGGGCGCGGTTCAATCCAATTCCAAACAACGCATCCACGACAAGGTCCGGGCGACGGCGCCGCGCGGCGTTCCATGCGGGCAATGCCTGCATGGGATCCGACACTTCAAGGAGGTCCACCGTCCTCGATCCCAGATGCGCCACGGCGGCCCGGGCGTCCGCGCCGTTGTTGCCCCGACCCGCAAGAATCAGGATCCGATCCGCATTCCCGGTCAGTCCCTGGATCCGTGCCGCCAGCGCCTGCCCCACGCGGGCGATGACCTCCTTGAAGCGGATCCCGGCCTCCCAGGTCGCCGCCTCCCAGGAGCGCATTTCCGCGATGGACAGGATGGGTACGCTCATGGGTTCCAGTCTGGGTCGACTTCAGTTCACAGCAAGTTCCTGCCGGATGCCGAACTTCTCAACGCGCTTCCGCAGGGTCGCGCGGGTAATCCCCAGGAGTTTCGCCGCCTGGACCTGGTTTCCCCGGGTCTCCTTCAGCGCCTCCATGATCAACACCCGTTCCACGGCGGGAAGCACCTTGAGTTTTGAATCGGCCCTTGCGAACCGGAACAGACTGGCCGCCAGGGTGGCCAGGTCGCCGGTGCCGGGGACGGAAACCGCGCCTGGAGCGGGCGTCGACGGGGATCCTCGCTCCGCCGGCGTTGACGGGGACTCGGGGGAACCGGTGGCTATCTCCGGCGGCAAATCGGAAGGCAGAAGAACCGGGCCCTTGGCCACCACGAGCGCCCGCCGGAGCGCATTCTCCAATTCCCGGACATTGCCCGGCCACGAATAGGACTCCAAGGCCTCCAGCGTCCCCGGACCGATCGACTTCGGCTTGCCGTCGCGTCCCGCCAGCTTGCGAAGGAAATAATCCACGAGCAGCCGGATGTCGCCCGGCCGCTGGCGCAGCGCCGGCATCTGGATCCGGACCACGTTGAGCCGGTAGAAAAGGTCCTCCCGAAACTCCTTCCGGGCCACCGATTCCTCCAGGGGCCGGTTGGTGGCGGCAATGATCCGCACGTCCACCTTCACCGTCTGGTTGCCGCCCACACGTTCGAAGGTCCCACTCTGGAGGACGCGCAGAATCTTGGTCTGGGTCGCCGGCGCCATGTCACCCACTTCATCCAGGAAGATCGTGCCCCCATTGCACTGCTCGAATTTTCCGATGCGCTGGGTCGCCGCGCCGGTGAAGGCGCCCTTTTCATGTCCGAACAACTCCGATTCCAACAGGTTCTCCGCCAGCGCCGCGCAATTGACCGCCAGGAACGGCCGCTCCGCCCGGCGCCCGTACTGGTAGATCGCCCGGGCAACGAGTTCCTTTCCCGTGCCGCTTTCTCCGGTGATCAATGCCGTGGCATCCGTTGCGGCCACCTGCCCGATGAGCTTGAAGATCGCCTGCATCGCCTCGGAGCGTCCGATGACACCCAGCTCGTAATCCTCGGCCTCCAACATGGGTTGGAGCACGATGGCCTGACGGGATTCGCGGGCGGTCTTCAGGGCCTGGGACACGAGCTCCTTGAGGCGCGGCACGTCGAAGGGCTTCAGAAGATAGTCATAGGCCCCCAGCTTCATGGCCTCAATGGCGGTCTGGGTCGTGCCGTAGGCCGTCATGAGGATGACCGGCAGCTTGGGATCCAACTGCCGGATCCGCCGCAGCGTCTCCAGACCGTTGATGCCCGCCATCCGGATGTCGCTGATCACCAGGTCCGGCTTGGCGGAACGAATGAGTTGGATCCCCTCCTCGCCACTGGAGGCGGTAAACAACTGCAGATCCGGAGCATCGAAGATCCGCCGGAAGCTGTACTGAACGTCCGCCTCATCATCAATCAGGAGCAGTTTATCCATCGTCTCGGCCGGAACGTACTCCGGAAGCGCCCGGAGCCAACAGAGCGAAAGAGGGTAAAAGGTGGGAATTGGTCATTCGTCATTCGTCATTCGTCATTCGTCATTCGTCATTCGTCATTCGTCATTGGGCAGTGGTTCTTGGTTCGTCTTCAGTGTTCAGGAGTTTTCTGGCCGGTGTTCAGTGGACGACCGACGACCGACGACCGACGACCGACGACCGACGACCGACGACCGACGACTGACGACTGACGACTGACGACTGACGACTGACGACTGACGACTGACCAATGACCAATGACCAATTCCCACTCCCCCCAAAAATACCTTGATCCTTCCACCCGCCTCCCTAGTTTGCGGGCGCCTGCCGTCACGTGTGTGGCGGCGTTTTAGGCTGAGAAACACCGTTAAACGCACTACCTGACCATTCACCTCCGTTGCCAGCCGCAACGCGGTATTGTTAGGCACGGAGTCTTCGCGCAGGGCGGCGCATCCTCTTCGCCCACGCCAAGCTCCCGTTTACCGGCGACACGAAACGCAGTTTGTTCATTCGTTCGCCCATTATTCCCATGGCAGTCACCACGCAGCAGTTCGCCGAGATGCTGAAGCAGTTCGAGAAACCGCTTCAGACCGGCCAGATCGTCAAAGGCACCGTCATCGAAATCCGTCCCAAGGAAGTCATCATCGACGTCGGCGGAAAATCCGAGGGCGTCGTCCCCGGATCCGAGATCCCCGACTTCTCCACCCTCAAGGTGGGTGATTCCTTCGAAGTGCTCGTCGAGCGCGCCGAGGACAAGGACGGCAACATCCTCGTCTCCCGCGAGAAGGCCGAGTTCAAGCAGAACTGGGATCGCATCCAGACCATCTGCAACGAAGGCGGCACCGTGCAGGGCAAGGTCAAGGCCGTCGTCAAGGGCGGTCTGGTGGTCAACATCGGCGTCGAGGCCTTCTGCCCGTCGTCCCAGATTGACATCACCCCCCCGAAGAATCTCCAGATCTACGTGGGCAACGCCTACGAGTTCAAGGTCGTGAAGTTGAACCCCGAGCGCCAGAACGTCGTTCTGAGCCGCCGGGAACTCGTCGAGGCGGAGCGCAACAGCCGCCGGGCCACCCTGCTCCAGGAACTGGTGCCGGGCGACGTCCGCAAGGGCGTGGTCAAGAACATCACCGACTTCGGCGCGTTCATCGACCTCAACGGTCTCGACGGCCTGCTGCACATCACCGACATGTCCTGGGGCCGCATCTCGCACCCGAGCGAACTGCTCCGCGTCGGACAGGAACTCGACGTCGTCATCCTCGACATCAACCGCGAGAAGGAGCGGGTTTCCCTCGGCCTCAAGCAGAAGGAAGCGAATCCGTGGGACAGCATCGAGTCCAAGTTCCCTCTCGGAGCCAAGGTCAAGGGCAAGGTGGTCAACCTGGTTCCCTACGGCGCCTTCATCGAACTCGAGCCCGGGGTCGAAGGCCTCGTGCACGTCACCGAACTGTCCTGGACCAAACGCATCGCCAAGCCCTCCGACGTCCTCAAGGTCGGCCAGGAGATCGAGGCGGTCGTGCTCGGCATCAACCGCGAGGAGCAGAAGATCAGCCTCGGCATCCGCCAGTTGGAGACCAACCCGTGGGATGTGGCCCATGAGAAGTATCCGTCCGGCACCAAGGTCAAGGGCACCATCCGCAACCTCACCAGCTACGGGGCGTTCCTGGAGCTCGAGGAGGGTCTGGACGGCATGATCCACGTGTCCGACATGTCCTGGACCCGGAAGATCAACCATCCGAGCGAGGTGGTGAAGAAGGGCGACGTCGTCGAGGCGGTCGTGCTCGAAGTGGACAAGGCCAACCAGCGCATTTCGCTGGGCATGAAGCAGCTCTCGCAGGATCCGTGGGAGGGCATCGACCAGTTCTTCAAGGTCGGCGACCTCGTCCAGGGCAAGGTCACCAAGCTCGCGAGCTTCGGCGCGTTCGTCGGACTCGAGCACGACATCGACGGTCTGGTGCACATCTCGCAGGTCAGCGAGGAGCGCGTGGACAAGATCAAGAACGTGCTCAAGGTCGGGGACGACGTCACCGCCCGCGTGATCAAGATCGACCGTGCCGAACGCCGGATCGGTCTTTCCATCAAGGCTGCGAACTACACGCAGGACCAGATCAAGGAGGAGCAGAAGCTGCTCGACCAGCTCAAGCCGGGCGAGGACCTGGTCGCGCTGGAGCATGCCTTCGCCGCCGCCGAGGAGAAGTTCAGCAAGCAATAAGCCCGAACCCCTCAACACCACGGGCGCGGCCCCCGGGGCCGCGCCCGTTTTTCATCCAAATTCTCCCAGCAGCCGATTCCCAAGGACCGCGAACTTGCTTTTCCTGTGTGGCGACGGCATCGTCCCGCCCCTTTGCAAAGTTCAAGCCTCGCACGATCCGCGACGCCCTTCCATCCATGAGCGAACCCCTCGATCTCTCCATTGACCTCGAAAAGGCCTTTCTCCCCGCCTGGGCCCAGCAACCCGCCGCCGATGCCGCGAAGTACGCCAAGTACGAAGGCACGGAGGAGTCCGGTCGCGGACGCCGGGACGGTGGCCGCGGATTCGACCGCGGTCCGCGTCGCGACGGCGGCGGTGGACGCCCGGGCGGCTTTGGCGGGCGCCCCGGATTCGGAGGCGGCGGACGTCCCGGAGGTGATCGCGGACCCCGGCCCGGATTCGGGTCGCGCGGCGGTGGCCCTGGCGGTCCCGGGGGACCGGGTGGATCCGGCGCTCCCGGACTTCGCTGGGATCCCACGCAGGCCCCGCCGAGGGGCGGTCGCGGCCCCCGCCGGGATGATCGTCGTGACGGACCTCCCGAACCCCTGATCCCCATTGAGGTCGACCTGCGCCCGGATCCCGCCGGCGTCGCGTCCCTGGGCCGGCAAATCAAGCTCAGCGGCCGCGCCTATCCCCTGATGGAGGTCGCCGGCCTCGTCGTGCAAAAGCCCGACCGCTACGAAATCACCTTCCGGGTGATGCGCGGCAACGAGGGCAAGATTCTGCAGCCGCTTTTCGTCTGTTCCCTCGACGACAGCATCTGGCTGAGTGAGGCCGACGCCCGACGCCACGCCCTCAAGGCGCATTTCGAGACGTTTTATCAAACCAACAAGCAGCCGTGCGACCCGCCCAAGGGCGTCTGGACGCTGGTGGCTGTCTTTGATGACGTGGTGCTCGGACCGCCGAACTACCACGGCTATCAGGAAAAGCTCCGCGAACTCCATGCGCAACGCGCGCCGCGGATGCCGTTCGAGGCCTTCAAGAGCCGGGTCCGGATCGTCAAGGACGAGGCCGCGGTGAAGCAATGGCTGGATGGCCAGAGCCACCGGCTGGAATACGTGACCCTGAATGTTCCCGAACCGAAGACGCTGAATTCAATCGCTGAAGTCGAGGCGCACTTCCTGGAAACCCATGCGGGGGGACTGGTGAAGGAGGTCAACTCCTGGATGCTCCGCCGGGAACCCGGGGCACCGCGCCTGCCGGAACCCCTGAACCGCGTCCTGCGCGTCACGCTGGACCGCGAGCGCCGCTTTCCGATCCGCACCATGACGGCCCTGAGCGGCGCCTTCGCCCAGGGCGGCCTGCAGTTCTTCAAGCGCGACAAGACGGTCGTCCACGTCGCCGTCGCCCGCCCGCACTACCTCGACCTCGAGACCACGGCGGTGCAACCCGGCATCCGCCGCATCATCGAACATATCAACGCCAACGCCCAGACGACGCGCAAGAAGCTCGTCGAGGCCCTGGCTCCGTCGCCGGCCTCCGCCCCGAGCGCGGCTCCCGTCGTTCCCGAGGCAACGCCGGCGCCCGCGACGGAACCCGTGTCCGCGGTCGCGGCCACTGATCCGACGGCGGCTCCGGCCTCCCCCGAAGCCGCAGCAACGACCCCGGCAGCCCCGGTGGCTCCGCAACCCACCCCGGAACAGCAGTCGGTGTTGAGCGATCTTCACTGGCTCATTCACCAGGGCCACGTCATGGAGTTCGCCAATGGCGTGCTGGATACCGCCAAGAAGCCTGCTCCGCGCCCCGAACCCGCGCCGGCCCAGGAGCGCGCACCCCGGGCCGAGAAGAAGGATCGGCCGCCGAAGCGCCGGGGACGCTACGTCTTCGACAACGTCGGCCTCCTCCCGCTCCCGGCCGCCAATCCCGGACTCCTGGGCTGACCCAACACGCGCGTGATCGAGCGCCACTGGATTCCGGGGAACATCACCATGAAGGGCGGCCTGATGTCCGGGTTGGGGTTCCTTTCGGCCCTCCTGACGCTGCTCCTCACCGGATGCGGCCCCGACACAGGGTCCGCCACGGGGCAGTCACCCACCGGGGAATCCATCACCAACTACGACGTCCGGGGCGTGGTTCTTTCGCTCAACCCCGCGGAGTCCAAGGTCGTCATCCGGCATGAGGAGATCCCGGGGTACATGATGGCCATGACGATGCCGTTCACGGTCCGGGGCACGAATGAACTGGAGAAGGTCAAGGCGGGCGATGGAGTCCGGTTTCGCATGAGGGTGACCGAGACGGACGGCTGGATCGACCAACTTCAGGTGATCAGCAATGCGCCCCCCTCCCGGGTCTCCGCCCCGGCGACCAACACGGCGCCACCCGGTTTCCGGGTGCTCCCCAACGTGCCGGACCTCAAGCCCGGGGATGTGGTTCCCAATTATTCCTTCACCAACCAGTTCGGAGGACGCTTCGATCTGCAGTCCTTCCGGGGACAGTCCCTCGCCGTCACCTTCATCTTCACCCGCTGCCCCTTCCCCACCTTCTGTCCCCGGATTACCGAACAGTTCGGCAAGGTCCAGTCCCTTCTCCAGGCGGAACGATCCGGCCCCACCAACTGGCATCTCCTCTCCCTGACGTTCGATCCCGCGTTCGATACTCCCGACACCATGAAGGCGTACGGGGAACGCTGGAAGGCGGACCCGGCCCGGTGGACGCTGGCCACGGGATCCCTGGATGAGATTGAACCCTTCGCCGTGAGCGTCGGCCTTTATTTCGGGAGGGACGTCAACGTGGCGAACATGAACCACAACCTTCGGACGCTCGTAATCGCCCCGGACGGCAGGCTCCGGCAGGTTCTGGTTGGAAACGAATGGTCACCGGCCGAACTCGCGGAAGCGCTCTCGAAGGCCGCCTTGGGCCGGGAATGAGCGGAGCTGCGGAAAGGACGGAAGCCCCATCCCAGGTCCCAGCCCGGACTACTCGTCCTCCTTTTCCTTCTCCTTCTTCCCCTTCAGCGCGAGCTTCTCCGCCCCCTCCCGCTCCTCCAGGTCGGCCAGAAGCCCCTTGTCCGAGAGGTCCAGCGCGTGCGAATGCTCCCAGTCGTGGTGGGCCACCTTGTGCAACCGCTCGACGACGTCGTCGTCGTGAATCTCGATCGCCAGTTCCCGCCGGTCATCAAAGCTCCCCGGTGCGAGGTTGATGGAACCCACGATGGCCCGCAGGTCATCGGCGAGCAGCATCTTCCCGTGGAGCTTCAGGTGCTTCAGCTTGTGCACCTTGATGCCCACGTCGTCCATGATGCGCATGCCTCCCACGCCCTCCAGAAGCTTCTCCTTCTTCAGGGTATGCGGCGGCCGTGCCATGATGTGGATCTTCACTCCCCGGCTGGCCGCTCGGACGAGACGCTCGATGATGATCGGATCCTGATACCGCTCGTTCTGGACGAAGAGCTTGTGCTTGGCGTCGTCGATGAACTGCGCGATGCGGTCGCGTCCGTTGGCCGGACACCAGATCAGGTGTGCGCTGGAACCCGGCTCGAACGACTTCCGGTGCCAGTCGGCTTCAAAGCACTCGATGATCTCCTCAACCTCCTTGGCGTGCGACGTGGAGACGGCGTAATCCCGGGTCTCCGTGAGGTTCTTGGTGGCCCAGTTGAGCGACTTCACGAAGGCAATCTCCTCGTCCACCACCATGGACTTCTCGTGGGTGATGCCAAAGTCGGGATTGCTGTCCTTGACCTCCACATCCTCAGCCTGGAGCGCCTTGCGGGATGATTCATTGTCGTCCGCTCCATCGCGACGCGCCGGATTGAGCATGACGCGCACTTTCACCCCACGCTTGCGGGCGGCCGCCACCGCCTTGAGCAGGTGCGGATCGGAGAAGACGAACATCTTCACCCGGAGCGAATGTTTTGAGCCTTCGATCGCGTCCAGGATCACCTGGGCGGAATCATCGGGAAGAACCAGCAGGGAGCGACGGGACACGGCGTAAGAGTGGACAACCGGGGGAATCGGTCAATGGGTCTGCGCAGGCGCGGGCGCGTTTCCGCCCCCGGCCTGGATCCGATAGAGCTCGGCATAAACCTGACCCAGCTTGACGAGCTCTTCGTGGGTTCCCTTCTCCGCCACCACCCCTCCTTTGAGGACAATGATCGCATCCGCATCCCGGATGGTGCTGAGCCTGTGGGCGATGGTGATGACCGTCCGTCCCTTCATCAGGCGCTCGAGGGCATCCATGACCAGCTGCTCGGACTCCGTATCCAGCGCCGCCGTCGGCTCGTCCAGCAGCAGCAGCGGGGAGTTTCGGACCAGCGCCCGGGCGATGCCGATGCGCTGGCGCTGGCCGCCGGACAACGTCAATCCCCGTTCGCCCACCATGGTGTCGAACCCATGCGGCATCTTGTGAATGAACTCCTCCGCGTTGGCGAGCCGGGCGGCCTCCTCGATTTCGGCCGGCGTGGCGTCGGGACGCCCATAGGCAATATTTTCCCGAATGGTCCCCCGGAAGAGCACGGTGTCCTGAAGCACAAACGCGATGTGGGATCGCAGTCCATCCAGCTGGTAGTCGCGCAAATCGACCCCGTCGATCAGGACCCGCCCGGCCGAGGGGTCATAGAACCGCGGGATGAGGCTGATCACCGTGGATTTCCCACCGCCCGTCGGACCGCAAATGCCAATGCGCTGCCCCGGCTTGACGGTGAAACTCACCCCCCGGAGCACGGGCGACTCGGGGTCGTAACTGAACTCCACCTTGTCGAAGGTCACCTCGCCTTTCAGGGACTCCACGGGCCGGGCATCCGGCCGCTGGGTCATGACGGTGTCGGTGTCAAGAATGGTCCGGATGCGGTCCAGGCCGACCGCCGCCTGGGCGATCGTGTTGGTCATCTTGGCCAGGTCCTGAACCGGTTTGAAGAACTTGTTGAGGTAGGCCAGGAAGACCGTCAGCGCACCGATGGTCATCGCCTTGGTCAGGATGAGATGGGCACCGCGCCAGAGGACGATGGCCGTGCAGGCCGCCACCACGAGACTGACGACGGGGGAAAGCAACGACTTGATCCGCCGCGCCTTGAGCGCGGCATCGACCGTCGCCCGGCTGGCGTCCGCCAGTCGGGTTTCCTCGAGATCCTGCCGGCCAAACGCCTTGACCGAGCGCACGGATTCGAGGCCCTGCTGCACCACGGAAACCAGGTCGCTCTCGCGCTTCCGAACCTCATGGGTCGCCTTCTTGACCGACTTCTTGAAGCGGGCGACGAACAGGAGCAGGAACGGCGTCACCCCCACCGCGATCAGGGCAAAATCCCAGTCCAGCCAGAACATGAGTCCCAGCATTCCGATGATCGTCAGCAGGTCGGTCAGAATGCCCAGTGTGGAGGAGGAGGCAAAATTCTGGATGGTCTGGACGTCATCCGTGATGGTGCTGATGAGGGCGCCCGACTGGTGGGTGTCGAAATAGCTCAGGGACAGGCGATGCAGGTGGTGGTAAACCCGGAGACGGAGATCGTTGGCCACCCACTGCCCCACGCTCTCCGTGTAGTAGTTGTCCACGTAGGACGCGATCGCACCGACCGCGGCGATCAGGAGGGTGGCCAACGCCGCGAAGGCGGCGAGACCGAGCGGGGTGCGCCCAAGGGAAAAGTCGGTGAGCCACGCCAGCCATTCCGGCAGCTTGTGTCCGCCAACCGCATTATCGAGGACCACCTTCAAGGGCCACGGGGCCGCAAGGCTCATCGCCGTCTCGACCATCATGGCGGCAAACACGATGGCCAGCCCGACGCGGTAGGGACGAAGCAACTCCAACACGAGGGGCACCATGCTCTTGGCATCCTGGGCACCGGATTCCCCCGTCGGAGCACCGGGAATACTCGGTGCGGGTGCCTTCGTCTCTGAATCCTGGGTCTTCACGGCGCAATCGGGACCCGGCAGGCCACCCCACGTCAAGTCCCGGGCGCTTGCGGATGGCTCCCAGAACCCCGGGACTTCCTGACCCGCCCGCCGCCCGAGGGATGCCGCTGCCCGCCACCGCCCCGTGCAACCGGGCCGCGCGGTCCTCAGGGCTGACCCACTCGAAAGTACGTTGGAACGTCCGGAGCCGGAATCCCGGGGATCGTCACCGTTCCATCCGGCCCCGCCTTCAGCGGAGTCTCATTCACCCGCGTCCACTCCACCGGAGGCCGGAGATCCGTCGTCTGGAACAGGTCATAGGAATCCCCCGGGACCCCCGAGATTTTCAGGGTCAGTTGGGACTCCGACACGGCAAGAACGTCCACCGTCCCACCCAGAACGGCGGTGGCCACGTACGGTGCGACCCGGGATCCCGCAAGGTTGAAGTAGCCTCCGGCAAACAGGGCGGAATCCGTCGCTGACAACGAAACCACCCTCCCATCGAGTCCCGACCCCATCGCCTCCCACCGGGTCCCATCCCATCGGGCAATGCGCTGGACGGGCACGGCTCCCACCGTGGCGAAGTCCCCCGCGGCATGCAGGAGGCCGCCCGAGGCTGCGAGGGCCCGCACCGGAGCATTGAACGCGGGGCCGAGCGACGCCCAGGTGGACCCCGTCCAACGGGCCACACTGTTGACCCATGAGTTGCCCTGCCGGGTGAAGTACCCCGCGGCGACCAGGTCGTTCCCCAGAATTGCCAGTGAGCGCACTTCCGCCGCGGATCCCGTCCCGAGCGATCTCCAAAAGCTCCCGTTCCACCACGCGACGTGATTGGCCTGGACAGATCCCGCAAAATCAAAATAGCCCCCGACAAACACATCGTTTCCGCGGACCACCAATGAAGCCACTTCGGTGGGATCGAGGAAAAGGACCAGCGAGGACAGGCCCGTCCCCAGGGACGACCATCGGGAACCATTCCACCGGGCCACCCGCAGGGCCCGGTTGCCTCCTGCATTCCTGAAGAGGCCCCCCGCATACACGTTGGTTCCCGAGACCGCGATCGCGAGCACATTGCTATCCACTCCCTCACCCAGCGCCGACCAGTGACTGCCATCCCAGCGGGCAATGTTCGCGGCAAGCCGTCCCCCCGCCTCCTCGAACTCACCCCCCACATAAACGTCGGAACCCGATACCGCGATGGCCTGGACCTTCCCCCCCACACCCGTACCCAGCGGGGACCAGCGGCGGCCATCCCAACGGGCCACGTGCCGGGCCTCCACGGTGGGTGTCCGGGTGAATTCGCCCCCCGCATAGAACTCCCTGCCGGACGTCGCCGTGGCCAGCACCGGGCCATTCCATCCCTCGCCGAGGGAAGTCCAGTGACTGGTGTCCCAAACGGCAATGTTCCTGGCGGCCTCGGTTCCCGCCCGCGTAAAGACCCCCCCGGCCAACACGCGGTTCCCGTTGGCGGCCAGGGCAGACACCTCCCCATCGATTCCCGAACTCAAGGCCGACCACTGTCCGGAACTCCAGCGGGCCACCGAAGCCAGCGGAACCCGGCCCCGTTCCGCCGACGAAAAGACGCCCCCCACGTAAAGGTCCCCCCCGCTGACGGCGAGCGCCTGCACATAGCCTTCCAATCCGCCGACGAGCGACGACCAGGCCGACCCGTTCCACCGGGCGATCGATCGGGCGGAGACACCACCGGCAACCTCAAACGATCCGGCGGCGTAAAGGCGGGTGCCGTCCAGTGCAAGAGCCGTCAACGCGATGAATCCTCCCGTGTTGTGAATTCCGCTGCCCAGGGTGGACCATCGGGTTCCATTCCACTGGGCGACCATGGCCGGCCCGATCACCCGCCCGTCATCGACCTCAAAGTCTCCCCCCGCGTACACGCCTCCCTCGTAGGCGGCAAGCGCCGTCACCCGTTCAGATCTTCCCCGACCCAAACCCTGGCCCAGGGCGGACCACGTCCGCCCATTCCATCGCGCGATCCTGTTCGCCGCCGCCGATCCGGCGAGGGTGAAATCCCCGCCGGCATAGAGCAGGTTTCCCGACTTCGAAAGGGCACGGACGGGCTGGTTCATTCCCGTTCCCATCGGACGCCACTGCGTCCCGTCCCACCGGGCAATGAAACTGCAGGTGACATTCCCGGCCCGGGTAAAGTCCCCTCCCACGATGACCTCGTTCCCCGACACCAGGAGGCAACGCACCGTTCCATTGAACCCCGCACCCAGGGGCACCCAGGCTGATCCGGTCCATTTCGCAATCCGGTTGGCAGGGATTCCCCCGACCGCGGTGAACGTCCCACCGATATAATAGGCGCCGTCTTCGTCCATGCCGCAGGCAAGCACCGAGCCACCCGCCCCTTGGACGCCCCCGAACCCCATCCACTGCGCATCGCGAAACGGGGGCTCCGCCCGCACCGGGTCGTCCGCCCCAATGGGGGATCCAACCTCCTCGACCTCTGAAGAAGGCTCGATGGGCTCCGGCAGCGGACCCGCCGCAATCCAATACCAGGCCGTCCATACCGACAGGAGAAAGGCGAGCCAGCGGATCATCATTGGAACCACGGGACCGTACCAATGCCTGCACGCATTGTCATCTGAGACCTCCTCGGGAAGCCCCCGTCGCACCACGCCCGGCAACATGTCGGACCGCATCGCCGGTCACCCCGGCGACCCTGAAACTTCAACCCCCGGGTCGCATTACAATCCCAGCCCGAGCAACCCCAGTTGGGCTTCCAATCCCGCCACATCCCACACCGAGATGTCCCCGTTTGCCCGGGATACGGCCAGGCGACGACCCTCGGGGCTCCACGCCAGCCACCAGACGGCTCCCGGTTCCTCCGGCAATGCGTAGAGGACTTTTCCGCTCATGGCGTCCAGGATCTCAATTCCCAGCCCGTTGGGGGTGACCAGCGCCAACCGGGTTTCCTCTGGATTGCACCGCAGGTTCGAAACAAACGAAGTGTTTCGCTGCCCCGGGGGAATGGTTGGGAACTCCCTCACGACCGCCCCCGTGTCCGGATTCAATATCCGAACCGATCGATCCTGGGTCACGTAGGCGAAGTGCCCGGATTTCGGCAGAAAGCCAAAGATCTGGATGAAGTTGTTGTGACAGTTGGTAACCAGCACCTGGGGAGTCGCACCTGGATCCAGGGAGCGCACGACGACACGGGGCTTGTACACGGGCTGCCAACTCTCGACGTCCAGGCTAGCCACCCGGTCCCCGCGGGGCGAAAAAACGACACAGGAATTCCCGACCTTTTCCGAGATTCTCGGGACGGCCCCGCCGTCGGGCCCCCTCCCATCGGCCAACAGCGCGTCAACATCCCAAACGCGAAGCCCCGTTCCTGCCGCGGCAAACCATTTCCCGTCCGGACTCACCGCACTGGACCAGGTGGTGCCCCGGTGTTCCGGGGACTGGGGGATCCGGCGGAGTTCCTGTCCACTCCGGGAGTCCCAGACGGACAGCAACCCCGAATTGTAGTGCCCACAAAAGATCCGGTCGCCTCCGCGACTGAACGCCAGGGTCTGTCCCGGCTCCGGCAGTTGCCCCACCCAGCGGGCACGCTCCGGTGCCGCCAGATTCCACGACCGAATGGTTCGATCCTTCCCGACCGAGGACAGTACGGATCCGTCCGGACCAAATTCCACCGCGGGCACCCCTCCGACATGTCCGACCAGTCGCACTTTCAGGGAATCCCCGCCGAGGCGCACGACCCGGCACCCCAGATCGTGGGCGACCAGCAGCACCGATCCGTCGCGGCTGAAGTTGATTTCCCTGGGGGAGGCGGGGAGGACGAGTTGGACACTCTCGCGGCCGGATTGCACTTCCACGACCCGCACCCGGAATTCCTGGGCCCCGGGAACCGCCAGAAGTTCAGGATCCCCACCCAGGATGGCACCCGACGAACTCTCAAAGGTGCCCCGGAACGTCTGCCGCGGTTCCCACGGCTGTCCGGTCAGGATCATGACACCATTCTCAAAGGTCGCCGCCAGCGTTCGCCCATCCGGTCCGAAGGACAATCCGCGTCCGCCCCCTTCCCCGGGTGCCACGGAATGGATCCGTTTCCCGGAGGCCACATCCCAAATCTCGAGCCGCGCATCCCGGTCCGATTCCTGGTCCAGGGTGAAGTAGGCCACCAAAGATCGGTCCGGACTCACCTCGGCCACCGGAACCGCGGGTGTTCGTCCCTCGATTGGTATTCGGGCCACGACGTCCCCGCGCTCCAGATCCAGCACCCGAAGTGCCCGCTTCTCCGCATCCAGCACCAACCCGGTCAGCCCCCGGTCCGTGGCGGTGAAGTGGGCCGGCCCCGCCAGGGAACGCATCCGCTCGCGAACCCAGGACCCGTCTCCACGTACCGACCAGGTCTCCCAATGCAGCTCGGGCGCACGATCCGCCTCCTGCGGCAAGGGACCGGAAGTCACGACATGCAGCGTCCTCCCCAGCGGATCGAAGACGAGGCTTCGTCCGGTGCCCTCCACCTTGAGGGAAGCCAGGGTCTTGCCGGTCCGGGTGTCCCACACGACCACGGGTTCCATCTCACAGGCGAGCGCCGCCAGGGAACCATCCCCCGTCAACGCCGATGCCGAGATCGTTCCCGAAAACGGCAGGTCCACCGGATCCCCCGCCACCCAATCCCCAAAACACGCCACCGCATCCGAGCGCAGCGCCGGAACATCCGCCTGCGGGAACCCCAATCCGGCCACCTGCCGGAGTCGATCAAAGACCTCCCGGCGATATCCCACCTGCCGGGATTTCCGTATGGAGCGCCCCTCCCGGATCAGGGATTCCACCAGGCGCGCCCGGGCCAGGTCCCGTTGCTCCGCCGCGGCCTGCGTGGCGACAAGCGCCTCCTGTGTCTTCGCCTCCGCCTGCCGGCGCAAGGCGGCCTGCTCCTGCTCGGCGCGACTCTTGCCGACATACTGCCACAGGGTGAGGCAGAGACCGGACACCAGGGCCAGTCCGACCGCCCCCGTCGACAGGAACAGAAGGCGGTTTCGCCGAAACGACTTCTGAAGCCTGTACGCCCTGCTGGGCGGCCGTGCGACCACCGGTTCGCTGGTCAGGTGGCGGGTGATGTCCGCTGCCAGCCCCGCGGCCGTCTCGTACCGCCGGGTCCGGTCCTTCTCCAGGCACTTCATCACGATCCAGTCGAGATCCCCCCGGAGCTGGTGCTGCAGGCGGTGTGATTCGGTGGATCGGCGAAACGCCGTGGTGGTGCGCTCCTCGCCTGAAAGGGTCGCCACCCGCGTGCTCGGACGCTCCGGCTCCTGTTCCCGGATGGTGCGGCGCATGCCATCCAAGCCCGAAAGGGCGAGCGCATGCGGATCGAAGGGCGGACGGCCCGCCAGCATTTCATAAAGCAGCACTCCCAGGCTGTAGATGTCGCTGCGCGTGTCGATGTCCAGTCCGCTCATCTCCGCCTGCTCCGGACTCATGTAGGCCGGCGTCCCGATGAACTGGTGCAGCTGGGTGTACACCGTGGCATCGGTCAGGCGTCCCTCGGTCGCCTTCGCGATGCCGAAGTCGATGACCTTCGGCACCGGAATCCCGTCGTGGAGCGTGACGAGAATGTTCGAGGGTTTGATGTCCCGGTGAATGATCCCCTTCTGGTGGGCATGCTGGATGGCGTGGCAAACCTTGATGAACAGTTCCAACCGCTCCAGGGTGGACAGTCGCGCCTGGTCGCAATAGGCGGTGATGGGCACCCCACGGACCAGTTCCATGACGAAGAAGGGCTTCCCCTGGTCCGTGGTCCCGGCGTCAAGGACCCGGGCGATGTTGGGGTGATCCATCATGGCGAGCGCCTGCCGCTCCGCCTCGAACCGCGCCACCACAGCCCGGGTGTCCATGCCGAGCTTGATGACCTTGAGGGCCACCCGGCGTCGAACCGGCTCCGTCTGCTCCGCCACATAGACCACGCCGCATCCCCCCTCGCCCAATCGTTCCAGGAGTTTGTAGCGCCCCAGCACCGCGCCCACGCCCTCGGCAACCGGAAACCGGGCCTCCTCCAGAACAATTCCGACCTCGGTGGACGCCTCCGGAGTTGTCGCTGCGTCGGGCCTTCCTCCCAGAAGGGTTCCGGAGTCCTCGTGGGCCGCGAGAAGGGCCATCAACCGCCCCCGCAATGCCGCATCCCCTTCACCGGCCTGATCCAGAAACGCCTGCCGCTGTCCCGGAGGGGTTTCCAGGAGCATCGCAAAGAGAGCCTCCTCGCGGTTGGAAGGCCCCGGGGAGTTTCCGGACATGGGCGGACGTGTCATTTCCCTCACCTGCGCAGGATACCCCGGGAAAGTATGAAGAAATCATTCGCCCGTCTCCGGGAAAGCGCCGGCTTACGATGCAACGTCCTTGCGGATCCCGTCGCGTCCCATCTCCACCTTGAGCCAGGCCCGGCTGTACGCCCACCAACCCTTGGCCGTAGGCACGGCAATGCCCAGTACTTCGGCCGCCTCCTCGAAACTCAAGCCCACAAAGTAGCGGAGCTGGACAAGCTCCGCCTTGCGGGGGTCGTGCGCGCCCAGGCGTTCGAGGGCCTCCTCCAACGCCAGCACGTGGTCATCCTCGGGATCGGGAAACGGCAGTTGAAGGGCTTCGAGTTCCACCGGCACGACCCCGCTCCCCCGCTTTGCCGCCAGGCGCCGGCGTGCCCGCTCAACGAGGATTCTCCGCATGGCCTCCCCGGCGGCCGCAAAAAAATGGGACCGGCTGCGGCAGTCGGATCCGCCGTCGCGCCCCATCCGCAGCCACGCCTCATGAACCAGTGCAGTGGCCTGAAGCGTCTGCCCGGGCTGTTCCCGCGCCATCCGCACCGCGGCCATCCTCCGCAATTCGTCGTACACCAGCGGCAACAGCTCGGCCGCCGTCCGTCCCCGCTCCTCCGGCCCCCCCTGCAGCATGACCGTGACCTCGCCCACACCCATTTCCTACCACAACCGCGGCGGCGACAACAGCCGGATCCCGACGTCACAACCGTGTTCTAACGGTGGACGTCCCGGGGCGCTTGAACAAGAATCCGCACTCAGGTCCCGCCCCCCACGATCAACGCCGCCCCAGGATCATGAGCTCCCCCGAAACGCCCACGACGGCCGCACCACCCCAGATCCTGATCGTGGACGATGCCCCGGAGAACGTGGACATCCTCGCCGCGATCCTGAAGGGCCACTACCAGGTCAAGGTCGCCCTCAACGGCGCCCGCGCCCTCAAGATCGCCCAGGGGGATTCCCCGCCGGATCTCATCCTTCTCGACGTGATGATGCCGGACATGGACGGCTACGAGGTCTGCCGTCGGCTTGCCGCGGATGAACGGACCCGGGACATCCCGGTGATCTTCGCCACGGCGAAATCCGATGTGGATGACGAGGCGCACGGATTTGAGCTCGGGGCCGTGGACTACCTGACGAAACCCGTCAGCCCGTCCATCGTCCTCGCGAGGGTCCGGACCCATCTGGCCCTCCGCCAAACGCGCCGCCACCTGGAATCCCTGTCCGAAAAGCTGTCCCGCTATCTCTCACCCCAGGTGTACCGGTCCATTTTTGAAGGACGCCAGGACGCCCGGATTGGCAGCAGCCGCAAGAAGCTCACCGTGTTTTTTTCGGACATCGTGGGATTCACCCGACAGACCGAAGGCATGGAGCCCGAGGATCTCGCCTTCATTCTCAATGGGTACCTCAACCGGATGGCCCAGATCGTCCACAAGCACGGGGGCACCTTTGACAAATTCATGGGGGACGCCGTGCTCGTGTTCTTCGGGGACCCCGACAGCCTCGGGGTGGCGGAGGACGCCAAGGCGGCCGTGCGCATGGCGATTGAGATGCGGGATTCCCTGTCACAACTCGGTGCCGAATGGGCGGACCGGGGAATTCCCCGTGGGTTCGAGGTGCGAATGGGGCTCACCACCGGCTTCTGCACCGTGGGAAACTTCGGCAGCGAGGAGCGCATGGCCTACACGATCATCGGGAACCAGGTAAACCTCGCGAGCCGCCTCCAGTCCTCGGCACAGCCCGGCGAGATTTCCATCGTCCACGAGACCTGGCTGCTCGTGAAGGACGACTTCGAATGCCAGCCGAAGGAGCCAATCTTTGTGAAGGGGTTTGAGCGCCCCATCCAGACATACTCCGTGATCGGTCCCCGGGGCACCGCCCCCCTGAGTCGGCGGATTGACGATTCCCGCAAGGGATTCTCCCTCCTCCTCGATCCGGCCCAGGTCGAACCCCAGGACCGTCCGGCGGTCATCGAGCAATTGAAGTCCGCCCTCAACCGCCTCCAATAGGATTCCCGTCATGACGATTGCCCGCCGCCTCATCCTCCTCGCAGTCGCCCCACTCCTGGTCATTGGCGCCCTCGGCATTTTTGCCCGGATCCAACTGGAAAAGGTGGAGATCCAAAGCCGCTTTGTCGCCGAGTCCCAGATTGTGGATGTGGCCACCCTCGGCCGGATCTCGCGCACCTTCACCGAAATGAGGGTCAACGTCCGGGACTACCTCCTGAGTCCGGGTGCCGCAGGGAAGGCCGAGGCCCGGAAATCCTTCTTCGCGAATAAGGCCGATCTCAACGCCTACCTGCGGACCTACGCCTCCAGGAATCTTTCCGACGACACCGACCGCAGATTGGAACAAGCGTACCTCCAACTCAGCGGGGAATGGATCACCGGTGCCGAATCCGTCATGGCCAAGGTGGACGCCGGTCGCAACGACGAGGCGCAGATCCATCTCAACGGGCCCCTGATGGAGACCGGCACCCGCCTTGCGCGGGTCTCCGAGGAATGGATCCAGCACAATGAACGCCTCGCCATTGAGGCCGGGAAGGCGGCCTTCCACGCGATTGAGGAGGTCCGGCGAAACCAGCTGATCGCCATGACGGCGGCCCTCCTGATCTCGGCAATTCTCGGAGCCATCACCTTTCGACGGATTGTCGTTCCGATCCGCGGACTTCAGGAAACGGTCGAATCCATTGCCGGCGGCAACTATGCGCAGGAGGTCCCCTACATCGGCTCCCGGGACGAAACCGGTGAACTGGCCCGCTCCATCGCGGTGCTCAAGGAGGGCGCGGCCGCCATGGAGGAGCAGCGCTGGGTCAAGATGAACGCCGCCCGACTCTCCGGGGAACTCCAGGGCTCCACCTCCCGCGAGGAATTCGGGCAGCGCTTCCTGACCGGGCTCGTGCCCACTCTTGGCGGAGGCGTCGCCCAATTGTTCCACGTCGAGTCCGGCGGCACGGGTGCCATTCCCGTTGCCGCCTTCGGCACGGCCTCCCCCGACCCGGATTCACCCCCGGTGAAGCCCGGGGAGGGACTGGTCGGACAATGCCTTGCCCATCCGGCGGAACTCTCCCTCACCGACATCCCCCCCGGTTATCTGCGGATCACGTCCGGACTGGGCGGTTCGGATCCGACCCGGGTGATGGTCTGGCCGCTCCGGTCGAGGGACGTCCTCATCGGCATTCTTGAACTCGCCACCTTCCGCCCCCTGTCGCACCGGGAACAGGGACTGCTTTCCGAGTACCTCCCGGTGGCCGCACTCAGTTTCGAAATCCTCACCCGAAACCTTCACACCCGGAATCTGCTCGCGACCACCCAGGAACAGGCGCGCCAGCTGGAGCGGCAGACCTCCGAACTTTCCCGATCCCAGCAGGAACTCCTGGAGCAGAAGGATGAACTGGCCGCCGCCAAGGCGAAGGCCGAGGAGGCGACGGAAATGAAGTCAATGTTCCTCGCCAACATGAGCCACGAGATCCGGACGCCGATGAACGCCATCATCGGCCTCTCGCACCTCGCCCTGAAGACCCCCCTCAATGCCCGGCAGCGCGATTACATCAGCAAGGTCCACAACGCCGGCACCTCCCTGCTGACCATCATCAACGACATCCTCGACTTCTCGAAGATCGAGGCGGGACGGCTTGAACTGGAGATGACCGAGTTCGCGATCGACGACGTCCTCGAGTCCGTCACCACGCTCACCGCGCAGCGGGCGCATGAGAAGGGACTGGAGTTCATCGCCGAACTGGCCCCCTCGCTGCCGGAGACCCTGCGGGGCGATCCGCTGCGGCTCGGCCAGATCCTGACCAACCTCGTCAACAACGCCATCAAGTTCACCGAACGCGGGGAGGTCCGGCTCGGGATCGACCTGGTGGAGCAGACCGGGAAAAAGGTGAACCTTCGCTTCTCCGTCCGCGACACGGGCATCGGCCTCACCCGCGAACAGGCGGCGCGGCTGTTCCAACCCTTCACCCAGGCCGACATGTCCACCACCCGAAAGCACGGGGGCACCGGACTCGGACTCACCATCTGCCGGCGCCTGGTGGAACTCATGGGCGGACGCATCTGGGTCGAGAGCGAACCCGGTGCCGGCAGCACCTTCCTCTTCACCGCCTGGTTCGAGCCCGGAACGGCGTCCAGTTCCCGCCCGCGGATTCCGGAACAGCTCCCGCGTCTCCGGGTGCTGGTCGTTGATGACCATGCCGCCGCCCGGGAAGTCCTGACCGACTCCCTGAAAACCATCGCCGGCGAAGTGGATGTGGCGGCTTCCGGGGAGGAGGCGATCCGCGCCGTGGAGAACCACGACGCCGTCCGACCCTACGACCTCGTGCTCATGGATTGGCGCATGCCCGGCATGGACGGCCTCGAGGCCACCCGGCGGATCAAGGAGTCCCTTCACCTTCGACACCCGCCCGCCGTGGTCATGGTCACCGCCTTCGGACGTGAGGAAGTCCGCGACGAGGCGGAACGGCTGAAGATCGACGGATTTCTTCTCAAGCCCGTTACCAAGTCCATGCTCGTGGACACCCTGGTCAGCCTCTTCGCGCCCGCCCGGTCCGAGACGGCGCGCGCCAGCGCGGCAGGACGGGAATCCGCCGCCTCCCTGCAGGGCATTCGCGTCCTGTTGGCGGAGGACAATGAAATCAATCGCCAGATCGCCGTCGAACTGCTCGAGGGAGCCGGGGCGTCGGTGTCGGTCGCCCATCACGGGCGCGAGGCCGTGGATCGTTTAAACGCCGATCCCGAAATGGCCGACCTGGTCCTGATGGACCTTCAGATGCCTGAAATGGACGGCCATCAGGCGACGGCGCATCTGCGGGCCGACCCGCGGCTCGCCCGGCTGCCGATCATCGCCATGACCGCACACGCGACCGTGGAGGAACGCCAGCGCTGCCTTGACGAGGGAATGAACGACCACGTCTCCAAACCGGTGGACCCGGATCAACTGTTCGCCGCGGTCGTTCGATGGGCTCCCCCGCCCGAGCAGCGGCGGGGAATTTCCGGCCCACGGCCGGCGGCCGCCGCGGATGTTTCGTCCCCGACGACCAGATCCCGGACCCGGGAACCGGAGGCACCCGATGCCCACGTGTTGAACGTGGACGACGGCCTGCGCCGGGTCGCCGGCAATCGGGACCTTTATCGCCGCCTTCTCCTCAAATTCTCAGAGGGTCAGGCTGCGAGTGGCGACCTCATCCGGTCCGCACTGAAATCCGGAAACATCCAAGACGCCCAGCGTGCCGCCCATACCGTGAAGGGCGTGGCTGCCAACCTTGGGGCAACCCGGGTGGCGGCCGCGGCGGCCGAAGTGGAGCGGACCTCGGCTGCCGGGAATGTCCCGGGCGCGGAAGCGGCCCTGCCCGCCCTCGAAAGCGCGCTGGCCGACGTCCAGTGCGCCATCCGCGGATACGTCCCTGACTCCTCCGCCTCCACCCCGCCCCGGGGAGATCCAAGCCTTCTCCGGGAACACCTGCAACGGCTGGAGACCCTGCTTCGATCGGACAGCGCCGATGCCCCCGGGGCACTGGATGAGGCGTTGAAGGATGCCTCTGGAAGTGCGGTGGAGGCAGGACTCCGACGCATCGCCGCGCACCTGGCGGGATACGATTTCGAGGCCGCCCTGGCGGAACTCGGCCCCATCCGCCGGCAGCTCCAGGACTCCTGAGGCGCTTCAGGCCCCCGGGGCCAGCGGAAGCGCGATTCCCATTTCCTCCACGGCCTCCGCAATGGCGTTCACCACGGCCCGCATGTCGGACTCGAAGAGGCGCCCGATGTTACCGATCCGGAAGGTGTCCGCCTGGCTGATCTTTCCGGGATAAAGAATGAACCCCTTCTCCGCCACGCGCCGGTAAAACTCGGCAAAGGTGAAACGGGGATCCGCGGGGAACAGGAAACTGGTGATGATGTGACTTTGAACCGGCGCCGGGAGATAGCTCCGGAAGCCCAGTTTCGTCATCCCGGAAAGAAGCACCTCATGATTCCGGCGATATCGGGCAGCCCTTCCGGCCACCCCGCCCTCAAGTTCC
>JAEUHD010000006.1 GCA_016793645.1 Verrucomicrobiales bacterium
AGCAGGGCGACGGGCGACGGCTGGAGCTTCACCAGTTGGTCATAGAGCGACAGGATCCGGGCCCAGTCCGTGGACGCACCTTCGCGCGCCGTCGAGTGGCAGGCGGCGATCGCAGCCTCGAGGTGGTACTCGGAGAGTTGCGCACCCCCGGCGGCCATTCCGAGATACTCGACGCCGCGTTGAATCATCGCCCGATTCCAAAGCGCGCGATCCTGCTCGTCGAGGCGGAGTGGATTTCCCGCGTCGTCCACGCGCGCAGGCAGTCGGGCGGCGTTGAGCAGCAGCAGCGCCGCGAGGGCCAGGGTTTGGGGTTGGCGGGTGGCGGGGTGTCCCGTGAGTTGAAGAACGAGACGGACCGCCTCATGGCACAGGTCCGTACGGATCAGTTGATCACCGGAGGAGGCCCGGTATCCCTCGTTGAAGAGCAGGTAAAGGGTTCGAAGAACCCCGTCGAGCCGTTGGGGAAGTTCCGGGGAATCCGGAACCACGAAGGGGAGATTGAGGTCCCGGATGCGCTGGCGGGCACGGACGAGGCGCTTGGCGATGGCCGCCTCCGTGGTGAGGTAGGCGGCGGCGATTTCGGACGCGCTGAAGCCGCAGAGGGTTCGCAGCGCGAGCGCGGTTTGGGCCTCGGTGGACAGTTGCGGATGGCAGCAGACGAAGAGGAGGCGCAGTGTTTCGTCGCTGAGATCCTCCGGGGAGGACATCGCCCCGGAATCCAGGGCGCCGTGCCATTGCGACTGGGCCGCGATGATTCCCTCCTGTTTGCGGTCCCAGTTCCGTTCCCGGCGTAGCTGATCGAAGGCGAGGTTCCTCGATGTCTGCGTGAGCCAGGCGGCGGGATTGTCCGGGATCCCCCGATAGGGCCATGTCTGAAGAGCCCGCACAAAGGCCTCCTGGACGACGTCCTCGGCCAGTTGAAGCCGGTGCAGGCCAAGATGCGCCACCAACTGGGAGACGAGGCGGGCGTGTTCGTGGCGGAAGAGATCCTCGGTCATGGGTGGGTTCGTAGTCCGGGATTCATCTCGTGCATTGGTGCGAGGGGACGCGGGGGAGCCACCTGAAGGTGGGACTACGAACGGAGGGCGGGACTTCCCGGCGGTCATTCGACCTCGGGCTTGCTGACGACCATTCCCGTCATCGGATCGAAGGGGGAGGAGACGTGTTCATGAATGACGAGCCAGCGTCCCCCGGTGCGCTGAAAGGCCAGGGTGGCACGGAACCACATTCCGGCGGCGGGATGGTCCTCCGGCCATCCGGTGATGCGGAAGATCCAGTGGGCCACGGCGACGTCCACTCCCGCGATGAGGCGGATGTCGCGTCGTTCGTAGCCGAAGGATTCCGGGAAGCAGGGGAGACACTCCTCCCACATCGTCCGGATCGCGGGAACCCCGCGGAGTTGGAACGGGGGTTTGACGTCGAACAGGATGATCGACGGGGCGTAATCCGCGAAGAGCTGCTGGAGGTTCCGACCCTTCAGGGCCACAATCCAGCGGTCGATTGCCTTGGCGATTTCAGTTTCGGCAGGGTTCATATCTGGGGGAGGTTGCAGTTCACGTGGGTGGATGGGAATCCGGACTTGGAGCGCAAATTCGTAGTCCGGGATTCATCCCGTGCATTTGTGCGAGGGGACGCGGGGGAGCCACCTGAAGGTGGGACTACGAACTTTGGAATGTTTTCACTTCGGCCATGGGGCGGCAGAGGTCTGCGATCGGACGGACCTCAATCTGGGCGCCGAACTCCAGGATCGGACACGCCTGGGCGAGTTGGACGGCCTCGTCCAAGGAGGGAACCGCCAGAAGGAAGTATCCGGCGATGGCCTCCTTGGATTCGGCGAAGACGCCGTCCGTCACCGAAGAACCGCGGGGTCCCGACACGAGTTTTCCCTCCTCGACGAGGGGTTGAGCGCCGCGATGGACGCCCTTTTGGGTGAGGCCGTCCACCCAGGCATAAAAGTCCGTCATCACGCGCTGCAACTGCGCGGGGGACATGCCGTGATTCCAGTGGGTGCCGCGGATCAGCAGCAGATATTCGTCCGTGGGATTCTGTGGATTCATGGGGTGATGCTCGGTGATTCCGGACGGGGAGGCGAAGATTTGATTCAATGGCTTTGGCTTCCCTGCGTGGCGGGGATCGTGTTGATCATCCAGGTGACTCCGAAGCGGTCGGTGACGACGCCGAAGGCCGGGGACCAGAAGGTCGATCCGAGCGGCATGCAGACGGTCCCTCCGGCGGACAGGGCGCGGAAGGTGCGTTCGGCATCGGCGGCATCCGGGACCGCCAGGGCGAGCGAGATGCCGGCGAACGAAGGCTTGCCCGTGCCGTGACAATCGGACGCCATGATCTGGGTCCCGCCGATGCGCAGGGCGGCGTGCATGATGAGTTCAGGATTGCCCGGAGCGCAGCCCTCCGACGGCGGAGCATCCTTGAAGCGCATCAGGGCGTCCAATTCGGCTCCCAGGGCCTCGCGGTAGAACGCAACCGCCTCGCTGCACCGTCCGTCAAAATTGAGGTAGGGGCTGACGAGGCGTCCGGTGGGGCAGGAGACGGGGGGAGGCGTCGGGATCGGGAGGTCGCTCTCAACAAGTTCCGCCAGTTGGTCGGTGGCCTGGTTCCATCCTGCGTGGAATCCCATCTTCTCGTGGGCCTCGCGATCCGCGACGGTCTGATGCCGGATCAGCACGTTGTACCGCGTGCCCGTTCCCTCCGGTTCAAACGTCAGGATGCCGGTCATCGGGAAGCCGCACGTGCCGGGCTGGGGTTCCGGGGCGGGTTCCCAGGCGGCCACGTAGGCCGTGGTGAAGACCAGGCGGCGGCCCGGGACCACCTCCAAATAAACCCCGCGATGATCGTGTTCCGTTCCGTCGGGCATGCGCATCACCGTCCGCTGGGTCCCACCGGGTCGGAGGTCGACCTCGGCCTCGGTGGTCACGACCGGCTTGGGGGTGAACCATTGGCGGAGCAGCTCCGGCTGCGTCCAGGCCGCGAATACGCGCTCCGGCGTGGTCTTGAGATGACGGGTGAGGGTGAGGTCACGGGACGTTGTGTTCATGGAGGGCTTCGTTTCGGAATTCATCGTTGTTCACCGGGTTGACGAATGGGAAGTCCAAGGGAGGACAACATTCTCAAAGAATCTTCCGGCAGCGGGAGTGTCGGAGGAATCCGGCTTGGGAATCTTCCGGAATGGGGTGCGGCGCCCGGGAGTGGTTCATCGTTTTCAATTGTAAGATTACACTTGCGAAACATGACGGCCTTGGACTACATCATTTCCGTTGCCTCCCTGGATTCTCCGCTCCGGTCCCTTCCGGGGTGGTCCTCCGGCAACCGAATCCCCAAAACCTATGAAAGCCCTTGTCCGAACTCTCCCGGTCGTCCTGGCGCTCCTGGCGGTCCCGCAGCGCCTCGGATCCGAACCGGTTCCTGTCACGGTCCGTCTGCCCGACGCGCCGTGGAATTCCGAAGTGGTGGGCAGCGCCGCCGGTCCGGTGTGGGCCGGCGGGCATCGCTATCTGTTTTTTGTCAGCGACGTGCCGAACCTGGTCGAAAACGATTTCAACGGGCCGGGCATGGATGTCTTCCGGCGGGACACGGTCACGGGAAGGACGGAGTTGGTGACCGTGTCCCGGATCCCGGGCGAGGGCGCGAATCGCGCGATCCCGGAATTCTCGGTGTCCGCGGACGGTCAGCGCGTCGCCTTTGTGACGCATGCATCGAACCTCGTGGACGGTGATACCAACGAGGCGGCGGACGTCTTTGTCCGGGACATGGAGGCGGGGACCACCACCCTGGTAAGTTGGAATCTCGACCGCAGCGGTCCGGGCGCGGGTTCCTCCTTCAATCCGGTCCTCTCCGCGGACGGGCGGAAAGTGGTGTACGGGACGCCGGCATCCGATGTCCGGCCGGGTGCCACCCCGGGCATCGGTTTCGCGCTGTGCCTCCGCGACGTGGCTTCGGGCGATGTGACGGTGATTGGCGACTGGGCCTACCTCTATGTCGTCAGTGCTGCGGCCGACGTGGTGGCGTACCTAAGCGACGACCGTCCGGGGTCGGAGCCGGCCGGAACCGCGACCGACATCATGGTGTGGAGGGCATCCACGGGCCTGTCCGAGAGGATCCGGCTGCCGGCGGTTTTCGGCGGCGGCGTGAATGCCATTGAACGGGTGTCGATCCTGAATGTGACCCCGTCCGGAGAGTTCCTGGCGTTTTATGTGCCGGGTACGTTTGGCAGCAACAGCCAGAATACCCGGGGTATCTGGAGGGCGGACCTGAGGACGGGAACGGTGACTTCGATCTGGAACCCGGAAATGTTGGTGAACCCAATCGCGGAGGACTGGCTTTCGATTTCGGACGATGGCCGGCGACTGGCGTTCCTCATCAACAGGGACCGCGATTTCCTGGATGGAGCCATCCGGTGTTGGACGGAGGGGAAGGGGCTTCAGAGCCTGGAGGAACTCGCCCCGCCCGGAGTCGGGACGACGGACGTCCGACGGGCGACTTCCCTGCAGATGAGTCCGGATGGCGGTCGAGTGCTGTTCTCCACGGCGGAGGCGGTTCCGGAGGCGGGACCCATGGAACCGGGCACGCCGCGGGCATTCCTCCGGGAATTGGAGTCCGGTGTGACCCGGGTGATCGCGGTGGAGGAGCGGGAACTCGACGCCGCGTTTGATGACTCCGGATCCTTCCTGGCGTACTCGCCCCAGGAGAACGACGGCGCGGGCGCCTCGTTGAAGGTGCTCGATCCGACGCTCCCGGCTCCCGTGGAGATCCTGAGTCCTGTCAATGTGACGGCTCCGGTGACTTCGGCTGCGACCTGGGCGCGGGTGGTTTCGTTGAGCGATGACGGGCGGCGCATTCTATATCGGAGCAATGCCCGGGATCTCTCCCCAACTCCGCCGTCGGCCGGGCTGGACACCTATGTTTACGACGCACTGACGGGGTCCAACCAACTCGTCAATGTCGCCGGGACGACGCCACCCGCCACGGCCTATCGGGCCCGTCGGAGTGTGATGTCTGCGGACGGCAGCACCGTGGCCCTGCTGAGTCCGGAGGCTGCGGTTGCCGGGACGACGGATTATCCGGTCAATGTCCTGGTCCAGGTCCTGGGGGAGGGAGCCCCAGTTTTGGGCAGCCCCAAGGTCGATGGAGTCCTTGGCGGAGTGGATTCGAGTGCAGGCCTGCAATTAAGCGGTGATGGGCGGCGAGTATTGTTTCGGTGGAACGAAGTGAAATCCCCGCCGCCCATTTTCTCCCGCGAAGAAGGACGGTATTTGCCTTCCGACTGGGATGCGCAGATCGGGGAACTGACCCCGTTCTCCGAGACCGCGCTCAGTTCCGATGGCGCGAGGATCGGGGTCGCGGGCAGGGTGCCCACGGGCTGGTACGACTTTGAGGCGCGTCGTTCGCAACAGGCCATTCTGTTTGGGTCGAGTTTTGCGTATCCGATCCACACGCCATCGCAGGGGCGGAGGATGGTTGTGGGAGTTCTGCTCTTCCCGGGTGGGCCGGTGGATGTTTACCGGATCGACCCGGTCGTCGGCCAAAGGGAGCTGCGGATTTCCAGGACTGAGTATCGCCTGGGGAACCTGCTCGCCTCGGGCGACGGAAGCACGGTGGTTGGATCCGGCCGCGCGGTTCAGGCAGCGGGAAGCGTCGCAGCGTCCCGCCAAATCTTTTCGGTGGCCATGGACTCGGGCGTGATCGAGTTGATCTCCGTGGGTGTCGATGGTCTCCCCGCCAACGGGGATTGCCGCTCCCCGCGGGTGTCCGGGGATGGACGCTTCGTGGTCTTCTCCAGTTTTGCCTCCAATCTGGTGGATGGGGACAGCAACGGGTTCGCCGACATCTTCGTCCGCGATCGATATGCGCGCGTCACCCACCGGCTGTCCCGCCGGGATGACGGCACGCAGGAGAGCGGAAATTGTGCCGGACCCGCCATCAGCGGAGACGGGCGCACGGTGGCCTTCACCACCTTCGGAACGCGGCTGATTCCGGGAGATCCGTCCCGCGAGCCGACCGTGGTGAAGGTGTCGGTGCCGCAGTCGTCAGTTGTGGATACGGACGGCGATGGCCTTCCCGATGTCTGGGAGCAGGACCATTTCGGATCCCGGGCGGAAGGCGCGATGGGAGATCCCGATGGAGACGGACTCACAAACCTCGACGAGTATCGCGCGCACACCTCCCCGGTGGATGAACTGTCCGGTCTGGAGATGGCGGGGTTGAGGGAGACGGCGGACGGCGTTGAGGTGGATTGGTACGGACATGCCGGCGTCCGGTATCAGTTGGAGAGTGCGGACTCCCTGGCGCCGGGGGCGCGGTGGACTCCGGTGGGCACTCCCATCACTGGATACGAGGGGCTCGTCCATCAGCGGTTGCAGGGCCTGGCGCCGGCGGAGTTCCTGCGGGTGGCATTGGCCCAGCCGTAAGCGGTCGCGCGCCGGATTCCAAGAATCCGGCGCGCGATGTCACCGAACCTTGCCCGAGGTCTCGGATGTCCTCCGATGGTGTCACAAAGAAAACCCAAGGAACTGTGTTGCTCACTTTACTGTTGACGACTGTCAATGATTCGATTGGATTACATTCGTAACCCGTCCAACTTCATCCCTCTCCCCTCCCCAAACCCATGAAGACCTTCCGGTGTTTCCGTTGGTTCCTGGTCGCTGTCATCACCAACCTCGCCGGAGCCGACCTGGTGCCGGTCTCCGTTCGGGATGCCGGATCCGCGGCTCACTCCACGGCGTCCGGCCTGTCTGGAGCCGGCGGGTTCGCCGACGGGGACCGCCAGGTCTTCTTTTTGAGTGATGCGCCGGACCTGGTCGTCGAGGATCCCAATGGCACGGTCCAGGACCTCTTTCGCAGGGATCGCCGTGACGGCCGCACGGAGTTGGTGTCCCGCGCAACACCGGGGCCCCTGGGGTATCGCCCGGTCAGCGGTTTCTCGGTTTCCGGGGATGGGCGATGGGTTGCCTTGGAATGGGGCACCGACGTCGCCGCCCTGTTCGACACCAACGGAGTGCCGGATATCTACGCGCGGGATTTGACCGGGGGCGCCTTTCAACTCGTCAGTGTCCGGGTGGACGGAACGGGGGCGGGGGACGCCGCAGCGCTTCATCCCCTGATCTCCTCGGATGGGCGGTTCGTCGCCTTTGAGAGTGCGTCCACGAACCTGGTGGACGCGGTGGATTCGAATGCGGCGATCGATGTCTTTCTTCGGGATCTGCAGGTGGGGCGTACGGAGTTGATCAGTGTTTCGGCGCCCGGGATTGCCGCGGACCGCGAGTCCCGGTTGCTGGCGTTGAGTGACGACGGCTCCGTGCTCGTGATGGAAAACTCCTCGGTGGGTCCGGGATCCCTGGAAGGCCTGTCCACCGAGCTTCTCGTGTGGCGCCGCGGGGATTCCGACCTGCGTCGCGTCGTGGTACCCGGCACACCCCTCCGGCCGGTTTCCCAGCCCCTTCCGGTGGGCGAAGCCGAGTTGTCGAGGGACGGCCGGAGGCTGGCGTTCAGTTTTCCGCCTTCCGCCGCCGTACCGACGGAGACCGTCGGGATTTGGGTGTTGAACCTGCAAACCTCGGAGATGGTTCACGCATCGGGCGGTCTGGACGTGTCCTCCTCGGCTTTGGCGTTGGGTCCTGTGCTGTCCCCGGATGGTCGCACGATCGCCTTTGAGGTCGTTCGTGGCGATGGGGAGAACCCGCGTGTCCAGGTGGGGGTTTGGAGGGAGGGGGTTGGACTGCGAACCCTGTCCGAATGGGTGGGCGGGGGTGCGGGCACCGAACCGGCATCGTCGGTGGATCCGGTGGTGAGTCCAGATGGCCTTGCGGTGTTGTTTGCAACGGATGCTCCCGTGCCTGAAGCCGGGGTGACGGAGTCGGGCCGGTGGCAACTGTATCACCGGGTGTTGGAGACGGGAGCCACCCGCCTCGTCAGTCGTGAGGATGGAGTGACGCTTCCGGAGTTTGACGCCACCGGACGATGGATTGTGTTGTCGGAGCAGGAGCCCGTGATGGTCCCGGGGGATCGGAATGGGCAATCGGATGTGGTGGTGGTGGGTGTCCTGGAGGGCACTCGCGAGGTGGTGTCCTTGGTGGATCCGCTGGTGATGGGACGGACGGCCTCGGGGAACAGCCGTGGCGGCCTGCGGTGGAGTGAGGATGGACGATTCCTGGCGTTTCGTTCCGACGCACCGGACCTGGTTCCCGGGGATGGCGGCAGGACCCTGGATGCATTCCTCTTCGACCGAATTTTGGGTGTGACGGTCGTCGCCACCGTGACGACCAACGGAAGTCCGGCAGGGCGCTTCCTGGATGGCTGGCTCAGTGGCGACGGGCGGCGCATGGTTTTTTCCCGGGAGGGGGGTGTCCTGACCCATCCTTCGGAGGATCTCCTGTCGCAGGTGTACGTTTGGGACCGTGTCTCCCGGCGACTGGAACTGGCGAGTGCTGCGGACGGCGTTGAAACGGCTCTGGCGGGAGCCAACGTGTTGTTGTCCGCAAGCGCGGATGCCCGAACGGTTGCGTTTGCGCGGGGCCTTCCCCTCGCACCCCATCTCCTTGTCCGCGATCTGGACCGGCGCCGAACCTGGGAATTGAATGATCGTATCCTATATGGCCCCGTGGCAGGCGCGGCCAGCCGCCTGCAACTTTCCTCCGATGGGCGGGTCGCCTATCTGGGATCCCCCCGGCAGACGGGATATGTGGTCGTACGGTTCGGGGACACGTGGGTAAAGGCGTTTGATGTCCTCGGGCGCGACGCCGTGCTCTGCGGCGACGGGCGGCACCTGGTGTATCGAAGGGATCGATTCGACGGGGATCCGGGAGTCTTCATCCAAGACATCCCGCAGGGAACGGTTCGGAGGTTGACCGACGCGGTTTGGACTCCACGAGAAATGCAGTCCACACCGGATGGCGCGGTGTTGGTCTATGCGCGGACGGCCGATCCCGGGGCGGCCCCTGGGACGTCCCCGGTTCAGGTTTGGTCGATGCGGACGGCGACGGGGCAGGAGGAACTGATCAGTCGGACGCCCGGGGGGAACCCGGGTTCCGCGGACAGCCGCGAGCCGGTGATCTCCTCCGACGGACGATTCGTGGTCTTTCGGAGCTTCGCCGCAGATTTGGTCCCCGGGGACTCCAATGCGCAGCAGGACATTTTTGTCCATGATCGTTACACGGGGCACACCACCTTGTTGTCGCGCTCCGAATCCGGTTCGCTGGGAAATTCCCTCTCGACCCGACCGGAAATCAGCGCGGACGGACGGTTCGTCGCCTTCACCACCTTTGCAGACAATCTGGTTTCCGGAGATGGGAACGGGTCGGGCGACGTGGTGATGACGCCCCTGTCCTGGGAGTCCGCGCCCGACCTTGACGGCGATGGTTTGCCCGACGGATGGGAGCGGGACCAGTTTGGATCCCTGGCGGAGGATTCGGGTGGAGACCCGGACGGCGACGGGACGAACAACGCTGCGGAGTACTCCGCAAGGACGGTTCCCACGGATCCCGCGTCGCTATGGAAGGTCGTTGTCTCCGGGGATGCCGGACGCCCCGGACTTGAGTGGATTGGACACGCCGGGGTTTCGTATCGCGTGCAACGGAGAGATTCCCTCGGCGGGACGCTGGAGTGGACCCAGGTGGGCGACCTGATTTCCGGGTATGGCGGGATACTTCGGGCGGAACTTCCGGAGACCGCGGCCGGAGGATTCTTTCGTGTAGTCGTGGAATAGATGTCCCGGGAGGCGACGCGAATCGGGCTCGCATCGGGACCCGTTCGCGGCTTCCGTCGGTCCAGGCCATGAGCGTACGTCGGACACGGCGAGAACCGGATCACGCTCCCCTGACGTTTGTGGATGCCACCCACATTCGCGTGGGGCGGCGACGGCTGCTGTACTTCGGCGGCTGCGACTACCTCGGACTGGCGTGGCACCCTGACGTGCGTGCGTCCATGCGGAAGGCGCTGACCACCGGACCCACGCAAACGGGCGCCTCGCGAACCACCACGGGTGAGCACCGGATCTATTTCGAGGTCGAGCAGGCCCTGGCCCGCTTCTTCCAATTTCCCGCCGCCGCCCTGGTGTCCTGTGGATACCTCGCGCCCCTCGCAGCCCTTCAAGCGCTGCGCCCGTGGGTGGGTTCCGTGGTTCTCAATTCAGAGTCCCACGCCTGTGTCCGCGACGCCGCCGCGGCGTCGGGACTCCCGCTTCTTCGCATGACCGATTCCCATCCGGACTCGCTGGTTCGATGTCTGAAGCGGCTGCCCCAAGGGTCGCGTCCGGTGCTGTTGACCGATGGGACCTTTGGTATTCGCGGGGGAATGGCTCCCGTGGATGCCTACCTGCGGCATCTTCCGCGTCGCGGCTGGATGGTGGTTGACGATGCGCACGGCGCGGGCGTGGTGGGGCCGGGGGGGCGGGGGATCGTTGCCCGATATGGAATTCAGGATCCGAGGGTGGCGGTGACGATGAGCCTCGCGAAGGCCGTGGGTGTTTCCGGGGGAGCCGTGTTGGGAACTGGGGAGGTGATTCAATCCCTGCGCAAGGCCGGGCCGTATGTGGGGAGCACGGCGATGCCGCTGGCGATCCCATCCGGAATTCTCGCGGCGTTGCGGGTGATCCGGCGCGAGCCGGGGCGGATCCGCCGGGCGCAGGCGCTTCAGCGCCGGCTGTTCGAGCGTCTTCCGGAGCATCCGGCGGTTCGGGGATGCCCGGAAACGCCGGTGACGGCGGTGAATCCCTCCTCGCCCACCGAGGCTGAGGCCGTGCGGCGGGCCTTGTTGGACGCAGGCATCCTCCCGACATGGATTCGATATCCGGGCGGTGCGGCGGACGGATTCTTCCGCTTCGCGGTGAGTGCCGAGCATATGGAGTCCGAGGTGGACCTGTTGGCAGGAGCTTTGTCGACCGCGTTGGAGGTCTGGCCAAAAGGGGGCGGGTTGACGGGGCGGGCTTCGAGTTGAGGGTTCGCCGATGAATGGTTCGGGAAAGGGGCCACGGGCTTCGGTCAGGTTGGGATTGGTGTTCCTGTCCTTCGGACTTCGGGTTCTCGGTGGCGGGACCTTTCCGGAAAATCCCCGCGTGGTGGACGTCACGAAGCCGCCGTACTCGGCCCGCGGGGACGGCGTCTCCGATGACACCGAGGCGCTTCAGCGGGCGTTCCAGGATCATGTCGGCCGAAACCATTTGCTGTGGTTTCCCAGGGGCGTTTACCGGGTAACCCGCACCCTCACCTGGCCCAAGCGCTGGGAGGGTCGTGAGAACTGGGGCATGACGTGGGTGCGGGGTGAGGATCGGGACCAGACCGTCCTCCGGTTGGCGGATGGAGTCTTTCCTGATCGGCAAAGGCCTGGGGCCATTCTGGACTGCGGGGGATTCGGATCCGCAGACTGGTTCCACAATTATGTGGAGTCGATCTCCTTTGACGTGGGCGGCGGCAACGCCGGGGCGGTGGGACTCCGGTTTTACTCGAACAATTCCGGGGCGGTGCGTCATTGCCGGTTCCGAGCCGGGGAGAACAGCGGGCTTATTGGATTGGATCTCGGCACCCGGGACATGAATGGGCCGCTGCTCGTTCAGGATTGCGAGATCCAGGGCTTCGAACGCGGCGTGTATACGGCCCATGCCGTCAACAGCCAGACGTTCGAGCGGTTGCGTCTGCGGGGCCAACGCCAGGCGGGTTTCGAGAACGAGGGGCAGATCCTGAGCCTTCGGGGTTTGACCAGTGAGAACCAGGTGCCCGCGGTGAGGACCTATGGAACGCTTTGCCTGTTGGACGCCGACCTGACCGGACTCGGGCCCGCGAAGGAGGTCCCGGCCCTGGTGAACTACAATGGAGGCGTCGTATTTCTGCGCGACGTTCGGACTCGTGGGTATCGCCGGGCCGTGGGGGATGTCGCGTCCCCGGATGTTGGCGCCGCCCTGCGGGTGGAGGGATCGGACAAACCCGGGAGTCTCGGGCCGGAGGTTGTGGAGTACGGGTCTCTCCCGGTGACGCGGCTGTTCGCTGCGACCGGAGGCTCCCTGCGTCTGCCGGTTCGAGAGACGCCGGACGTGCCATGGGATCCCCCTTCGGAATGGGCGGTGGTGGACGCCTTTGGGGCGGACCCGGATGGCGTGCGGGATTCCTCGGGCGCGATTCAGAGGGCCATCGACTCGGGAGCGACCACGGTGTTTCTTCCCGGGAGCTACCGGCTGCTCACCCCGGTGGTGATCCGGGGAGTGGTGAGGCGGGTGATCGGGCTTGGTGGGACCATCAACTATGGTCACGGACTGAAGCCGGATCTTCGCATTGCCGATGGGACCGCACCGGTGGTGGTGCTGGAGCATTTCTCCAACATTCATGGCGGACTGGAAATCGCGACCGGGCGGACGGTGGTCCTGAGGAGCGTCGCTGACTGCGATTTGACCTCCACGGCTGCGGCGGAGGAAGCCGAGTGGTTCCTGGAGGATGTCGTGACCCATGGCCTCCACGTGAAGCGGCAGACACTGTGGGCCCGCCAACTCAATATCGAGAACGAGGGAACCCACTTCACCAATGACGGCGGGACCGCGTGGATTCTGGGTTACAAGACCGAACGGGGTGGAACGCTCGTTCGAACCCTGCGCGGCGGGCGCACGGAAATCCTCGGCGGCTTCAGTTACACAACGACTGCCGGTCAGTTGGCACCGATGCTGGTGAACGAGGATTCGGATGTCTTCGCATTCCTGGCCGAGATTTGCTACTCGGGAGATCCCTTCCACGTGCGGGTTCAGGAGTCCCGGAATGGCGAGGTTCGCAAACGACTTCAGGGCGAGGGCCTGACGCTCCCTTACGTCGGGCGCAGGTGACCTGGGAACCGGTTTCCGGGAAGCGTGTGAACGTGTCTCGCGGTTTTGGTAGGTATCCCTCGGACCAGGGACGGTACGTCCGCGGAACCCAAAAACCTACAGCCAGGTCACGCTCCTGAGAATTCGACGCGACAGTGCGCCGCGCGCTTGCGATCCGATATGGGCGCTGTCGTTAATGGCGATCGTACCGAAGTTTCCAGAAACCACCTGTCCGAATGGCGAAGATCTTCTTCAGCCTCGCCGGCGAGGGGCGAGGGCACGCAACCCGGGTGCGCACCCTGGTCGAAGCCCTGCGGGACGACCATCAAGTGACGGTGTTTGCCCCGGGTGAGGCGGGGGTGTTTCTGCTCCCGCTGTATCAGGGGACGAACGTGTGCATCCGGCGGATGCCTGGGCTTCAGTTCGAATACACGGAGGACCGCCGAATCGACTTCCGTAGAACGATCGGTGCCGGCGCCCAGTATCTCGGTCAGCTCCCGCGATTGATCCGTGACCTCGAACGGGTCGCCCGGGAGGAACGTCCCGACCTGATGATCAGTGATTTTGAACCGGCCCTGCCCCGCGTCGCCAGGAAACTCGGCATTCCCCTGCTGAGCATCGACCACCAGCATTTTCTGTCCTGTTATGATCTCTCATCGCTGCCGATTCGGCTGAGATGGCATGCCGCGTACATGGGATGGGTCGTCCGCGCGCTGGTGAATGGTCAGCGGGAAACCGTCGTTTCTTCGTTCTATTTTCCGCCCCTCAGGAAGGGATGCCGTTCCGTAACCCAGGTTGGAGTGATGTTGCGTCCGGAGGTGCGCACTGCTTCGGTGTTTCAGGGGTCCCACCTGGTGGCGTATTGGCGACGATTCGCTCCACCCCGGGTCATGGATGCCCTGGCCTCGATCGGTCGGGAGGTCCGGGTGTATGGCCTCGGAGTTCATCCCCGCCGGGGTGGCTTGGTGTTTTGCCAGATCGACGAACACCGGTTTCTTGAGGACCTGGCGACCTGTGATGCGCTGATCTCGACCGCGGGAAACCAACTGGTCGGGGAGGCTCTTTTCCTCAACAAGCCGGTGCTGGCCCTTCCGGAGGCGCGAAACTTCGAGCAGTACCTCAACGCGGAGTTTCTCAGGTTGAGCGGAGCCGGCCATGCCGTGGAACTGGAGCGGGTCACTGCGAAGGATCTCCGACTGTTTCTGGATTCGCTGGACCACCTCAGGCCGCGGATCGACCGACCTCGCATGGACGGGTTACAGCCCACCCTCGCCGTGATTCGGAAGCACCTCCCGATCTCCGCATCCGCCCGGGAGTTTCGACCCAGGGGTTTCCATCAACCCGACCGCAAAGCGCGGTCCTTTCCCGTACTCTCATGAGAATCGTCTCCCTCGTGAAGGCGATGGCTGACGTCCGCCGGGGCCGTCCATCCCCTCCGCGATTCCTGACCTATATCGTCACATGGAACTGCAACGCCCGGTGCATCATGTGTGATTGCTGGAAGAAGGAGTCCCCGGAGGATCTGTCCCTGGAGGAGGTGGACCGGATTTTTGCCCAGCTTCCGCGACTGGATGCCGTCCGGCTCACGGGTGGGGAACCCTTTGTCCGCGCCGATTTGCGGGCCATCGCCGAAATCACCCTCCGGCGTCTTCGACCGCTGTTCCTCCATGTCACCACCAATGGATTCCTGACACCGCGCATCGTCGAGTTCTGCGAAACGCGTCCCCGGGAGCTTCCGCTCCGGCTGCTCGTTTCCCTGGATGGCACGCGGGAAAAGCACAATCACGTTCGCGGCCGTGGGATCGCGTGGGACACCGCGTTTGCCACCGTCAAGGCGCTGGCGCCGCGGCAGCGGGAGCTCAATCTGGAACTTTCGGTCAACCAAACCATTGTGGATGCGGATGGTCCCGCTGAGTACCGGCGCCTGCGTGAGGTTCTGAAGCCGCTGGGCGTGAGGCTTCAGGTGGTCATGGCCTACGACGTGAGCGCCACCTACAGCCTGACGGAGGAATTGGATGCAGCCCCGTCGATTGCCGGCCAGTTCTCCACCTTTGGTCGGCTGACACCGGAACAGACGGCGGAGCTTCTGGATGAAGTGGAGCGCGACGCCGCCGCGTTCCCATTCGCAGAGCGCGTCAGCAAGCGGTACTACACCCGCGGAATTCGCAACCGACTGCTGGGGGGTAAAGGCAGTCCGAATCCGCCTTGCGTCGCCCTCAATGCTCATTTGCGGCTTTATCCCGATGGCGACATGCCCACGTGCCAATTCAACAGCCGTCGGGTGGGGAACCTGCGCCGCCAGTCCTTTGATGAGGTCTGGGGAGGCGACCTCATCCAACGTCAGCGGGCGTGGGTGCGTCAGTGCCCTGGGTGTTGGGCCGAATGTGAGGTCCTTCCGAATGCGATCTACAGCGGGGACCTGCTCCGGGCCCTGGTGCGGTGACCTGCCAAATTCCGGTGTCGTTTCGTTGGGGGCAGGCCGTCGGGGAACCTCGGAACGGCAGGGGACCGGGGGGCCGTTTCGAGGGAGTCGGTCGACGTTATGGAGAATTTGCCCGAATGCGGACGGACCCCGGAGGCTTCACCTGTCCGGGCCAGTGGGTCCAGTCGGCTCCCGGATCCTCCCGGAGGGATCGGGGTATGCGGGACATGACCTGTGCGGCGAGATTGGGGAAGACGGGGGCGTTGACCCGACGGGCCACTTCCAGTGTCAGAAAGAATTGTCCGGAGTCCTGCGCTTCGCGCAGCGCCGGGGGCAGCGGACCCGGATGAGTCTTCAGAACCTCCCGAAGGTATTCCGCCTCAGGAACTCCGATGAACCAGGGGGCGCGAAGTCCGACCACATTGCGTCCGGCATCCCATTCCAGCCACGCGTTGCCGAGCGTGTTCACGGGACCCGGGCCCGGATCCGGAACGACTCCCACGACGCACAGGGCAACACCTTCGGGATGTCGGGCCAGCGGATCGGCGACCGGAGCGTGTTCGCGCAATTGATCGCAGGCGTCGCGCACCAGGCTCCAATCCACCTGGGCGAGCGGCGTGCCGTCGGCGAAGGCGCACAGTCCGACAATGGGAAGTTCCGGATAGAAATCGCCGCGCAGAAGGAAGGCGTTGGGGAACTCGGAGAGAAAGGTGCGGGTGATGACGTTGTATTGGGTGCGCGTGAGCTGGAACAGCGGAAGCCACTGGCAGAAGAGCCCGTCGGGACGGAGGGCCTTGCGGACGGCCGCGAATTGTTCGCGGGCATACATCCGTCCCTCACCGGTCCGCCACGGCAGAAACAGGTCGCCGAGGATCACGTCGTAACGTCCGGGATTGCGCGCGATGCCCCAGCGGGCGTCCTGCACGGTGAGTTGTACCCGCGGGTCCTTGAAGACGTCGCGATTGAAGGGGCCGAACCAGTTGGAAGCGAAACCCGCGGCGAGCGGACTCAACTCAAAGGCGTCGATGCGTTCGATTCCGGGATGCAGGGCGGCGCCGGCGAGCGTGCTGCCGGTCGCGACGCCCATCAGGGCGACCGAATGTGCGTGACCATGAATCAGGAGGGGGAGATGGGCCTGTCGCTCCTGGTTGAACTGCGCCCGCGAGCCTCCGAGCGTGTAGGTGTTGTTGAAGACAATTCGCCAATCGTTGGTGTCCTGAACGACGGTGGCCACGACGCCTTCGCGTCCGGCACGCACTGCGACCACGCGTTCGCCCGGAACCGGACTGACCTGGGGCCGTCGTGCCGCGGAGGCCCAGCTCAAACTCCAAAGCGCGAATCCGCCGAGGGCGAGGGCGGCGAGGGCAGGCCGGATGAGAATCCGCGGATGGGCTGCATGTCTTCGGCTTGCGAGCAGAAGGATGGCCGTCACCAGATAGGCTCCTCCGGCGGCGACCGGGGTGCGCCAGAGCCCGAGCGCAGGCAGCACCAGGGACTGCGTGAGTTCCGCACCGATCCAACCGCCGAGTCCATTCAAGGCCAGCCAGGCGGCGAGGGTGCGCGGCGACGTGGAGCCTCGGAGGAGGAGAGGAAAGAGAAGCCCGGCGGCCGCAAACGCCGGTGCCACCGCGATGGCGGCGAGGCCGCCGAGCCGCAGGAAGTAGGGCAGCGGAGCGAGTTCGTAGGGGAGGATCTGAAGTCCGGGGCGGACCAGGAACAGGGCCGCAGGCTGGAGAATCCACAGAACGGCGGCGCAGAACACGGCCGGCGGAATGGCTTGATCGGGAAAGGCGCGGATTCGTCCCGCCACGGCCGACGCGGCGGCGAGCGCCAGCAGGATGGCCGCGAGAATCGCCGCGCTGGAGAAATGGGAATTGATGGTCACCTGCGCCAGTTGGTGCTGGGTCACGACCTCGGATCCGAGGACGAGGAATCCGGAAAGAAACGCGAGTGCTCCGGCGAAGCGGGGAGCGGGCAGAGCGGGGGATTTCGGATCCTCGAGGAGCGATTCCCTGGGGGCCCCACAGGACAGAACGGCGGCCCCGGCTGCGATCGCCAGACTCAGTCCGCAGGCGGCCAAGCCCGCGCCCAGCAGGCCGAACGAGGGGAGGGAAACGAAGACCGTCATCAGGACTCCGACGACTCCGCCAAACGTGTTCACGGCGTAGGCGCGAACGGCAAAGCCGGGCTCGGGAACTGCGGAGAGTGCTGCCGGCAGGACCAGTCCCATGGCGATCGCGGGCGGGATCACGAGAATCGCCGGCAGGATCCAGGGAAGGGTGGTGGTGGTCCACGTCCCCTGCTGGAGGACATCCGCAAGGGGGACGGCGGACATCACGCCTGCGCCCAGGATTCCGACCAGCAGTTCCGCCCATGCCATGCGGCGCCAGCCGGTCCGGGCAGGAGCCGGGAACAGGGCGGCCAAAGCGCCCCCGAGGGCGAGACCGAAGCAGAAGGCGCCAACAACGCGCGCGAACGTTCCGGCGCTGGCTCCAAGGACGTCGACGAGACGTCGGGTCCAGACCAGTTGATGGGACAACGCCGCCGTGCCGCTCAGGAACAGGAGGACGAACGCCGGCCGGGTTTCGCGGGTCGCCGCCGTCACAGGGGTTCACGCCTCAGGCGGAGGAAGCGGACGTCTCCGCCGGTGCCCAAGGCGACGGTGTGCAGGTGGTTGTCTCCCGTCACGGGATCGCCGATCGGGGCCCAGGGAGCCGGGCCGTCGAGTTGCGGACGTTCCTCAATGAAATACCGGAAGTCATTGGCGGCAGCGAAGGTGACCTCCAGTCCTTCGGTGCCGACCTGGATGTGCGCGAGGGTGATTCCAGATTGGAAATGCAGGAAGAATCGGGGGGATGGTGCGTGCAGGGGTCCACCGCCAGGCCCATTTGAGGACGTGTCCACGAATCGGAAACCAACCCGATAGAGACCGGGTTCCGTGGCGCTGAAGACGCGACCGTGGATGTGTCCGAATGGGTCCGCGTCGGGTGAGCCGTCATTTTCGCTGACGGGAAATCCCCGGGTCCCCTGCGTTTCTCCGACGGGAACGCTGAAGGTCAGTTCGGTGGCGGTGATTTCATCCCCGGGCGATTCCCAGAATCCCAGGGATCCTCCGGCGGGGCCTTCCACGGTTTCGATGACGGCGTCCACGTGGGTGCCGGGGACGGGATGAAACGGTGCGGGGCCGCCGCGGTCCGGCGTGGCGGGCTGGCACACGAAGGTCAATTCGGCATGGTGATACCCGGCATAGGGCCCATTAGTGGACAGTTCCAGAGGGACGACATAGCCCGATTCCGTGGCGTAGTTGGCGGCATTCACAAACAGCAGTGCGGATCCCGCCTCGGGCAGTTGGGCGCCGGCGGCGAGGTGTTCGTGAGCCTTCGGAATTGCCGGGAGGGCGAGGGCGAGAACCAGGGGCAGGAGCCGGAGCCGCATCCGACAGAGGTCGGTGCGAAAATTGGGACTTCGATTCATGCAGGCTTTGCTTTCAAACTGTGGGTGTGGGGCCAAGGGGGCCGTTCCAAGCCGGTGATGGAGCGGGTGTGCCTCCTATCCATCGCCGGTTTCCGGTCCTCTTGCGTCCCCACACCCGTGATTGATTCGGCGTCGGATCAACGCCGGCGCATCACCCATCCGAGGGTGAGGAATCCGAGGGCTCCCAGCGCCAGGGTCCCGGGTTCAGGAACGGCGCTGAATCGGATTTCCAGCGTGGCGCTGGGGCTCTGGATGGGGCCGCCGCCGACCCCGTTGACCGAGGTGTCCACGGCGCGGAGTCCGACCGTGTAATCCCCCGTGATGGTGGTCGTGAAGCGGCGCCCGTGGAGGTGTCCGTACGGATCCGCCCCCGGATTGCCGGCGCCCAGTGCAGCGTCACTGAGCGCGATCAGGTTCGGGTCGGCTCCGGCCGTGTATCCCGACGCATAGCTGAAGGTCGGAGCGGTCGCTTCGTCCTCCCAGATCTGGAAGGCCCCGCCGGCAGGTCCCTGCACCGAGACGATCTCGTACTGGATGAACGATCCGTTCGCGGCGCTGTTCGGGTCGGCGACGTATGGGATGCCGTCCGCGTCCGTTCCCGACTGGGAATGGACCGCGGTCAGGGTGATGCCTCCCTCGTAGAATCCCGCGTAGGTTCCGGACGTCGCAAAGTTGAGCTGTTTGACGTAGCCGGAACTGGCGGCGAAGTCGGCACCGTTGAGGAAGGACAGGGCATCGCCCTGGTTTTTTCCGACGGCCCCGGTGTTGAGATGCCCGTGCTGGGCGTAGATCGGCGCGGCCGCGGCGATGAGGCCGAGTCCGAGCGCGAGTGGGTTGAGGTTCATGGGGGTGACTAGGTTCCTTTCATTGTGTTTCAGGGTGTGTTGCTGGTGAGTCCGTCGGGACGCACAAAGCGCGTCACGGGCGGACCCAAAAGGAGGCGGACGGTCGGCCATCGGAGGCCGGAAACGTGGGCGTCCGCGTACAGATAATTGGCGGAGTTCCGGTGTCGCTGGACCGCGACGTCCCGGGGAAACGCATTGGTGGTGAATCCACCCCCGGACGTGTCCGCGAAATGGAAGTGGTCGGATCCGTCGAACGTGTTGGCGGCTTCGGCCAGGTGAAGCGTTTCGGTGGGGGCGGGGATGGAGGTCAACCGCGAAAAGTCCAGGGTGGCGGCGCCGTAGGGATGCGGTGTCAGAAAATCGTTGATCGCGTAGCTGTTCAACCGGGCCCGATTCGTGTCGAGCGGGCATCGGTACACGTTGGTGAGTCCGTAGGCGGCGAGCCGGCCGATCCACGACGCCCCCTGGTGGGCGGAGAGCGGCAGCACATCCCGATTGTCTCCGGCGTAGAGGGCGCATCCGATCCCGAGTTGCCTCAGGTTGGAGAGACAGGCGGTGGCCCGGGCCCGGGCGCGGGCCCCGGCCAGGGCGGGCAAAAGCATTCCGGCCAGGATCGCAATGATGGCGATCACCACGAGCAGTTCGATCAGGGTGAAGGCCCTGGGAACTCCTCCGGGGCTCCTGTGGACGCGTTCGGACATGTCGGATGCGGCCGAGTCCGGATTCGGGGTGGTGGAAGGCGCGTGAATCCGGAGGCGCATCCTTCCGGGACGCCGGTGGGCGTCCGTGGGGATCCAGGAGGGGGACGCCAGGACCGGACGCGGGCGCGATCAGAACGCGCGAATCCGGAGGTCGGGCGGAGCGGGTGGGACGAGGGGCGGGCCGGGAACGGGCTGTTCGCTACGGCGCGGAACCGACGATCACGGGCGGTCCGGGGACCGGCGTTCAGGCAACCCGGGGAGGAGGGAGGGGCGGAGCGTCGCGTCGGGACTCCGGTGGGTCCTCCGCCTGCGTAAGGAACACGGGAGCGGCTGCGGGAACCGGGGTCCAGAACGAGAGACCGTTGCGGATGATTTCCAGCTTCGACTGCTTCAGCGGAAGCTTTGCGGTCTCGCCGGCCGATGTTCCCGCCCGGACCACCTGGCAGAGTTTGCAGGGGTGCTGTCCGTCAAACGTGGTCGCCAGCGCCGTCCGCAGCGAGGCGTTGCAGGAGCGCTCGATCACCATGGTGGTCCACGCCACCGACTGAAGCGCCACCCAATGCAGCCCCAGCGTCAGGCAGAGCAGCAGGGCCGCGATGAGGTGGACACAACGTTTCACGAGCAAGGGGAATCTACGGGAGGCTGAAGCGCATCGTCAATGGAACGGTGCCGAAGGCCTACTCGGTGAGGAGGAAGCGCAGATCGTCGAGGGTGAGGCTCTGCGCGAAGTTTTCCTCGCCGAGAATGTCGTTCGCGAGCTGGGATTTCTGGCGCTGCAGGGCGCGGATCTTCTCCTCGACCGAGTCCTTGATCAGCAGTCGGTAGGCGATCACCTTTTGCTTTTGTCCGATGCGGTGCGTCCGGTCGATGGCCTGGGCCTCGACGGCCGGATTCCACCACGGGTCGAACAGGACGACATAGCTGGCCGCGGTGAGGTTGAGTCCGAAACCGCCCGCCTTGAGGGAGATGAGGAATACGGCATTGCCCTCGTGGGCCTGGAACTGGCGCACCAGGTCGCCGCGCTTTTCAGTGCCTCCCACCAGGTAGTAGGTGGGCCAGCCGCGGGCCTGGATCGATTCCCGGAGCAGGTCGAGCATTTCGACGAACTGGGAGAAGACGAGCACCTTCTGCCCCTCCTCCATCAACGGCTCCAGCGTTTCCAGGAGCGCCTCCGCCTTCGCGCTTTCGGCCTTGGAATCCGGCTTGGCGAGGCGCGGGTGGCAGCAGATTTGCCGGAGTCGGAGCAGCGACGTGAGAAAGTTGAAGCGGTGTTTGGCGAGCGCGGCGGGTGTGTTGACCCGGAGCAGCATGGCCTGGGCGCGCTTCAGTTCCGCGCGGTACAGCGTTCTTTGTTCCCCTTCCAGTTCGCAGAACAGGTCCTCCTCAATGCGGTCGGGAAGATCCTTCGCCACCTGTGTTTTGGTGCGGCGCAGCAGGAACGGACGGACCCGCGCCGCGAGGCGCTGCCGGGCGAGGGCATCCCCGCGCGCATCGAAGAGCCGCGCAAACTCGGCGCGGCACCCGAGCGCCCCGGGCATGGCGAATCCCATCAGGCTCCACAGGTCGAGCAGCTTGTTCTCGATGGGGGTTCCGGATAGCACCAGGCGGTGTCGTGCCTTGAGCCCGCGGGCAATCTGGGCGGTGATGCTGGCGGGATTCTTGATGTATTGGCCCTCGTCCAGAATGACGACGTGAAAGGCCACGCGGCCGAGGGATTCCCCCACGATCCGCAGTTGGTTGTAATTGATGATGTGGATGTCGGCCTGTGCCGCCAGTGACGGCAGGTCCTTCACCTGCTCGCTGCGCCACACGCTGACGCGGAGGTGCGGCGTGAAGCGCGCCGACTCGGCGCGCCAGTTGTCCGTGACGGATTTGGGGCACACCACCAGGACCGGCGCCGCGGCATAGGGCGTCGAGGCGGCGGCGTCCCGGGCCGATTTGCGTTTGCGATCCCCGGGCGCCGGGGCGGGAGTTGCGGCATCGGAAACCGGCGCCTCCTGGGTTCGCAGCCAGTCCAGCCAGGCCAGCGTCTGCAGGGTTTTCCCAAGGCCCATGTCGTCCGCGAGAATTCCGCCAAAGCGGTTCGAGGCGAGATAACACAGGAAGTGAAACCCCTCCTTCTGGTAGGGGCGGAGGTCGGCCTTGAGTGTGGACGGGACATCCGGGGTGACCCGGGCCTGGATCTCCTCGGCGCGTCGTCGGATCAGTTCGTATTTCTCCGGTTCGACAAAGGCGCGCGCGGCGGTGTCCGCCAGTTGCAGCGCGTGGAACCGCTGCGCTTCGCTGGAGAGTTCGTGGGGATTGATGCCCAGCCGGGCGAGCTGCTGGTCCTGCTCGGCGGACAGCTTGAACTCGAGTTTCCGCCATCCCTTGGATCCCAGACGAACCCATTTTCCGCGCGCATCGAGGAGGGCCTTGACTTCCTCCGGGGTCAGTTGGGTGTCGGTGACCTCCAGCACGACCTTGAGGTCGAACCAGTCCATGCCCGCCTCGGCGACATCGAGGCGGACGCGTCCGGCGACCGTGGCCTGGGTGAAGGAGGCCAGTTCCCCGCGCAGGTCCAGACGGACGCCCTCCGGCACGGACGCGAGCCAGGCGGTGAACTGGTCGGGGAATTTCGCCGTGACGCGGAGCAGCCAGCGTTGACGGGCGAAGTCCCACTTGAATCCGGCCGGTTCCAGCAGCCGCGGAACCTCGGACAGTTTGCCGCGTTCGAAGGTGACCAGGCGGCCGGCACCTTCGGCGGTGGGCGCAGGCTTGCCGGACTCCGCATCGCGCACCTCCAGCCAGGCGCTGCCGTTCCAGCGTTCCGAATAGCCGTCGTCCGGAGAGATTCCGAGGGCGTCCAGGACGGCGTACTCGGTGTCATTGCCGAAGGCGATCGTCCGCAATTCGCCCTGGATCACCGGTTGCAGGGGCACGCACTGGACGCGGTCCGCAAGGCGTTCCGGCAGCGGGATGCCGAGGTGCTGGAGGAAGCGGACGCCGGGCGCGGTTTCCAGGGAGGGCGCCGGGATGGGCGTGATGGCGGCCGGGTCGAGCACGTGGTCGTCGAGGGGCGGTCCGGACCACAGGGCATCGCTGGTGAGGTAGAGGGTGGGGCGCCCGGGGAGCACCACCAGGGTGCGTGGGGCGGCGGATCCGTCGGGCTGGACGAGGCGGAGGCGATAGTCGTCCTGTTCATCCTGGACGGGGTCCAACTGCCAGCGGAGCGGGGCTTCGGGATGACGGAGCCGTTCGCCGTCGAGTCCGGTGAGGAAGGGTTCCAGCGGGGGAAGTCGCAGGAACCGGTTCAACAGCCGTCGGGTTTGCTGGTCGTGGTAGACGAGGTTGATGGGGTAGCCATAGCGGGCGCGCTGGGCGAGCGGTTGCCAGAGCAGGGCGACCTCGGGGGCCAGTTGGTCGCCGTGTTTTTCATCAAAGTCGCGGAACTTCCCCGGCTTGATGGCGGTCCAGTCCAGGGCCCCGGGTTTGCGGAACTCCATGAGCGCCTCGGTTTCCGTGAAGCGGAGCCGCAGTTCGACTTCGTCCGCGGACCGCGCGTCCTCGGCCGGACCGATCTGCAGATTGCCCAGCAGGGTGCGCCATCGTTCGACGTCGCGTCCGCGGCGCCAGGCCTGGATGCGTTCCCGAAGCGGTTCGAGCCGGGTGAGCGGGCGGAGGAATTCGGGCCAGGGGAGTTCGCGCTCCTCGGCGGCCAGCGCGAGATGGTTCCAGAATTCCAGTTCGTCCTTGGGCGGGGCCGGCCAGAGATCGAGCTTTTCCCAGGTGTTGCCGGGGAAACGGATTCCGAGGGCCACAAAATCGTCGCCGGTGATGGCCGGCCTCTCGCGGAGGCGCGCGAAGCGTTCCTCGACCTTGCGGACAAACTCCGACTCCGCCCGGGACAGTTCGCGACCCAGGGCTTCCGTCGCGTGGCGGGCCAGGGCTCCCGAGGCGGCCGGGGGTTCCTCGGGTTTCCGTTTGCGTTTGCCGGCGCTGAGGTTTCGCACCGACGCCGCGCTGTGTTCCGCGAGCAGGGCGTTCATCATGCCGGCGGCATGCTCGCATCCGCCGCCCGCCGCGCAGGAACACGCCTCCCACCAGGCCCCGGTTTCCCGGTCAAAGGAGAGGGTGGTTTGGAGCAGCGTGCCGTCCTGGACATCGGCGAGGTATTCGACGCCGGGTTGCCCGCAGCGCAGGTCCTGGATGATGCCTTCGGCCTGCATCTGCTCCCCGCGGCGGCGCGTCTCCGGGGGCAACTCCTTCAGGAATTGCTGGGCGGCGGCGGCTTCAAAGTCGGCGAAATCACCCGGTTCCATGCAGGGGACGAGGCTAACGGACGACCCCGCGGTTGAACAGGCCGTGGTCGAGTCCAATTTGGGGGGCTCCGTCGTTCGCCCGGTTTTCCCGGGTGTCTACCCGGACGGCGCCCGAAACTTTCCGCCCGCCTCCCCCATTTGGCTGCTAGGCAGGGACGCCGGTCGCTGATTGGCTTGGGGCCGGATGAATTTGGAACCCCTGATGGCCCTGCTCCACGAACTCGCCGAAGTGAGTGGGGAGGTGATCCTTCCCTACTTTGCGCAGGCGGATCTTGGCGTGGAGTTGAAGTCGGATGATTCCCCGGTGACGTTGGCGGATCGCGGTGCGGAGAAGGTCATGCGGGACCTGATCGAGAGCCGGTTTCCGGACCATGGGATCATTGGTGAGGAGTACGGCAACGTGCGGGAGGATGCGGAGTTCGTCTGGGTGCTGGATCCGATCGACGGCACGCGGTCCTTCATCACGGCGGTTCCGCTCTTCGTCACCCTCATCGGACTCCTCCACCGCGGGAAGCCGTTGCTGGGGGCGATCCACCAACCCGTGCTGCGCCAGTTGATGATTGGCGACGGGAAGGTGACGACACTCAATGGACGTCCCGTGCGGGTGAGAAACACCACGGACATTTCCAAGGCGACCCTGTTGACCACGGACCCGTTGTTTGCGGCCCGGTATCAGAATGGTCCCGCCTTCGCAGAGTTGGCGAATCGCACGGCCCTGTATCGCTCCTTTGGCGACGGCTACGGCTATCTGCTGGTGGCGGCGGGGTGGGCGGACATCATGGTGGATCCCATCATGAACGCGTGGGATTTGTTGCCGCTGATCCCGTGCATCGAGGGCGCCGGTGGGCGCATCACGAACTGGAAGGGGGGATCCGTGCTGGGGGTGGGTGCCGGCGGTTCGTTGTCCGCAGTGGCCTGCGTCCCGGGAGTTCAGGACGCCGTGCTCCGGATGCTGAATCCGTAGCTCCGGGTCCGCACGTCACCCGGGGGACTGCGGGGTGGAGTTTCCGACGCTCCGGCCGCCGAACCATTGACGCGCTTGAAGGGCCATCCACTGCCCGGCGGCAAGTCCCACGAGATCGGCGAGCCAATCCCCGGGATCACAGGTTCGATGGGGGAGAAACGCCTGGGCGATTTCCTCCAGTGTGAGCAGGGTCAGCAGCACGGCGGTGGTGACGGACATCCCGGCGGGAAGTCGGAAGCGCCGGCGTCCGGGGAAGGCGAGGTTGCAGAGCAGGGAGAGCATCCCGACGAGGCCGACATGACCCAGTTTGTCCCCGCCCGGAATCCTCATCAGAAAGGCCCACCAGCGGTCGCCCTCCCCCCGGTCGGCAACGACGATCACGGCGATGAAGAACAGGACGAAGGCGACGGTGGCGCCGCGGACGAGGATTCGGACGGCCGGAGGAAACGGATGGGCTGGAACAGACCCTGGAGACCGCATGCCTCTCGGAGGCGGTGTCCGGTCGGACGTTCAATCTGCGCTCCGGATTCCGATACTCAGGGTGTGACCACGCGATAGAACCGGGCGGGGCGCTGGGAAGCGGGGGTGGTGTCGGGGATCTCGACCTCGCGGGGAGCATCCCCGGCAATGGTGTTTTCGAGCAGTTGCCAGTCGTTGTTTCCAACGCTGGCATTGCGAAATTGGATCCGGTAGGTGCGCCCGGGGATCGCGAGGAAATGGAGCCGCACGGATCCGTCGGTCGTCGCGTCCAGCGCCAGACCGAGGAGACTGGCGGGATTCCACGGATCGGTTCCCGCCGCAAACTCCGCGGCGTTGCTGAACCCGTCCCCATCCGCATCCAAGGCGGCGTCCGAGGCGTTGTCGGGATCCAGCCGGTTGGCCAGTTCCCAGGCATCCGGAATGCCGTCCCCGTCGGTGTCCAAATTCGGGGGCGCGTTGGGGGCGAGCGGGGAGAGGTTGGCGAGGCGGCGGATCCGCGGGGACCCGTCGGGGATGCGTCCCTCGGAAAAGTCGGGGGACTGGACGCCGAAGTGGATGGCGTCGATGAGGGAGAGGTCCGGACGGGACAGGCGGAGGGTCTCGCCGAATTGGTCGAGCCGGAAGTTGAGATGATCGGGACCCAGCCGGGGGGACGCGTCGGCGAAAAAGCGTACAAATCCGCCGGCCGGGACAAAGCTGAGCGGGACGATGGGGAATTGGGAGATTCCCGAGAGCGAGGGGTCGTCCGTCAGAAAGTGTCCCCCGAGGTCGACGGGCAGGGATCCGGGATTGATGAGTTCCACCCATTCGTCGTCCGACGTGTTGACGGCGAGCCATTCATTGAACAGGACGGCCCCCGTGTCGCCGAGGGGTGTTGCGAGGCTGTTGGCGGTGGCCGGGGTGGGGGCGGCCATCAAGGCCCAGCCTTCGACCGTTCTGCCCGCGGAGCGGTCCACGAGTTGGGATCCGTAGGAAAGCCGGTCGAGCAGCCGGCCGCGGGCGTCGACCAGTTCCAGAAGGGCTCCCGTATCGGGAAGATCCAGTCCGAGGTTGGGAGTGTTCCCCGGAAGCCGTCTTGAGGTGGCCCAGACGATCCGGCGTTCGGAAGGGCTGAGGAGGGATCCGGACGGGAAGGTCCAGGCATCGAACCCGTCGAGGCGCAGGACTGTGCCGGAGAAATCCACGGGGGATGCGGAGACGTTCTCGATCTCCACCCAGTCGGCGACGCTGCCACCGGGCGCCGCCACGGCCGTGAGATTGCGGGCCATGAATTCGCTGAACCGGAGGGTGGCCCCGGGGGCGGCGAGGTAGTTGCTTGTCCCCCGGGAGGCGCTGAAGGGGAGCGGCGTCCAGTCCCCGTTTCCATCGGGGATGCGCCCGAAGGAAACCCCCGGTGTCTGGGCCGGGTACACCACCTGGCTCAACGGGACGCCCTGCGGGTCGGCGAGGGCGATCAGGCCTGCGGTGGCGGGGAGTTTGAAGCCGAGGTGTCCGTGGCCCGAATCCCCGTCGGCCTTGAGGACCGCAAAGCCTCCGGGCGCGATGAACACCGGGGCGCGGACCTGGAACAGGGCGTTGCTCGTGGTGAGGAAACTTCCGGTGACGACGGCGGGCAGCTCCGAGGGATTGTGCAATTCGAGCCAGTCATCCGCGTCATCGGAGTTGGCGAGGAATTCGTTGAGCGCGAGGGAGGATGGCGGTGCGGTCGCGGCGGGTTCATTGGCCGCGCCGGGAGTCGGATCGCACAGGGCCCAGGTCCCGGACGGTTCCAGTCGTCCCACGGTGAATCCTGCCGCCTGCGGCCCGTAGGCGAGGGAATCCACGACGTTGGTTCCGGCATCGAAGAGCGCCACCGTCTCGCCGTCGTCGTCGAGGGAGAATCCGGTCCCGCTGTCGCCGGTGGAGAGCAGGACCCGGAGATAGCCTCCGGCGGAAATCCGGGAGCCGGATGGAAACACGTGGCGTCGGGGATCGGAGGGACTGTCGGTCAGGCTCCATCCCGCCAGATCCGCGGTTGCGGTGCCGCGATTGTGGAGTTCGATCCAGTCGCCGTCCGGAAGGGCGGACGCGACCTCGTTGAGTTCGATGATGCTTCGGGTGGCGGGAGCGTTGTCGGCGCCCGGCGATCCGCCCTTGGAGGCGCTGATCTGCCAGGTCGCGGCGGCACTGGGATCCCCGGTGAGGTTTCGGAGTTCCAGTGAGTATCCCTTGCCGTCCGCCGCCGCGGGCCAGGTGCCGCTGTCGCCGTAGGTGACCGAGTCGACGATGCGTCCATCGCGGTCGAGGAGCGCGATGCGTTCGCCGCCGTTGGAGAGGGAACCTGCGAAGGATGCGGTCACCGGGATTCCGGGGTAGCGCGCGGCGAAATCCGACGGCTTGGTGTCGTTGGCGAGCACCCACCGGGCACCGGGGGGGAGCACGGGAAACGGGGTGGCAAAGCGCAGGTTGATGCCCTCGAAGGAGAACCCCGAAAGATCGACGGGTGTGGCGCCGGTGTTGTGGAGTTCGACGTATTCGAAGGCATCGCCTCCCGGCGGATTGTACATCAGCTCCGAGATCCGGACCGGGATGCCGCCGGCGGTGACCTGGAACCGGGCCTCGGTCAATGCGCTCCAGTTGGTCGTATCCGTGAGCGTGCGGGCGCGCAGCAGGAGGGGGTCGCCGATGACCAGGGGCGTCTCGTACCGGCGGGCGGTCGGGGAAATCGCGTCGGTGAAGGGGAGCCGCGGGTCGGATCCATCGAGCGTGTAGTAGATGTCCCCCGAGACATTGGTCAGGGTGAGTGCGTAACCGGAGGGCACGGTGCCGCCGAACGGACTGAACCCCGGGGCGTTGGTGGAGCGGAGGAATCCGGCGCGGTCCAGGTGGCTGAGCACATTCCGGCGGCGTCCGTTGATCCAGCCCGCGATGAGGGTGTTGCGGAATCCGTTGATGACGGTCGTCGCGCGGCTGCGGGACTTGATCTCCTCGTATCGGCGCCGGAGGTTGTCGTCGGTCAGGGCGCCCCCGTTGAAGAAGGCGCGGTGAACCCGGTCGGCGAAGAGGAGGCGGAATTCCGGGCTGCGCTTCAGTCCGTTGAAGACGCGGGCGATCTCGGTGCCTCCCCAGGGCGGGCTGGTGGAGGACAACTGGCCGCTGATCGTGTTGAAGCTGGAGCTGTGCCCGTTGGGATCCCCAAAGCTCCACTCGACATCCCAGTTGTAGAACCGCCAGAGCCCCCCGGGCTTTCGCTCCCGCGCCGCCCGCCAGTTGTTGTGCGGCCAATCGTCGGCGTCCGCGTAAATCGGCATCAGCAGGTAGTCCACGAAGTTGGTGACATCCAGACGCGCCGTGTACTTGAGGTAGTTCTCCCGGTTGGTGGCGAGGGTGGTCTGCGCGAGCTGCATCAGGGCATCCCAGGAGGCGGTGTCGCCCTCGCGTAGTTCGCTGAACGAGGCCATCAGATCCCATTGGTCGCCGCCGCCGTGATAGGTCCTGAGGAAATCGTCGTCGATGCGCTCCGCAGGATTGTAGTACCCCTTGTACACGCCGTTGAGGAAGAGGTGCACAAAGGTCCCGTGGCTTGCCGGTATGCCCAGGTCCGAGGAGAGCTGGCGGCAGTACTCATCCTTGATGAAGGGATTTGAGGGATCGTTCATTCCCGCCCGGAGGACGAGGGTGTCGAAGGAGTCCACGGTGGTGCCGGGGAAGAGGGGATAATTCAGCCGGCCCTCGCCGTACTCGCCGCGGAAATAGAGTCGGAACGAGTACTTTCCCTCGGGCGCGCTGGTGCTGCGGTAGTTGTACAGCGACCGGATGTATCCGCCGCCCTGGAGGCGAAGTCCGGCGTTCACGTGGAAGCCGCCGTTGTCCTCGGGGCGGATGTATTCCACCGACACCGGACGCTCCCATGCCGGCCCATGTTTGTCGGTATTGCGCGGGTTGTATTCCATGATCCCGGTGCGTCCGTAGAGATTGTTGGTGGCGCTCACGAGGGACAGCGCCGGGAGCGCTCGTTGGCGGGCGTTCAGCCCGTACAGATAGGTGTGTGTGCGGACGCCCGAGGGCAGGTGATTGGCGCGGGTCGCCGCGGCGCGGATGACCCGGCTGGCGTTGATGAGGATGGGGCCGGTGTAAATGAAGCCGTTGTTGCCCACCGGCAGGGTTCCGTTGGTGGTGTACCGGATCTCGGCGCTGGGGGTCGGGCAGGCCAGGGTCAGTTGGAATGGGGTGTCGTAGTAGCCGCGTTCGACGCTGAAGTGCACCTCGTCCACCGTGTTGGTGATGGTGCTGACGCCGTTGTCCGCTCCCGGGGTCGGCGTGGCGAAATACCGCCACGTCTCCGAGGGGCCGGAACCCTGGCGTCCGTAGGAATGGTCGGCGCCCTGGTGGGGATAGTCCACCTCGCCCACCAGGGCCCGGGGCAGTTCCGGGCCATAGAGACGGAGGGTGTCCCCGTTGGCGTTGAGCTTGAAGTCGGTGTGGAGGGGTTGCCCCGGATCGGTGCGATCCTTGGCGGAGGCCCAGATCCGGAGATAGCCGTTTGGAGGCAGGGTGACCGCGGGGAACACCCAGGCTTCGTCCGCGTCGGCGGTGTTTCCGATCGCCCAGCCGTTCAGGTTGGCGGCGGTGGTCCCGCGGTTGTGAAGCTCGATCCAGTCCTCGGGGTCCTCGTCCTCGTCCTTCTGCCCCTCCTGGTTCTCCGCGACGATCTCATTGATCACCACATCGGGCCGCGTCGCGCCCGGGGTGATGGTGTATCCCCACGGGCTCCCGCTGAATGCATGCGGGATGACCTCGGCGGACGCAATGCCGTGGTCATTGCGCCACGAAAGCAGGGAGTCGCCGGCCGGTGCGGGATCCGCAAAATGGAACCGGTAGGGGCCCGCCCCGATGCCGGTGACGGACACGGCGGGAGCGCCGTTCAGCAGCAGGTCCTGGGCATCGACCCCGAGAACGGCATGATTGAAGGTCAACTCCACGTCGCGCAGGAATTTCAACTCCGCGCCGAACGGCGGCAGGCGCCGGGTGATGGCGGGGCCGTCGGGATCCAGGAATTCGTAGTTCCAGGACGAGCCGGGACTGGAGATGGAGAAGCGCTGCGGGGGTGTCCCGAGGTCCTGGATCCGGTGCAGCGTTCCCCAGCCGATGGCAACGGTCCCGAAGGCCGGTTGCGGGAACTCGAAGGTGTAGGTGGCGCCCGAGCCGGAGACCCGGGTGGCGGGGGATCCGTTGACCAGGAAGTGCTGGGCCTCCACGCCGGAGACGGGCTTGTTGAAGGCCACCGTGATTTCCCGAAGGGAGTTCACGATGCCCGGTGGCGGCTGGACCGAGGCGACCACCGGAGGCCCCGGGGTGAGTTCCGTCGCGGTAAGTTCCGCGGCAAAGACCAGGTCGCTGCTGGTGAGATTGACGTTGAGCACGACCACAGCGAGCACGTTCTCCCCGGCGATCAGGCGCGCTGGCGCGTCGGGGAGCGAATACGGGGTCACGCTGATGGGTTCGGGGATGTTGGCCGTGGCGGTGTCGGCGAAGCCGGGATCGCCGGCCGGGGCGTTCAGTGAGGCGACGCGGACGCCGTTCAGGTAGGCCACGAACCCGTCGTCGCACACGGCGCGGAGTTCGACATCGGTCAGATTGGCCGGATTGGATACGAAGAATTTCCGGCGCAGGAAGAGGGTGGTGTGGCTCCCGGCCATGCCTGTGAGATCCGTCCCGGAGTACCCGCCCTCCCCATATACGAAGGTGGCCGGGCCCTGTTCCCAGGCGGCGTCGTTGAATCCGCCCCGGGTCCACGCCGTGGGATCCCCCGGGGACGGAGAGGTGGTGCCGCGGAAGTACCGCCAGTCACCCTCCACGCCGATCAGGGAGATTTCCGCAGCCGGGGCGGAAAACGTCACGGCCCATAGGCACACGGCCACCAGCCATCCGAAGGGGGTTCGCACCCCGGGAGTCTGGCGAAATGCGGGCGAACGTCAAAGTCGTCGGTGCCCCCCCCCTGGGGTGCCGTCGCCGCGGCCTGGGGATCAATTTCCGCCGAGGGCGGGGATTCCGGCGACGATCATATCCACTGTCTTTTCCAGCCCGCCCTGGTTGGCGCGCACGACCTGCAGCGCTTTCCGGCCCAGGTGGGCACGGCGTTCCGGATTGGAGAACAGGTCGTCCAGCGTCCGTTCCAGGTCCGCGGCGTCGGAGACGGAGACCGCACCGCCCTCGGCGAGGAATTGGGGCACCACCTGCGGAAAATTCTCCATGCGTGGCCCGAAGACCACCGGCTTGCCGAGGGCGGCGGGTTCGATGGGGTTCTGACCGCCACCCACCGTCAGGGATTTTCCGACGAAAACCACGTCCGCCCGTTCGTAAAAGAACTTCAGCTCCCCGGTCGTGTTCACCAGCAGGCATTCCACCTCGCCCGGCGCGCGCTGGGTCGAGAGCGTGATCTCGCTGCGGAAGGCGAAACGGACGCCCAGTTCCGCCAGTTCC
>JAEUHD010000067.1 GCA_016793645.1 Verrucomicrobiales bacterium
ACGAACAAATGACGCGCATCGGTGGCCATCGCCGTGGGCTCGGGTTCACTGGCATCCCCGAGGATTGGCATCGGGCGCACGGAAAAATCATCCAGTGATTGTCGGTGAACGCTGTCCCGACCCAGTGCGGAGTTCCGTTTCACCGTGAACGCGACGGATTGGGTGACCGGAAACAGGCCTCCCACGTCGCCGCCGGTGCGCTGAAGCATCGTCACCGTGGCCACTTCGAAATCCGAGACGCCGGTGTCCAGGGTCTGAAGACTCGCCGGGTCGTTCGGATCCAGAAACCGGAGCACCCCGAGTTCATCCAGCAACACCACCCCGGTCCGGGCGGTCGCCCCCCACGCCGAGGGACGCAGCAATGCACCCACCCGCAGCTTCTTCACCCGGAGGTCCGAAACCCCGGGCGGATTCCCCAACACCAGATTCCCTCCGGATCCGGTGACCACGTCCTTGCGTTGAAGCACCCAGCCGTGGGAATTCCCGGAGTCCACCGAGAGTGCGACATACAGCCACGTTCCATCCCGGGCGAGAGCCCGCACCCGCGCGCCGTCGGGTGGAACGAAGAACGGCACCGCCTCGGCCAGTGAGGCGGCGGAGACCGGCTTCCGCATCACACGCGTCGTGCCCAGGAGCAGATCGGATTCGACAAAGTAGTAATAGGTCGTGTCCCTCACGACGCCGCCCTCCCGGAGGAACCGCGCCGCCTGTTGATGCGGGATCACCGAGCTGCGAACGGATTCCCCGCGTTCCAGGGACAGGAACGATCGTTGCTCCTGAATCTGGAAGACGTCCCCCAGGCGCTCCGCCCACCAGACGTTGTTCAGCAGGGGCAGCCCGTCGGTCGTTCCCACATCCAGGATCTCGGCCGGGCGCCCCGTCGGAAGCGTATACACCACCGTCTGTGCGACGCCGGCGAACCACACGAAAAGCCCCGGCACCCAACGGACCCATCGAATCCACGAAATCGCAGCCATCCCCGGACAAAGAACGGCCCCGGGCCCCCGATTACAGGTTCCTTCCCTGGGAGTTCGGCGGCCCTGGTCACGCCGAAGCAGGACGCGACCGCGTCCTGCGAAGGTGGATCACTCCCGCACGGAAGCGCGTCGCAGGCGATCCGCGACGCCCGCCCACGCGGGCACCGCCGGAGGCGCTTCGACCACGATCAACTCGGCACCGACGTCATCGCACTGATGCAACTGGGCATACAGCGCCCGGGCAAACGCCTCCGGATCGTCGGGGATCAGGATCACCTGGGACAGCGGCAGCAGATGGGGAACCTGATGGTGGGCGACCACGTAGGTCCGGTCTGGCGCAGCCCCGCTCTCGGCAAGCCGTCGAGCCAGTTCCGCGTCGTCGCGCCACGACCACACCTCCAGTCGGGCCCGCGGGGAATAATGCCGCGCCAGTTGACCGGGACTTTGCAGCGGTTGTCCCGGAATCACTCCAACCACTTCGGACAGGACCGCGGAAGCTCCGGCCGCCTCCCTCAGGGCCGGTTCATCAATCATGCCCGGGCGCAGGATCCGCGGCGCCGTCCCGGCGGCATCCACCACCGTGCTCTCGATTCCCACGTTGCAATCCCCACCGTCCACCACCAGCGCCACGCGATCACCCAACTGGCCCAGCACATGGGACGCATTGGTCGGGGAAAGCCGGTTCGCCAGGTTGGCACTGGGGGCGGCGAGCGGGAATCCGCACCTCCGGATCAAGGCCTGCATGAAGGGATGTTGCGGCCAGCGGATGCCCACCGTGGATCCGCCCCCCGTGACGATGTCCGGAATCCGCGGCGACCGGGGCAGAACGAGGGTGAGCGGCCCAGGCCAGAACACGTCCGCAAGCCGGTCGGAGAGCGGGGTCCAATCCGAGGTGCACTCCCGGGCCATGGTTCGGGACGCCACATGGACGATGACCGGGTTGTGTGCGGGGCGCCCTTTGACGGCGTAGATCCGCGCCACCGCCGCGGGATCAAGCGCGTTGGCCGCAAGCCCATACACCGTCTCCGTCGGCACCGCAACGACGTCCCCGGAACGCAACCGTTCCGCCGCCCGTTCGACGGCGACGGCCATCAGTGCGGTGGTTTCCGTGGACAGGACTTCAGCAGCCATTGCGTCCGCCCAGCACACCATATTCCTCCGCCCGAAGGGAGCGAATAGACGGAATGGACGCAGGAGAGTCCGCCAAGACCCTGCATGAGCTACGGGTGAGTAACTTGAACCCTATAGTAACGGGCACCGATCTCGGGCACATCCGCCGACAATTCCCACCTCCCCGACCCTTGTGCATTCTGCGCCCGCGTTACGCGAGTCCAGACATCGGAACCCAAGTCGTTGGTATACTCCATACTGTAGGTAAACTCCGGGTAGATGTGATCTGCGATCACCCTGACCCGCTTGGCCACCAAATCAGGAATGACGGCCAGAATTCTCGCCTGCGGTAATCCCAGGTAGATTCCACCCTCAAAGACTTCGCCCTCTTCAATTCCGGCCGAAACGACCGGCCCGGTCGCAATCCGAATGCTTCCACCCGTCGTTGTCTGATCAGAATACCATTCCAAAGGCGCCCCTAGGTAAGCCTTGATTACTCCATTTTGATCCACAACCACCGCCTGCGTCCGAAAGGTCAAGGGGGGATCCCCCGACTGAAAGGACCCGGCATGAACCCGCGGAGAGTCCGACCACGTGATGGCTGCAGATGTCCTCCACGCATTCACTGCACTATCGTTGAAATACAGCGGGCTGGTGGTTGAATTTAGGTCGCCATCATAGGTGACCGGAAACGGCGCCTCCTGAACCCTGCGGTCCACGATCGCGCGGCTCCGCCCGTTCGCTGAGGGGGGTGGAAGCCCATCGACAATTCCGCCCTCGGGCATGGGTGCCCCGGCGGGTTTGACCACGACTCCATTGTCGATCCACTCCCAGGCGCTCGGAGCAGCGATAATGGTGCTGACGAAGTTGATCGAGTATCCACCCAATACTTCCGCGGCTTCTCCCACAGAGGTGGCATTGGGCCTAAACTCGAAAGCGATCACCCAGCGCAAGATTCCATTTTTGTCTCGCACTCGGACGGGAGCCGAAAGCGCCAAGGCAACTCCCTGAAGCACCTGAGCTTCTGATGCGGTCGGCACCTCGAACCTGGCATCGACCGAATACGCCTGGTCCCGGCCGTACGCTTGCCCTTGAATGCCATAGGTGGCGGCGGGGAGGAAACCCAAAGGACCCGTCAGTCCGGAGGCCCGAAGGGTGGGAGTCAGCGCTACGTAACGAAATGGCTGCTGCAGTTCGAGCGTGGCTGAGAACTCGCTGCGACCCCATCCATAGACCCAGACACCACCTCCGACAGCGCCGCTGAACCCCTCGCGTGTGGATCCGCCGGCTTGGAATCTCCCGCCTTTGGACCCCAGCCCGATACTCCAGCCCGTCGTGGACCAACCGCTTGAACTCAACGAGCCCGCCAACCCTTCGGATGAGGAGAAAAAACCCTCGCGAATATCCGGAATCCCGGGAGGCAACATCGGACTCGGGGATCCACCAAAATCGGCACTGGAGACCGCACGTACTCCTCGGACGACAATCTGTGCCTCACTCGAAAGCAACGCCCCAAACAACGCACACCCGAACCAAAGTGAACGACAACCGGACGCCCTGTTCATGACCGCGACTCTGGGACGTTTCACCCAGAGATCAAGCCGAGTCCCGCGCCCGAGAGTCGTCCTTGTTCAACTGAAACACGTCTCGCGTTGCGACCATGACTCTTCGTTGGGGACCCAACGATGCCAGGACCGCAAGGACGCGGCCGGAGGCGTTCGCCATGGGCTACCAACTCCCGGCCGCGTCGTCGCTGATTTCATCCGGCTGCACCCTTGCGACCGGATCCGGCGAACACCCTGTTCCGGCTGGGAACTGCGCCCGCGGGAGCTGCGACGAGGCGGAAGCCCTGGTTCTCGTTGCGATTGCCAGGCTCCCTCCTGTTGCGACAGGCCGACCGGCAGTTGCGGGCGTTGTTGATCCAACTGCCGCCACGCACCACGCGCCGGTCAACCTTTTCGGATATTCACCGGTCTCGGAATACCCGGCGACGCCACTGAAGGGAAGCGGAATGCCGAGTAAATCCCACCAACGACGCCATCCGTCGTTGAGCCTCGGGTTCACAGATGGTCCCGGCAGCCCATCGCTGCTCCAGATTTCTGGCGCTTCGGAGAAAACCGAGCCGAGCCGGCCGGGCAAGCCGTATTTCTGCCGGGAATACACGATGCCCAAGGAAGGATATCCCGGCCGAGGTTCGATTTAGCCGGGGGATCTTTAGGTCCAAAGCGAGCTCCCGAATGCAAAACTGATTGATGGACCGAACCACCGCCCGCAAACGCGTCCGGTCGGAATCCCAAACCAACCAGTCGTCCATATATCGGACGAATGCCGCCCGACCGAGAGCCAGCGTGACGTGCCGGTCGACGGCTCCCAGGTAGAAATTCGCCAAGTGCTGGGATGTCAGTGCCCCCAGCGGGAGACCCCGCTCCGAAGCGGGCTCAAAGCCATGAACAATCTGACCCAATGCATCCAGAAGGCGGCTGTCCTTGAAGCACCGGGCCACCGCAACCAGAAGTCGATCTTTGGGGATGCTGGCGAAAAAGCTGCGCACGTCCATCTGGGCGTACCATTCAAAAGTGCGGGAGAATCGGACCGCCGCATCCAGAGCCGCAAATTGCCCCTTCCCCACCCTGCAGGCGTAACTGTGGTGAATTGCGCGGCGCTCCAAATGCGGCTCCATCACGTTCATGATCGCATGATGCAGAACTCGGTCCCGAAAGCTGGGGGCACTGATGATTCGGGGCTTCGGATCTCGGATTCGAAACTGACGAAATGTCCCGGGACCGATCTGGCCGCTCTCCAAATCGAACCGCAATCGAGTCAATTCCGACTCTGAATGATCGAGAAACCGACGGGCGTCGCTGCGGTTTCGTTTCCCCTTCAGCGCCCGCACCGCTGCCAATTCCAGATTCGACCAATCGAGTACCGCGGCCCACAGATTCCCCACTCGAGTCATGATTCCTGAGGGAGCGGGGGATTGAGAGCCGCCAGGAAGTCTGTTCCGTACTTCTCGATCTTGCCGGCACCCACTCCCGGGATCTTTTTCAAGCTCGCCAAGTCTTTGGTCGTCATCTGAACCATCTGGACCAACTGCTCGTTGGTGAACACGCCAAAGGCAGGTAACCCATCTCGGTCGGCAAGCTCCTTCCGAAGCACACGAAGTCGGGCGAAGACTGCAAACTGCTCTGGCGGCAACGTTTCGCGGTAGTCGATTCGACCGTCCCGAGACCGGTCGGCGGGCGACTCGCCATCCAGATACTCGACGGAGAAGGCCCAGCAGGAGTTTTCACCGTCGGAAATAAACTCACGACGAACACCCACAACCCGATGGGATCGAAGAAACCGGTTGAGAGGTTCGGCACCATCCGGTGTGGAGCCGATACCGATGCGAAAGAATGCGTAGGCCATCGCCGAGTCTCGTTTCGAGAACTGTTACTTTTCCTTGCTTCGGAAGCCGCCAAAAAATCTCCCGAGTCTTTGGAGCAACGTCGGCGGTCCCTCCCGCAAGGATTTCACCTGAACCTCTTGCTCGCTCACCGGAGCGGGCGAATCGCTCGTCCCTCGCCGATCCGCTCAGCCCCGCTTCGCCCGACTCCCAGCCGGAACTGCGACGAGGCGGAAGCCCTGGTTCACGTAGCGATTGCCAGGCTCCCCCCCGTTGCGACAGGCCGACCGGCAGTCGCGGGCGCGGTCGATCCAACTGCCGCCACGCACCACGCGCCGGTCACCAGTATCTGGACCCAAGGGATCCGTTTCCCTCCCCGTGGCATACGGTCCATACCAATCCCAACACCACTCCCACACGTTCCCATGCATATCCACCAAACCCCAGGGGTGGGGTGCGACATATTGGTAGGTACCCACGGCACTGGTCTTCCCCAAGTAGGGTCCTTTCTCTTCGGAGCCGTAGGGGTAGTTCCCGTCACAGTTGGCCTGGGTACCGTCCAAGACCGAGCCAAAGTAGAAGGGTGTATTCGCGTTCGCCCGGCACGAATACTCCCACTGCGCTTCCGTCGGCAACGAGAGTTCAAGCGAGAGTTCCAGTTTTCCTGAGCGGTGAAGGTCCGCCGTTAACCGCTCACAAAACTGAATCGCATCTTCCCACGACACATTTTCCACAGGCAGATCGGGCCCGCGAAAACGGCTGGAGTTTGCACCCATGACCGCCTCCCACTGCGTCTGCGTCACTGGCGATTCCCCTATCCAGAAGGGCGCGGACAACGTCACCTCGTGTTCATCTTCATTTGTGTTGCGATCCGGTTCGGTCCGAGGACTGCCCATCTTGAAACTTCCAGCCGGAATCTCCCTCAGGCGCAGCTCCACGCCCCCCGGCAGCGGCAGGCTGCGGACGGGGCGGTCCGCTCGTCCCTCGCTCCCCTGGCCTCCGTCCTCGCCGCCGCCGCCTTCCGCCTCCCCTTCCTCAGCCGGAACTGCGACGAGGCGGAAGCCCAGGTTCTCGTCGCGAATGCCAGGCTCCCTCCAGTCGCGACAGGCCGACCGGCAGAGGCGGGCGTTGTCGAACCAACAGCCGCCACGCACCACGCGCCGGACACCTTGGATCGGTCCACCAGGGTCGGCTTGAGGCTCGGTGCCATAGGCGCCGAAATAGTCGCTACACCATTCCCAGACGTTCCCTATCATGTCGTGGAATCCCCAATCATTGGGCTCCTTTTCCGCGACAGGATGGGTGCCTGCGGTCTTATGAGGGTGCTGCTTTTCCTCCCAACCGCTTGAGTCAACTCCTCCCTCGTACTCGACTCCACTGTTCCCCCCATACCAGGCAATGGGATCCAATTCAGGGGCATGGTGAGCCCCGAGGAGGGTAAAGCCACCCGTGTAGAGCGCGCCCTTGCTTCCCGCGCGGCAGCAATACTCCCACTGGGATTCCGTCGGTAACGAGTAGCGCCATCCCACCCTCGGTCCGCCCTCGGATTCCGGCATCTGGTTGAGCAGTTCAATGAATATCTGGATATCCTCCCAACTGACGGTTTCCACGGGCGCGTTCAACCCGGCCTGCGCGAAGTGACTCGGGCTCTCGTTCAATTCCCGGGAACCCGCCAGGCCCTTGCGACGGGCGGCATCAATGACCGACCGCCATTGGCCCTGGGTGACCGGAGTCTGCCCCAGCCAAAAGGGCCTCTTCAGCGTCACTTCATGGACCGGACCCTCATCCTCATAACGGCCCGGCTCTCCCTCCGGGCTTCCCTGTTGAAACGTTCCGGGCACGGGAGGACGGAGGAACACCATGCCCAAGGCGTTCGTCCAGGACTCAAGGGGCGACGGCTTCGGGCCAGGTCCGTCGATCTCCTCCTTGAGAGGCTCGGGAGAATCCTCCGCTACTCGAAGGCCAACGCTCCGATAGACCAGTGTCCGTACCCGCGCGAAAACCGTGCGGACCGGGAGGGGTAAATCCAGCGCCCCCTGGGGATCCGCCAGCACCGCCTGAAACCGGGAATCGCTTCCGTAGCGCTGCCGAAGAAAATCTCCAATTTCGTCGAGCACCTCCATCTGCTCGCGCACCGCGCCCCGCTCCAACAGCGCCTCCCTGACACCGGAATGGAATTCGTACCAGACGGCAAACTCCGGCCGGGGATCCCCGGACTCCGTGCGCCGCATCAGCCCGCCAAAGACCACTTCAGCCAAATGGTGATGGCGGGCCTCGGGTACAAACCGTCGTTGGGCCAGACGCATCACCTCCGGAACCAGCGGGACCAGTGCCAGCACATCGAGCAACCGTCGGGTCGCAGGGTCCGCAGTCCGAAGAAAAGTGCGGATCCGTTCCACCGCAGGAACATCCCCGTCCGCCGGCGGCGCCGGGCAGGAGCGGTCCGTCCATGCCAGGGATGCGATTTGATTGCCTCCCGCCGCCGACGCAAACGCGGCAAACTGTCCCAGGTCCTGTATCTCCAGTCCGAAAAGGGGAATCGGCGGCGCCGGATGGGCGACTCCGGGAATTCGCGAGATCCAGCCCAGCCGGGAGTTCGGACAAAAGGGAGCTGAACTTCGGGCCCGGGAGACGGGATAGGGCAGAAGCGCGGTCCGATCCTGAAGATGGGGAGGAAGCAGATGCACCACCCCGGTCAGCGCCCTGGCCCCAACCACCTGCAACCAGCGAAAGGCAGCACCTGATCTCCAGGCAGCGCCAATGGTGTCCGATACCACCAAGACGAGGTGATCTCCGCCGTCCGAAGCCACCGCAGCCGGGGCTCCGGCACGGTCCACCAACCGCAGGGTCCCGTCCCCATCTTCCAAATATCGTAGGGTCACACGACGAAACGCGCCCAATTCCTCGAAGAGTTGCAGCAGGTCGGAATCCAGCCCCCGCCAAAGATCCATGGACCGCGAACGATCCAGCACCAGGTCCAGTGATGCGCGACGCCGAAGGGGGGGGCGCAGGGAAACCTGCAACAGGCCGTCCGCAGCGGCGGTATCCCGGATGGTCCGTCCCAGATCGAGTTCCGTCATGGCCCCCCGGCGTGTGCGGCGGGCCAGCGGTCGAAGGGCGCGGGACAGGGCCTCGCGCCCCGGCAATGGCAGGGGGCGGTCCACTGACAGCCGGGACGCCCGCTCGGGTGGACCGGAGCCACCCTCGGTCGGACTCTCCAGAACTCCCAGCGAGTGGCGTTCTTCCTCCAGTCGTGGCGTCGTTGCCGGTTCCTCGTTGCGAGGCACGTCCTGGATCTGTGGCGCGGATTTCGGGGAGGCAATCTCCTCCGAGTGATCAGGGCGTTCGGCTTCGTCCTCGGAACTCCGCCCAGGGGAACCCGGTGATATCGTCGGCAGCCACAGCTCGCGCCATGCTCGAAGCCAGACCGCGTCGGCAACGGACTCCGGCGATGGCAATTCGTGCGCCATGGACTAGTTCTTCGACCGCGAGCCGAGACTAACCCACAACGCGTCTTGAAGGTCGCGATCTCCGGATTCCAGTTCCTTTCCTTCGGCCAGCTCGGCATTCGCCTTCAGGAGCAACACCAAGGCATTCAGAAGCTGGTCCAACGAATGGATCTGTTCCCTGTTTCGCCGAGCGAACTGTTCCACCAGCGACCGGATTCTCGGATCCTCGGTGGCAATCTCCGGGGCGAACTTCGCCAGATGTTGACGGGCCGCGTTCAGCAACTGGTCCACGGTCTCCAAAGGCCGCGCAACGACCTGAAGACACCGTCGCAGGAACGGCCCGGGGAACTCGCGGGCCTTGTTGCTGGTCATGATCACCAGCGGAAATTCACCCTCGCAGGCAATCCTTCCGCGGGTCACCGGAACGCGTGCTGCGGGGCTGGAAGCATCCCCGGAAGCAAGGCACGGGAGCACCCGGACGGTCTCCTCGCCTTCGAGGCGCTCCAGTTCCGGGATCGCGAAGGAACCCTCCTCAAACAGATGCAGCAGGTCGCTCGGCAGGTCGAGGTCACTCTTGTCGATCTCGTCAATCAACAGGACCGCCGGCCGCTTTGGTGTCGTGACGGCAAAGGCCATTCCCAGCGGACCCAGGCGGAGGTAGCGACCAATGTCCTTGGCCCGGTCCAGGGACGAGGGATCCTTCAGGTTCGAATCGTGGAGACGCGAGAGGGCATCGTACTGATAGAGACCATCCTGAAGACTGGTGCGCGTCGTAATCGACCATCGAAACGGTCCGGGAAGATCCAACTCCCGGGCGACCGCATAGGCGAGTGTCGTCTTGCCGGAGCCTGGATCCCCCTCAATCAGGATCGGTCTCCTCAAAACCAAGGCGGCGTTGACAATCTTCACCATCCCCGGATCGGGCGTGAAGGCCGACAACCCTGCCGTGCGTCCTTCTTTCGCAAATGTGCGCCACGGCGGCGGATCGGGAAGGCGGTTAAGGCGTCGTCCGGGATTGTCTGAGGGAGAGGAACCTTGAAATACCCTTTGGTCTTTGAAGTTCATGAACGGAGGAAACTGGGGGTTGTGGGAGGGATCAGTCCAATAGCTGGTTGGCAAGATGCCACGGGGTGAATTCCGGGACGTCGTAGATCAGAAAGGTTGCGGTGTCGGGATTGTCCCGTCGATCCCGGGCCTGCCGCACCTGGTCCGGCCATTCGCTCCAGCGGGTGGAATTCGGTGCCGATTGAAGTTCCGACACCAGAATGACCGGGATGCCTTCTTCAAGACAGGGGGATAGCTTCTCGGGTTCGCCCGTCTTGAGGATCCGCACCGCCACTCCGGGATCCATCGTTCTTCGCAGTTCCAGAATCAGGCTTCGGACGGCCTTCCAAGCCCGGGCATCCTGCGGATCCTTCGTCCCCCCCAAGGCCCATCGTTCGAGGGCGTGAAGTGTCAACGGAACGGACTGCCGAAGTGTCTTCTGCCGGGTGAATAATTGGTCTCCATGCGCGGCGGAAAGCTGCGCCATCGGAACCATGAGGCGCATCGGAATCTTGTTCACGGCGCGGCCGGTCAAGTCGCCCAATGAAGACAGAACCGACGGGATGTCGTTCCCCGCATGGGGGGCCAACGGAAGGGGTTCCTGAGTCCAACGAGCGCGATCCGCCCCGGGACTCTGCACCACCAGAACGGGTACCACCTCGAAGCCCCCATCGTCCCGGACCGTCACCTGAAGTTCCGGGGTTAGCTCCTTCCGCCATTGCTGGTACTCCCGAAACCGGCGTTGTCCTTCGGCCCTTGATGCCTCCAAGTCGGCCAGGCGCAGTTGATTCCAATCCCGCTGAAGCGAATGCAAGTCCGACTCAAGGGAGCGGGTCATGGCACCAAAACCCTCCAGAAGGCAGACCACACCACAAATCCCACCGGAAAGTCCGCGATCGGCCCTCGCGGCAAGGTGCTCCCTCCAACCTTTGTCGAGAGCTGTATCTCGGCACATCCCACCTTCATGCCATGCATACCAAAGCCAGTTCTGATCCGTATTTTCGCCTTCCAATGCCCCGTTCTTCGTGAGCAGTTCCGTCACGCGGAGCAACAGATCGGACTGCGAGAATCGAGCCACCGCACCATGCACCGCAGGATTCGGAACACGCTGACACTCTCCCGGTTGATTCAGGATCTCGCGAAGTTCCACGGTCTGCCGATTTCCAATAACGGAACGCATCTCATCCACGATCTGACCAAGATCCAGAAAGCGCCGGTCCCGATACCGGGCGCCGAGGCGGTCCACGGCCGTGACGAAGGCCTCAACGAAGGCGCCGTCCACCGCCTCCTCCCTTCGCCGACACGCGACCAGGACATGGACTTTGAGCCCCTGGGCTGGTGCAAAATCTTCGTCGAAGCGAGCAAACACCTTATTAACGTCACCAACGGCCGCGCCCGCATGACAAGTATCGAGAATCAAAAGTAGCTGCTTGGTGCGTCCACCGCATAGGGATCGCGCGACGCGCCGCACTTCAAGCAGGGTTTCCGTATTCCAACTCTCCCCTCCCGCCATCCGACTCTCCTCATCGCAAAGATAGAACTCCCCATCCACGACCACCCCGTGAGAGGAATGATAAACAACAATCGCTGATTCGGCGGCGCGGGACCGATTCCAGTCCTGAATTCCCTTGAGACACTCCCGCAGCGACCTGCCAGACGGGGCAATTTGATCCGGCAGTGCCCTCAATTGGCACCGGTCACGGAAAAGAGCCGTCATCGCCTCAAGATCCTTGGGGACCTTGGGTAAATCCGCGTCTTCGAGGTGCGGGTACTTTCCGGTCCCGGTGGTGAGAAAGTAGCGGTCCATGGGCGCTCAATCGACTGGCGGGAACACTTCCGCCAAGGCAGACGCCAGTTCCGGCTGCGCGAGGTAATGAACGGCGTTGTGAGCTGAAAACAGCCCCGGAGGATCGGGGACCAGAACGTCTTCAACCATGGCTCCTCCCGGTCCCGGGTGCACCAGGGGCGCCAATCGCTTCGTCATGGCAACGACATCGCGGCGCTGCGCGAGATTGATCCATCGACGGACCGTTCCAGGCCACGGCAGTCGACCATTCTTCGGCGACGGATCGAGCTGGTCGAAGATGAGCTTCTGAAGCCCCAATGGGGAACCGACCGTCACCAAGGTGTCCACGTCCCGCGACCCCCGACTCAACGCCTCATACGCCACAACGGAACCCAGGGAATGGGCAATCACCACACGGGTGTCCCCCGCCGCAATGGCATCCGAAACCACCGTCCGGGCTCCCTCACGGATCGCCGGCTCGTGGAGGTACCGATAGACCTCCTTCACGAACCACGCGATCAGCGTGGATTCCGTGATTTTCCCCATGCCTGGAACCGTGAGCAGGAGATCCAATGCTCGCTGGAGATTCTTGCCGACGGGAACGAACTTGGTTGCCGTTCCCCCGTGGCCGGCGCTTCGCTCCGCTTCGGCCGCCAGCGCCAGCACGAACTCCTGTTCCCAGGGAGCTGTCAATTCGCGGACGTCTAGATCGGATTCCACCCCCTTGAGGCCCTTGCGACGATAAAGCGGGGCGTAATACGCAACCGTCACGTCCTCGGAGGTGACCGCGGCTCTGCGACCGGGTGAAGACTGCCCGAGCGCAATGGCGTCCCACCACTCCTGGACGATCCCCGGAGGTGGGTTCCCCGATTGGCCGACTCCGTGCACCCCGACAATTCGTGCCATTGGCGAAAAAATATGGGTTGGCGTGGATTGGAAACCCCGGTTCGGGTCCCCAGGAACAGGTGTTTGTCAGCGCAGACCAGCCCGGGAGTCAAGGCAGTCGGTGGATCAGATTGGGAAAGTCATCGAACGTTTTTCGGATCGACAGGTGGAGGAACTTTCGGGATCTCGCGACGATCCCCGCTCGAAACGGGCGCGATTACTCATGCCTGTCTTCAGGTCCCGCATGAAAGGGAAAGTCCTTTGCCCAGCGGCGCTGCTCTTCAACGGGTCCCTGTAGTTCCACCGCCGGCGGGAGCGAATTGCCTGCAAAGAGTGACACCCGCCTTGGAACGACGCTCCGATCCCTGTAGCCTGTTCCACGCAGCCTACGCCTCCCTCTCCGTTCGGGGATCGCAGACGACGCTGCGATCATGACCGAATGGAATGCGGCGGAATATGACCGGATCGCCGGGCTGCAGCAGGCGATGGCCGGGGAGGTGCTCGGGCTCCTCAGGCTGTCCGGATCCGAACGGGTCCTCGACGTCGGTTGCGGCAATGGGAAGATCACCGTCGAGGTGGCGTCCCGGGTTCCCTCCGGATCCGTTGTCGGCGTGGACCCCTCACACGCGATGGTGGAATTCGCCACGCAGCACTTCTCCACCCCGGCCCACCGCAACCTGTCCTTCCGTGTCGGCGACGCCCGCACCCTCCCGTTTCGGGACGAGTTCGATCAGGTGATTTCGTTCAACGCACTTCACTGGGTGCATGAGCAGGACGCCGCCCTGGCGGGCATCCGGTCCGCCCTCAAACCGGGCGGCCTAGCCCATTTGCGTCTGGTGTCCGCGGGACCCCGGAAAAGTCTTGAGGACGTCATTGAGGAAACCGCGCATCAGCCACGCTGGGCGGCCGCGTTCCAGGGAGTGCCGGCTCCGTACCTGCATCTCGATCCCGAGGACTACGCTGCAAGGGCCCGAGGGGCGGGTTTCGCCGTCGATACCGTGACGCGCGCCGATCATTCCTGGAATTTTGGTTCACGAGAGGCCTTCCGGGCGTTTGCCCAGGTGACCTTTGTGGAATGGACCCGGCGGGTTCCGGAATCGGATCGCCCCCGCTTCATCGAGGACGCCCTCGACGCCTATCAACCGGTCGCACGCCAGCGTCCGGGCGAGGAACACTGTTTCAAGTTCTACCAGATGGACGTGTCCCTGCGCCGACCGTCCGCGTGACCTCCAACAGGGCGCACCCCAGCTCCGCCCGGGTGAAGGGAAGTCCCAACGCGGCATCAAAACCCTCCGCGGCGGGAGTCCATGTCGACTCCCGGCCATGGCGGTCCATCAGGGCCACCAACCGGGGCCGAAGTCGTCCCGGGGAGCCCGCAGGCGACGGCAGATCCCGGATGGCGGCGGTGAGCCGGGATCCGTCCATGTCCGACAGCTGTGTGTCGATCAGCACCGCGTCATAGGATCCGGACCGGAGTCGTTCCAAGACTTCCTGACCGGATCCCACGGAGTCCGCCCGGCATCCGGCCTTCTCCAGGCCCAGCAGCGAAAGTTTGCGGTGAATCGCATGGTCCTGGGCCAGCAGAACGCGCAATCCCTCGAGACGCGCGACATCCACCGGTGCCACCACGGGCAGCACGAGCTCAAACCAGAACAGGGAGCCGACCCCTTCCTCACTCTCGACTCCAATCCGACCCCCCATGATTTCCACCAAACGACGGGCGATCGCGAGCCCGAGTCCCGTGCCCCCGAATTGCCGCGACGTCGAGGAGTCGAGCTGTTGAAAGCGCTGAAACAGCAACGGGAGTTTCGTGGCTGGAATTCCCATGCCCGTGTCGACGATCTCAAACCGGAGCCTCGCCCAGGATTCGTCGGATTCGAGGACACGCACCCGGGCCTCCACCGAGCCGGCCTCGGTGAACTTGAGTCCGTTGCCCACCAGATTCTGGAGCACCTGGCGCAGGCGTCCCGGATCCCCCCGCAGCCGATCCGGAACCGTCCCCTCGACCTCGGCGCTCAACGTCACCGATTTTCCGTGTCCGGATCCCGAAATCCCGTTGACCACGTCTTCCACCACCGCCCGCACGTGAAACGGCTCCTCCGCCAACGCGATCTGCCCGGCTTCGATCTTCGAGAAATCCAGAATGTCCCCCAGGATGCGCAGCAGGGACTCCCCGCTCCGGGCCACACCATCGGCCAGTTCACGCTGAAAAGGTCCGAGCGGGGTCTGGAGCAGGAGTTCGTTCAATCCCAGGATGCCATTCAACGGCGTGCGAATCTCGTGGCTCATCGTGGCGAGGAATTCGCTCTTCGCCTGGTTCGCGGCGTGCGCTTCCGACGCCATTCGCTCCGCCGCCGCCTTCGCTGCCTCCAGTTCGCGCTGGGCCTGTCGCAGCGACGTCGAATCGGTCTGCACCGAGACGAAGCGCTCCACATGGCCCTGGGCGTCCCGAATGGGCGAGATCTGGAACGACACCCAATACGGTTCGCCCTGCCGGGTGTAGTTGAGCAGCTCCGCCTGGACCGATTCGCCAAGGTCGATGGCCGCACGCACGCGCTCCACTTCGGTACGGCTGGTTTCCGGCCCCTGGAGCAGGTGTCCGGGCTTGCGTCCCTGCATCTCCTCCAGGGTGTAGCCGGTGCGACGCACGAAGGCCTGGTTGACCCACTCGGTCCGCCCTTCGCGATCAGTGATGATGACGAGATTGTCGGTGCAACTGGCAACCAACGACAACTTCGCAATCTCCTGCCGGGCGGATCGCTCCCGGGTGACGTCCCGCAGGGCCCCGACCACACCGCCATCCGCAAGAGGCGACGCCGAGAGTTCCATCCAGGCGATGCCCGAATCCGCCCGCCGCATGCGAAGCGACGGCCGCAATCCCGGGGCGGACTCCCCGCCCCCCCGGAAGGCGGCCGACAGGAGGGGGAGGTCGTCGGTCAGGACGAACTCCGACAGACACTGGCCGAGACATTCCTCCGGTGAACGCCCCAGGGCTCGTCTCCACGCCTCGTTGAGAAACACCAGCGCGCCCGTCGCATCCGTCTCAAAAACAACCTCGTTCAGCAGCTCGATGCGCCGGCGCATCCGCTTCTCGGATTCGACGAGGGCCTCCGTCAACCGGTACGTCGCCTCGACGTGCAGGTCGGTGGCCAGCACTCGCGGATCGCTCTGATGGGTTTCGGGCACGGGGCTTTGGAGATCAGGCGGCGGCCACGAGTTGGGCGGCGGCCTCGCGGCTGTCGATCACCCCGCCATATAGGGGGAAGATGTTTTTGCAGAAAAACTCCTGCTCGGACCGCGTCCGCGCCGAGGTGCAGTCCGAAAGGATCCGGACGCTGTAGCCGCGCTCGTAGGCGGCGCGTCCGGTGGAATCGATGCACAGCGAGGTCACCATGCCCGCCACGAGGACCTCGCGGATCCCGCGCCCGCGGAGCACCGTTTCGAGATCGGTGTTGGAGAACGCGTTG
>JAEUHD010000082.1 GCA_016793645.1 Verrucomicrobiales bacterium
GGATCCTTCGAAGGCTGGGTGCCCCCGTGGCAGCCCGATGGCCCGTACGAGGTCACCGTTCGTTCCATCGAATTCTCCGGCGCCGTTGTGGATTCGGAGGGTCCGGTGACCCTTCAAGGGTCGCGACCCCGGAATCCCCGATTCGGACAACCCCTGGAAAGGAACGGGGGGTTTGAGGAGGACCTTGCCCACTGGAGCATCCTGGAAGGCTCTCCCCAGGTGCTTCCCTCAGGAACCACCAAGGGGAGGCCCCACGGGGGCGATAAGTTCCTTCATGGCGGATTGAACCGGCCCGGGGATGGCATCGTGCGTCAGGAGTTGGATCTCGGGGACCTTGGATTTGCGGACCCCGAATTGTCCGAAGCCGTGGTCCGGGCGGACGCCTGGCTTCGGAACCAGCAGAATGCCGGTCTCTTCGACGATCAGGTGTATGCGCGGGTGGTTTACCTGGGGGCGGACGGGACGGAACTGGGTTCGGTCCGGTGCCTGGTGGCCGGGGATCGCAGCTGGTTGAGCCGGAGTTTTGGCGGGAGGCTCCCCAAGGGCACGCGGCGTCTGGGCCTGGAAGTGGTGGGACGTCACCGCCGCGATGCGGACAATGACAGCATGGCGGATGATCTGACGGTGCGGTTGGATCCGCTCTGGCCGCCGGTCCAGGTTGCCCCGACCATCACCAAGCTTCCCATGCTCCAGGACGTCCGACGCGACGCCATGCGGCTCCTCTGGGAAACGGATTCCAACCGGGCCGACCATTCGGTGGAATGGGGCCGGCACGACACGGGGGAGCGGACCTTCCATCAGGTGGAAACCATCCAGATCGACGACACCCATTTCGTGCACCGGGCGACCCTGGAGGGCCTCGAGGCGGAGACGGAGTACACCTATCGCGTGCGCAGCGGCGATTCGGTCACGCCGGCGTACACCTTCCGGACGGCTCCGCGCCCGGGCACTCCTTTTGTCGCCGCGTGGTGGGGGGACAATCATCAGGGCACGGATGTGCTGAGAACCCACGTGGAAAACCTGCTGAAGCACAGTCCGGACCTGATCTGCGTGGCCGGCGACATGGTGAACTTTGGAAACTCACTGGAGGAGTGGCATGAGTACTGGTTCAAGCCGCTGGAACATCTCAACGCCGCCCAGACCGTCCCGGTCATCTTCGCGCGGGGAAACCATGACGGGGAACACGCGCTGTCCTATGCCTACAGCACGCTCCCCGGCAATGAATCCTGGTTTGCCTTCGATTACGGCAATGCCCGGATGATCTTTCTGGATTCGGAGGCGCCGGGATCCATGGCACCCGAGCAGAGGGAATGGCTCCGCCTGGAACTGCTGCGTCCGGAAACCCAGCAGGCGGCCTTCCGGATCGTCTGCTTTCACAAGCCGCCCTGGAGCCAGTTCTGGAACGGCGGCGGCCACACCCAGGAGGAGTTTGTCCTCCGGGAATGGATTCCGCTGTTTCGACTGAATGGGGTCGACCTGGTGATCAGCGGGCACGAGCACGCCTATCATCGCGGAGCCCGCGATGGTGTGACCTATGTGGTCACCGGGGGAGGCGGGGGATTCCTGGACACCGAACGCGTGGCCCACTGGCGACATGTCCAGGTGGAGTACACGCAGTACCACTTTGACATCATGACCGTGAACGGGCGTCGCCTGACGTGGGAGACCTACGACTTGAACCATGACCTGCTCGACGAATTCACGCTCGTCAGCCGGGTTCCCTCCGTCCGGATTTCAGAGTCCGGCGGCAAGGTCCTGCTCCAAGTCGAGGGCCGCCCCGGGTTGCGGTACCAGATTGAGGCGGGCACCGAGTTGGGTACCTGGGCTCCGGAGGGGGACCTCGCCATTCCCGACGACGGAGGGGCCGTGTCCTGGATCGTGGCACCCGGCGACGGGCGGCGGTTCCTGCGCGTGGTTCCCCGTCCGTGATCCGGGTGGGTCCCCGCTCGCGGCTCGGGGTGGGGTGGGGTGGCGCGTCAGTTTTCTGGTAACGCCTCCGGGAAAATGCTTCTGGGGTGGGTTGGAATGGCCTTGAATCCCATGAAGACTCCCATGAATTCGCCGGAGAAGTGTCCCGGTTGCGGCAAGACGCTCCCCAGCGGTGTGCTCGCCGGGTTGTGTCCCGCCTGTCTGCTCGCCCAGGGTGCGGAGACGGAGACGGGCGGCGCCTCGGCGGGGAGGGAGCGGTTTGAGCCCCCGCCGCTGGAAGTGGTCGCGGCGTTGTTTCCCCAATTGGAGATTCTCGGGCTGCTGGGCGCCGGGGGCATGGGCGCCGTGTACCAGGCGCGGCAGCCGGCCCTGGACCGGTGGGTAGCGCTGAAGGTCCTGCCGGCGGGTGGCGGCGGCGGGCCGGCCTTCGAGGAGCGCTTCAATCGGGAAGCCCGCGCCCTGGCCCGGCTCAGCCATCCCAACATCGTCACCGTCCACGAGTTCGGGCGCGCCGGCACGCTGCATTACTTCATCATGGAGTATGTTGATGGCCCCAATCTCCGCCAGTTGGAGCGCTCCGGACGGCTCGCGGCGCGCGAGGCCCTGCAGATCATCCCGCAGATCTGCGATGCCTTGCAGTACGCCCATGACCAGGGCGTGGTGCACCGGGACATCAAGCCGGAGAATGTCCTCGTGGACCGCCGGGGACGGGTGAAAATCGCCGACTTCGGATTGGCCAAGATCCTGGGCCGGGACCAGGACGCGGTCCGCCTGACCGTGGAGGGCCAGGTCATGGGCACGCCGCATTACATGGCGCCCGAACAACTGGCGCGCCCGCTCACGGTGGATCACCGCGCCGACATCTACTCCCTGGGCGTGGTGTTCTACGAAATGCTCACCGGGGAACTGCCCCTCGGGCATTTCGAGCCGCCCTCCCGCAAGGTCGAGGTGGACGTGCGCTTGGATGAGGTGGTGCTGCGCGCCCTGGAAAACGACCCGGTCCGAAGGTTCCAAAAGGCGAGCGAGGTGCGGACGCGAATCGAGACCATCGCGGAGGCTCCGAAGACCCCGGAAGGCCCGAAGCCCGCGGCCATGACCTCTCCCTCGTCCCGAAGGCGCGCCCGAAATTGGGCGCTTGCCGGCGTGTTGGCTCTGGGTGTCGGACTGGTCCTTCAGAGGATCCTCTTGTCCCCGGGATCGAGAATCGACGGGGAGTCGGGTGGGGTGACGGCCGACCGACAGGATTCCGCCCCGGGAGTTCGGACCGCCACCCTCCCCGGCGGCGGTGCCCTCCGGTTGCTCGCGGTGGGAGACGGAGGATCCGACGCACCGGGAACGTGGTGGCGTCCGGACGGCACCCCGATGCCGGGGGTCCGGTTTGAATTGAGCGGAAACCCGGGACCTTCACCCGCCGCGGGTACCCGCACGAGGGAACTGGTGTTTCAGACCACCGATGTCCCGGTCTCGGAGAATCGTCCGGTGTTCGAGGGGGAACCGGCCCTGAATCCGTTGTTCCGGGGTGTGGTGACGGAGAATGGCGGCCCGATGAAGGGGGGCTGGGGACTTCGTGACACCTGGTCGGCGTCCGTGAAGTCCGGGACGATCCGGATTGGAATCCCCGATGGAGGCTGGCGCACGATCCGGACGTGGCTGCCCGGCGACGGTTCCCGGACGTCCTCGGACGAGGTCCGGGATCCCGAGTGGAACGCCTCCATCGAACGGGTCACCGACCCGGGATCCGGCGTCACCGTCGTGGCGCGACTGGATGCCGGGAGCGCTGGACTCTCCGATGGTACGCGCTTGTGCCGATTCCTGACTCCCGGTCCGCAGGCGAAAGACTGGCGGCTCCGGTTCCGTCTGCTGGATCGACGCGGGGAGGAGCACGTTCATGGCATCGCCACGTCCACGGTGCCCGACGGGGATACCCTGAGGCATCTCCTGTGGCGCATCGAGTTCCCGGAGGTCGCCCTCGCCCGGGTCGTGCGCGTCGAGATCCAGGTGCAGCGTTTGGACTGGATTGAGTTCGCCGACATCGCGCTGGAGCCGCGAACGGGCGCGCCGCAGTTTGGTCCGGTGCATGAGATGGAGGTGGCGGCTTTGTTGGACCTGGATACCGGAAAGACCGGGGAGTTTCCGACCGTCCAGCCGGGGACGGCCGTCTTCGACCTGACGCAGAACCTCAGCTTCATGCAGGAGCATGGCTTTGACGCCGAGGCCGGGGTCACGGGCATCAATCTGCTGGGGGTTCGGGTCCTGAAATTGCCGGCAAAGGACTGGGACACGCTGGATGCCGCCGAGTTGCACCGAAGAATGCAGACGGCGAAATCCTTTCCTGGATCGGTGGGGGACGAGGGGATTTCTCCCGCGGACTGGGTTTACGGATACCGGACCCGGGAGGGCGGGGTCGGCCTGCTCCAGATTCTCCGCTACCGGGACAGGGCTCCGGGGGCGATCCTCCGCTTCAAGACGGTGACGTCACCGAAGTCAATTCCATGAATGCGGACCGCGAACCCTCCTCCGGGGCTGGCGTCCCCGGCGATGCGACCTTCGCCACGACCCGGTGGAGTGTTGTCCTTGCCGCCGGCCACCCGTCGTCGGCCACGGCGGGGAAGGCCCTCGCCGAGTTGTGCCAGGCCTACTGGTATCCCCTGTATGCGTACGTCCGGAGACGGGGGCGGTCCCGCGAGGATGCGGAGGACCTCGTTCAGTCGTTCTTCGGGGATCTTCTGGAGCGGAATCCCTTCGGCAGCCTGAGCGCGGAACGGGGACGCTTCCGCGCGTTCCTGCTCGCCGCCCTGAAGCATTCCCTCGCGAACGACTGGGATCGCGCCCATCGCCAGAAGCGGGGCGGCGGTGTTGCGCCCCTTTCCCTGGACTGGAACGAAGCCGAGGCCCGGTTCCATCGGGAGCCGGCGGATTTGGACAGTCCTGACCGGGCCTATGACCGGGCCTGGGCGGTGGCGTTGCTGGAGCACGTGGTGGTGCGACTGGAGGAGGAATGCACGGCTGATGGCCGGGGGGCGCTGTTTCGCGTGACCCGCGGATTCCTGATGCTGGGGGAGGAGGCCATTCCGCATGCCCAGGCGGCGCGGGAGTTGGGAATGGACGAGGGCGCGGTGCGCATTGCGGTCCACCGTTTGAGGAAGCGCTATCGGGAACTGCTTCGGGAGGAAATCAGCCAGACGCTGCAGAATCCCGCCCAGACGGCCGACGAACTGCGGTCCCTGCAGGCGGCCCTGATGGCATAGCCTTCGTGCGTCCTTCGGGAATTGAACTTCGAACAAGGGCGATTCCGCGGTGTCATTCGCAGGAACATTTTTGCCAACGCCCCCCATGAATCCCGATCCGACCGCCCATCACGTCGAACTCCTCCGCCAGGCCTACGCGCTCTGGCACGAAACCCGGGGGGCGAGTGTGGATCATTGGCTGGGTTTGATGTCGGGGGACGTCACCATTCGCTCCGTGGCCGGTGCGCAGCCCACGCTGCAGTTTGCAAATCCGCGCGATGGACTTGCCGAGGCGCGTCACTACTTCACCGCCCTGGCCGCGGAATGGGAGATGGTCCAGTTCACGCCGGAGGAATTCATCGCCCAGGGGGACCGCGTGGTGGTCCTGAGCCGGTGCGCGTTTCGGAACCGGCGGACGGGTCGCGAGGTCGAGTCGCCCAAGGCGGACGTCTTCCGCTTCCGCGAAGGGAAGATCGTGGAGGTCATGGAGTACTTTGACACCGCGGCGGCCGCGGCGGCGTGTCAACCTGCGTGACGGGCGGACTCCGTCCGGTCGGGGGATCGGAGTCCCCCGGGTGGATTCGGTGCCGGGCGGTGTTCCCGGAATCCGGGGGACTTTGGGTGGGTGCCTGAATCCCCGGGCAGCCAATTGACTTCGGGGAGTTTCGGGTCGTACGTTCCGCCACCCAGGATGCCGTTGAGAACCCGATGTTCCGGCCATCCGGTTGTCGAATCGATCCACATACCTTTGTCATGAACCTCCCCACCCGCCAATCCCACGTCCCCCGGCGTGGCTTCACCTATGTCAGCCTTTCCGGGGTCGGCACGCTCAATGGCGAGGCGCGACAGGTGTACAGTCTGTCGGCGATCACGAGTCCGACGGATCGGTTTGTGTGGATTGAGGAAAACGACCCGCGGGGTGAGAATTTGGGCTCCTGGATCATGAACCCGGGCAATGAGAAGAACGACTTCAAGGGCGCCGGCCTCATCGATTCCACCGCGGTCTTCCATGGCAACGCCAGCACGTTCAATTTTGCGGACGGCCATGCGGAGTCCAAGAAGTGGAACGACGCGGTGATGATCAAGTATTCCGCCAGCATGGATCAG
>JAEUHD010000163.1 GCA_016793645.1 Verrucomicrobiales bacterium
TCGTTCAGGATCTCGTAGGAAAGATCCACCGACGTGAGATAGCCCACTTCGGTCTCCACCACGATGGGTTCGCCCTCCCGAAGCGGAATCACCGGTCGCGACGACGCCTCCAGCCTTCCGGACCGGAACAAGACCCCGGCCAGCGGCCCGTCGATTCCCAGGGCGGCCTGGGCCGAAGCCGTCGCCGCCGCGGCCTTGAAGCCCGCCACCGGATCGACCGCCGCATGCCGCCGGACCCAGCGATGCTGCACGGCATAGGCGTCCGACACGGTCGCGTCCGGAATGAACTCCGACATCCGCGGCGGGGTGCGCCCCGACTCCCAGGCCACGGCCACCCGACGCGCCTGCTCCCGGAGGCCGGCGCGGTCGAGATACCCCAGGCTGCCCAGCCACTCCGAGTACCGGTCCTTCCAGGATCCGGTGGGAATGCCGGTGTTGCGGACACCGAATCCGTGCCCCCCTTCGCGAAACACATGCACCTCCGTCGGCACCCCCGCACGCTTGAGCGCCAGCGCCAGCACGAGGCTTTCCTGCGAACTGTCGTCAAAGGCATGGGTCACGAACACCGGCGGCAATCCGGGACGAATCCGTCCGCCCAAGGGCTCCTTCAACGTCCCGTCGCGCTGGAGCAATCCGCCGGAGTAGGCAAGCGCCACGAAATCGGGTCGGCAGGACGCCGCATCCTCGGCATCCCCCTCCGGATACAACCGCTCGTCCGAATGGGTCAGCAACCACACTCCGAGCTCACCACCCGCGGAAAATCCCAGGAATCCGACGGAATCCGGATCCACCTTCCATGCGGCCGCATGGGATCGAATTCGACGCATCGCCCGCTGGACATCCATCGCCGCCGTGCGGGCCGGCGACGGAACCCGGTACTTGAGCACCGCGGCCGCAATGCCCCGGGAGTTCAACCAATCCGCAACCTCAAGCCCCTCGTGTTCCCAGGCGACCCGCTGCAATCCGCCTCCGGGGCAAACCAGGACCAGCGTCCCATTCCGGGAAGCCTCCGGCGGCAGGAACACGGACAGCGTGGGCGTCGTGACGTCCGTCAACTGGTAGAACGGACGTGGTCGCCCCTCAACCCGATGCTCCGCACCTCGCGCCTGGCTTTCGCCCGGAGGCGAACCCGTCCAGAGGGGGAGAACGACGTCCGGCTCCCGGGCGGCGGCGCTCCAGTGCGCCGACAACAGGCACCCCAAACAGAGAAAAAGAAATCCGGCGTTCCGAAGGAATCTCATGGGACCCGACGACCCTGGGCCGATCCGGTCGGATTCACCAGCACCGCCGAAGCCCAGCCGCCGCTCAGGCGACCGCGCAGAGCAGACCGCCCGCGGCGATCCCGGCGCCCGCCCAGCGCATCCAAGCCTCGCGCCGGCTTCCCAGCGCCCAAACGCCAAGCCCCAGTCCCGACGCCATTACCGCGGCCGTGGCGGTCAAAAACCCGGCGGCATAGACCACCGGATGGGCACCGGCCGACATCTCGGAACCGTGCGCGTATCCGTGGGCCATCGCAAAAAGTGCGACCATCGCGGCCGCAATCCCCGCCGGCATCCGGCGCACCGTCGCGACGCACAGCCCAAGGACAAAGACGGAGGCGAGGAGGATGGACTCCACTCCCGGAAGGGTGACGCCCGTTTGCCCCACCCAGGCCCCGGCGGCCATCAAGCCCAGGAAACCCAACGGGAGCCAAGCCCGGGACCGTCCGCCGACCCGCGCGGCCCAGAGTCCGACGGCGAGAATGGCCAGCAGGTGGTCGAGTCCCGTCAGCGGATGCATCACTCCCTGCTCCCATCCGGACGACGCGGAATGTCCCGGATGCGCCTGCGCGGCGATCGGCGCGAGCACGGCCAACAACAACGGGGAGAGGACGAGTCGGGAGGAACGAAGGGAGCGCATGAAATGGAGACTGAGATTCTCGGTGAACGGCACGGGCGGATTCCCGGCGCGCGGACGAAAGCCTAGGCCAGCGGCCAACCCTGGCGAAAGCCCAAAGGAGCGGGGCCGCGGGCCAGTCATCAGTGATCAGTTTTCAGTGTTCAGTGTTCAGTGTTCAGTAATCGGGGTCCAGCCGACTGACGACTGACGACTGACGACTGACGACTGACGACTGACGACTGACCACCGACCACTCCCTACTGCCCCCCCAACTCCGCCTTCAACCACGGCGATCCCCCGTAATACCACTTGGACGCCACCATGGATTCCACATGGGTATCGGCAAAGGACACGTTGCTCTTGCCCGCGTGACGCAGATGCGGGCCGCCCCAGTTGGGATCGGACGACGACGGCGCCACCACGCAGCCGTCACAGGGGGCGCTGTTGACCGGATCGTGCAGCACCCAGGCCCCCGCCTTCTCCGGCGACCGGATGGTGACACACTTGGTGGGATCCTTGGTCGCCACCGGTTGACTGCCACTATCCGTGATGTGGACGGTTCCGGAAGGATTGCGGATCGCCGAATCCTTTTGCTGTGGATACTTCGAGGCGTCCCAGACATTCGGCCAATCGCAGCCGCCGACACCGAAGTTCATCGCGTAGTTCGACACCGCCTTGTCCTGCTGGTCGCTGGGGTACAGGGCGACGATCTCCTTGAACTTCTTCGTCTTGCTTGGGCAGAGGATCAGGTTGGTCGTCTGGGTGTAGGGTTGGAGGAAATTGAACCACGCCTTGCGCTCCACATTGCTTCCCCGGACCGCGAAGGTCGGCGTGAAACGCCCACTGGAATCCGTGCCGTACACCTGCTGAGCCAGCCCCATTTGCCGGATGCTGTTCACACAGGCGGTGCTCTTGGCCTTTTCCTTCGCCTTGGCGATCGCCGGCAACAGCATGCTGGCCAGGATCGCAATGATGGCGATCACCACGAGCAATTCGATCAGGGTGAACCCACCGCGCCGGACCTGAGAAGACCAACCAGTCAACGGGGTCATGGAGATAACTGAATGGAAATCCGGACTGAATGCAATGCGCCTCACGATTGCGGGGTGCGATTTCATCCCAGGTGTTTCAGGCTTGACCCTCCCCGCCATCACCTCTACGCCCACCGGATCCTCAACAGCCCCGCCATCAACGAGATGTTTCCCAGGATCCCAGTACCATGCGTTCGCGGGCGTGAATCCCTCGAGGAGTCGGTGCAGGCGAATCGGCGTTCTCCATCGGGGCTCTTTCCGGGACTCCTCCGAGTCGCGGAAACCTGGCGGAAGGAGATGGAGAGCAGAGGGGGGGCGACATGAGCCGGGACCTGCGCATTCTGGTCGGCGCCATCATCGTGCTGGTGATGCTCAACCTCACCGCAGGGGCGCGGCGGGTGCAAATCCTGAGACCCGCCCCGGTGGCATCCGGAATCCCGACCCTGCGGATCGCCGCCTGGGAGGATTACCTCGCCCCGTCGCTGCTCGACGAATTCGCCCGGACCGAACGGTGCCGGGTCGAGATGACGACCTTCGATTCCAATGAGGAACTGGTCCGCCTCCTCAGCGAGGAGGATTCCCGGTTCGATGTCATCGTCCCCAGCAGCTACATCCTCCCCCAGCTCATCTCGATGCGGGCGGTGGCACGGCTGGACCGGAAACAGCTGACCAACTCCGGGAACATTGACACCGCCATGGATGAACTCGCACAGCCCCAGATCCCGGGCCGGCAAAGTTCACAGCCCCGGCTCACCAACTTCGGGGTGCCCTTCGTGGTTGCCCAGACCGGCATCGCGGCCCGGACCCGGGCGGGAATCCCCAGGGAGGAACTCAGGACCTGGCGGGTGTTTGAGCGGCCGGAACTCGCGGGACAGGCCACGTTGCTGCACGACATGCGGGAGTCATTCGCAGCCGCCCTCCTTGCCAACGGACGCGGCGTCAATGAGACAAGACCGGAGAACCTCGTCGAAGCCCAGCAAACCCTCTCGAGGTGGCTCGCCGTGGCCGCATTCAATGACGACACCTATGCCGCCGAACTCCATTCCGACCGACTCACCGTGGCCCACGCCTACCCGGGCGATGTCGGTCACATCGTCGGTGAGTCCCGGGGAATCGAATTCCTCATCCCCAGGGAGGGCGCCTCCATCTCGATTGAATACCTGTCCATCGTCCTCGGGACCGAGAATCCGGACCTGAGTCGCAAATTCATCGATTTCATGCTCCATCCGGATCGCATCGTCCGGAACATGGAGTGGTCCCACATTCGCACCGCCAGCTCCTCGGTATTCCACGCGTACCGGGCCGACAAGACCCGCAACCATGTCCCCATTCCTTCAACCCTGGAGGAGGTTCGGCCGGAGTGGGTGTTGCGACCCCTTCCGGAACAGGAATACGAATTGTACCGGAACCTGTGGCAGAGCATCCCATCCCGCCCCATCCCGAGGTGAGGTCCCATCATGCCGCTCCCGATTCCCAGCCACCCCGCCACCATCCGGCTCACGCGCTTCGCACACGCCCTGGGCCCCGTCGGATGTCGCGTCGTCGCCGCCGTCGCCGTGACCGTGATCGCGATCCTCGGTGCGGCACTGGTATTGCGCTCCCTGGAGCGGCCCCAAAACGCCTCCCTGACCATCGCCCTGATCCTACGTGAAGAGCAGGCCCTCTCGGAAAGAATCCTCCAAACCGCCCTCGAGGAACTGGTCCAATCCCACAACCTGCGGGGTGACTCGGTGCCATTGCGCCTCGAGGTCCTGGTCTCGGACAAGGGAACCCGGCTGGGAAAACAGGTGGATGGAATCGGAAGCCGCGAGGACGTGGTCGCCGTGATCGACAATTCCTGGGGCGTAGAACTGGGCCGTGAGGAGGTGCGGTCCGCGTACGAGCGACTGGGCCGCGCCGTCGTGTTCCTCAACGGGGATCGCTTCACCGGAGCCGTCGAGCCAGCCCACCGACCCTGGGTGTTCCTCGGCGCGTCGGACCACATCCCCGGTCACATGCAGCGGCTCGTCGAACAGGTGCGGGGCACCCAGCGTTCCGTTCCCGTGGCCGTGTTCATCGAACGTTCCGCCGCCAACCTTCCGTATGCCCCGGCCCGGAAAACCCTCGACCTCCTGGAGGAATCCCTCCGCGAAGCGCCTGGCGGTCCCGGGATGGCGCCCCCCACTGAGATCCCCCTGCCCTGCGTTGCCAGTTGGGAGCTCCCGGACCGCTACCAACTGACCGAAGCCCGGTCAAAACTGATCGCCGCAGCACCGGATCCCACCGGACCCGGACGAAAAATCGTTGTCCTCTACACCCACGCCACCTGGGGAAGTGAACTCATCCGCTGGATCGATTCCGCATACCGGAACACCACGATCATCGCCTACCAGAGCGCGATTTCCCGGGATCGCCAAATCACCCTGCGGGAGCGGACCGGCAACGAACTGGTCCTGCTGAGCCAGAGCACCACGGCCGCCCCGCGACCCCTTCTCGACATGCACCGGGGACTTCAACCACGCCATCCCCAGATGCTCACCAGTCCGGACGCGGATATCTTTTACCTCCGCCGGGCGGTGGTCGCCTTCGAGATTGTGGAAAGGGCGGTCCGGGCGAGCCGGTCCCAGGCCGCGAATGTCGACCTGCCGGACATCCGCCAGGTGATCGCGCGTCGGGCCGCATCCAAAATCGCGGACCTGAAGGAGCATCCCCTGTCCACCCAGATCGGACTGATTCCGTTCGACGCGTCAGGGGTCGAACGGGGCAACAACCACATCATTCTCCGGCGGGGCAAGGACTCGGATTCCTATCCGCTCCAATTGGGCGACACCGACCAGTTCCTCCCCAACCTCCAGGTTCTCCTCAGTCACGTTCGCGTGTCGGACCTCGACATCCGGCAGGGAATCATGCGGGTGAACCTGATCCTGCACGTCCGGTTTGATACCGACACGCTGCTGAAGGCCCTCGGCCCCGGTGCGGCGACCCCGGATCCCGAAAGCTCCATTCAACAACTCGAGTCCCAGATGGGCCGCCTGCTTCGCTTCGGGAATCTGGATGAGGTGGATTTTACCCAGCGGCTCCTCAACAGCCGGAAGGTGGGCCGACTGACCGAGCTGGAATTCTCGGTCGCGGGAACCTCCCGGCTCCGGGAGATGGATCCGTGGTGGTACCCCTTCGACACCCACACGATTCACCTGCCCCTCCACATCCTGGAACCGAGCGACCGCGTCCGCGTCAGCGTGGACCCGAGACAGCGATCCGCCCTTGCGGACTCCCGGGACGCGGAACTGGCCGGATGGACCGTTCAGGCCGTGGATGTCACCATCGATCACGAGGCCACGATGATTCCCGGGGAGGAAAACAGTCCGTCCACCGCATTGGCACAGGCACAGTTCTCCTCAGTGGATCTCAATTTTGTGCTCCGCCGCCGGCCATGGAGTGCGAGCCTGCTGGTTTACCTGCCCCTTCTGCTCGTCTGCGTCGGATCCACCGCAGTCCTCTACATCCAGATCGGCGGCAACGCGGCCAAGGCCGACGGGGAGACCGGGAGGAAAGAGTCCGCTCCCCAGCCCGAATCCTCGGAAGCAAAGCCCACGGCATCGGATGCCAATCCGCCATCCCGTGAAAAGAAGGAACCCGAACCCGACAACGCCGAGATTCTCAAGACCCAAAGCGAATTGTGCCTCGGGTGCGTCCTGGCGGTGGTCACCTATCTGATCTCCTACGCGGGCCTCGTGCCGCGGTTGGAACGTCCGCTCTATTGCGATCTCCTCCTGGGAGCCACCCTCGTCATTGTCTCGGCCAACTTCATCTTCGTGGTCGCCGTGGCGGACCGGAAATCCAACCGTTTCCTCGAAATGCTGAGCATGGATCACTACCGGACGGTTTCCGCGCTGACCTGCGCCCTGGTCTTCGGCCTCTGGCTGTATGTCGGTCTTCTCTGAACCCCACCGCTCTCCGGCCCCCCTCCGCCTGACATTGCCCGCTTGATTCAGTCCGGACCGCGTGCGTGCATGTCCCACCCACCGCATGCGTGCTTCGTTGAACCCCCTTTTGGCTGTCGTGTTGCTCGGACTCTTCTCCGCCGCCGCCGGCCACCCCGCATCCGCCGCCGAGAATCCCTACCCGCCCGGGCCGGATTCCAAACGACAGGACGACGTCCCGCACGGCGAGGTGATCAAGGGGAGTTTCACCGCACCGACCAACAGCGTGTTCCCCGGCACCATCCGCGACTACACGCTCTACCTCCCCCCCCAATTGGACCGCGCCCGGCGCATGCCGCTGCTCGTGCTCCAGGATGGCGGCGGATACCAGGTGGTGAACGTTCTCGACAACCTGATCGCCAAAAAGGAAATCCCGGCGCAGATCGGATTGTTCGTCACGCCCGGACGGGTCCCGGCGCGCTCCACCAACGCCCTCGACCGCTACAACCGCAGCTACGAATACGACGGACTCGGCGACGCCTACGCGCGGTTCCTCCTCAATGAACTGTTTCCCTACATCGAGAAAACCCACCAGGTCCTCCTGACCACCAACGCCAACGAACGCGCCATCGCCGGCGCCAGCAGCGGCGGCATCTGCGCCTGGACCGCGGCCTGGGAGCGACCCGACGCCTTCCGACGGGTCTTCACCAGCGTCGGCACCTACGTCGGACTCCGCGGGGGCAACGAATACGCGACGCTGGTCCGGAAGTTCGAGCCCAAGCCCATCCGCATCTTCCTTCAGGACGGCGAAAACGACCTGAACATCTACGGCGGCGACTGGTGGATGGCCAATCAGGAATTGGAACGTTCCCTGCAGTTCGCCGGATACGACGTCCAACACGCCTGGGGCACGGGCGGCCACGACGGCTTCCAGGCCACCCAGGTCTTTCCGGACGCGCTCCGCTGGCTGTGGCGCGATTACCCGGCCTCGATCACCGCCAATCCCGAAAAGAAGTCCAAGCAACCCGTCGTCCGCGAAGTCCTCGCCGACGGCTCGGAATGGCAGCTCGTCGCCGACGGCTTCAAGTTCACCGAGGGCCCCGCCGTCAACACCCAGGGCGAGGTGTTCTTCAGCGACATTCCCAACAACCGGATCCACCGCATCGGCACCAACGGCACCGTGTCCGTCTTCGCGTCGGACACCGGGGGCGTCAACGGGCTCATGTTCGGACCCGACGGACGCCTCTACGCCGCGGCGGGCGGCGCCAAGCAGGTCAAAGCCTACGCGCCGGATGGCACCGCCACCGTGATCGCCTCCGGCATCGAAGGAAACGACCTGTGTGTCGCCGCCAATGGAACCCTGTATGTCACCGAGCCGAATCAGAAACGCGTCTGGCGGGTGACTCCGTCCGGGGAGAAACAGATCGTGGACGAAGGCATCGCCTTCCCGAACGGGGTTCGTCTCTCTCCCGACCAAAGCCTGCTCTACGTGGCCGACACCCGCGGCCGGTTCGTCTGGTCCTTCCAGGTCCAGGAGGACGGCTCGCTGGCATACAAACAGCGCTATTACCACCTGCACCTGGTGGACGGCTCCACACAGAGCGGCGCGGACGGCATGACCCTCGACCGCGACGGACGCCTCTACGTGACCACCGAACTGGGCGTCCAATTCTGCGACCAGGCCGGACGCGTCAACGGGATCCTCGCCAAGCCGCAGGCGGCCTGGCTGTCCAACGCCGTCATCGGCGGACCCGACTTTGACACGCTTTACGTCACGTCCTCCGACAAGGTCTTCAAGCGTCCACTGCGCACCAGGGGCGTGCAGTCAGGACAGCCCCCCATCAAGCCTGCGGCTCCCCGGCTTTGATTTACCTTGGTTTGTAGTGCCGCCTTCAGGCTGTCCCCCAATCACCCCTGATGCGAGCCACCGGCCCACGCCCGCGATTTCAACACCGCGTCGCCCGCCCGGCCCTGGGACAGGCTGAAACCTGCACTACGAACGAACGCTCGTCGTGGGGCAGGTCCGCGGCCGCTCCGGATTCACGCCCCCAACCCCGGACGCGCTCGATTCCCGCACTCCAGGTGTTGCTGCTCGCCTGCGCCGTACTCGCGGCCGGATGCCACCGGGCACCCGAACCGCCCACGGCCTTTACGGAACAGGTCCCCGGACTCGGATACACCAACCAGCACGCCGCCGGGGGCCCGTGGTCGCTCCATGTGATCCGCGTGGATCGCGGGCATCCCGAGCTTCGTTTCACCACGGCCCACGCCCACAACGGTGCCCTCGGACTCGACACCCTCAGCCGTCAGGTGGCCGCCATCCCCGCGACCGCGGGAATCCCGGTGGCCGCCATCAACGGCGACTTCTACCAGCGGGAACGCGCACACGCCGGCGACCCGCGCGGACTCCAAATCGCCGCCGGGGAACTGCTCAGCGCACCTCAGGACCGAATCGCATTCTGGATCAGCACCAATGCCGTGCCCCGGACCGGACCGGTGGCCTCCCGTTTCCGAGTCACCTGGCCCGATGGATCCGAATCCCCCTTCGGCTTGAACGAGGAACAACGTTCGAATGCCGTGGTCCTGTTCACCACGGCCGCAGGGACCTCCACGCATGCCACCGGAGGCCCCGAAATCCTCCTCGAACCCGAACTCGAAGGCGTCCCAGCCGCGCCGGCACCCGGCGCCCGGATCCGAGCCCGGGTCCGGGAGGTCCGCACCGAGGGCAACTCCCCGATCGCTCCCGGAACCTGGGTGCTGTCCCTGGCTCCGCGAACGTCCCATGCCCAGACACCGCCCGCTCCCGGGTCGAACCTGACGCTGTCCTTCGAGTCCGATCCCGACCTGACCGGTGTGCGTACCGGCATCGGCGGCGGTCCCATACTCGTTCGGGAAGGTCGCGCCCAGCGGATCCATCCGCCCTCCAAGGATGCGTACGAATTCAGCTCCATGCTGGAACGGCACCCCCGGTCGGCCCTCGGTTGGAACCCGCAATACTTCTTCCTCGTGGAAGTGGATGGACGCCAGCCCGGACTCTCCGTCGGAATGACCCTGGACGAACTGGCCGATTACATGGCCGGACTCGGCTGCACCGACGCGCTCAACCTCGATGGCGGCGGTTCCGCCACTCTGTGGGCCGCCGGCAGGATCCGGAACAGTCCCTGCGACGGAAGGGAGCGTCCCATCGCCAATTCCCTCGTGGTCGTGCGCGCCCCAGCTCCGTGACGCCGACGCCCGGAATTCAGCCTCCACTTTTTTGCAACCCGGAGGCCCCCTGCGGAGTCCTTGATCCGGACCGGAAGTCCGTCCGTCACCCCAGCCCGTTCGTGATCCCGCAAACCCTGAAACGCAATTTGTGTTGGACCGGATCCTGCCTATCCTTGCGCGGAATGCCCCGCGTCCGGCCCCCCAGAATCCACCCGTTCCGGCGCGCCCTTGCGGCGGGGGCTCTCCTGATCCTCCTCGCCGGCGCAGCGTCGTCACGCGCCGAAAACTCCGTGAGCAACGCCCCCGCACGCACCGGACGGGGTTATGCCTACGTCCACGACGTCGATTCCTCGGTCCCCTGGTCCATACACATCTTCAAGGTGTCCCGTCAGCGCCAGGACCTCGTCTTCACCACCCTCCTCGGCAACAGCAACCGACTGGGCATGGCCGTGCTGTCCGAACAGATGAAGGGCTTTCCCGTTTCCCTGGGCACGCCTCTCGCCGCCATCAACGGGGACTTCTACATCAATGAACCGGAACCGCTCGGGGACCCGCGGGATCTCCAGATTCTCAACGGCGAACTGATCAGCGCGCCCGCCGGACACGCCTGCTTCTGGATCAATGCCGCCGGACAGCCGCAGACCACGAACGTCACGTCGCAGCTGCGGGTGGTCTGGCCGGACAACACGTCGGCGCCGATCGGGCTCAATGAAGTCCGGGAACCCGCCGCCGTGGTGCTCTACTCGGCGGCCGCTGGACGGCAGACCTGGACCCGGGACGGCACCGAACTGGTGCTGGAGCGGGATGGGGATCACCCCTGGATTCCCCTGCGTCCCGGGACCACACTCCACGCCCGGGTTCGGTCCGTCCGCGACGGAGGTGCCAGCCCGCTCGACCCGGGGACGCTCGTCCTGTCCGCCGGCCCCAAGGCCGGACCCGCCATCCGCTCCGTCACGGCCGGTTCCCGGCTCCAACTCGTCCTCGAGACCTTCCCCGACCTTTCCGGGGTTCAGACCGCCATCGGGGGCGGCCCGACCCTGGTCCGCAACGGACGCCCCATGTCGTGGTCGGGATTCCTCCTTCGGCATCCCCGGTCCGCCATCGGCTGGAACGACGACCATGTGTTCCTGGTCGAGGTGGATGGCCGCCAGAGCGACCTCTCCGTCGGCATGACCTTTCCGGAGCTGGCCGAATACCTCGTGAAGCTCGGATGCCGCGAGGCCATCAACTTCGACGGCGGCGGCTCGGCGACGATGTGGACCATGGGACACGTCGTGAACAGCCCCTCGGAGGGACAGGAACGCGCCGGAGCGAACAGTCTGGTCATCTATTTGCGCCGCCCGACGGCCCCCGATTCCGCACGCCAGCCGTAGACATCCGCCCCAGCCCCCGGAATCGAATCCGGCGGGGGAATGCGGAAACCTCCGCGAGCATCTACCGCCTCCGTCCGCGCTCCATTCCCTCTCCCGACGTCCAGCCCCTCCGATGACCGGTCTTCCGCAAGTCCCCCGCCCGGGGGTGGTGATCGCCCTGCTGTTTGGCCTCCTCTCCGGTGTCGTCGCCGCCCCCGTCGCGACCAACGCCGTGGCATCGCCCACATCGCCGCCCTTCTCCGAGTTCCGCATCACCCTGGGTGCCGATGCGCTCCACCGGCTCCGTGAATCGCCCCGCAAGTCCGTCACGGCAATGGTGCGGCGGGACGGCCGGGAACTTCCGGGAGCCCGGATCCACCTCAAGGGGTCCACGGGAAGCTTCCAACCTGTGGACGAGCGTCCCTCCCTCACCGTGTCGTTCGACACCCCCTCCGGTCCCGCCCGCCTTCACCTGGAGAATTCCGTCGAGGATCCCAGCCTGCTCCACTACTGGCTCGGTTCGGAGGTCTTCCGGGAGGCCGGTCTTCCGGTTCCCCGCGTGAGCCACGCACGGGTCGAACTGGACGGACGCGCCCTGGGTCTCTACGTGCTCCGCGACGGATACGACCCGGCGTTTCTCGCAGTGGCCCTTGGGGACCCGGGAGGAATTCTCTACGAACCCAGGACGGGCGCCGACATCACCGGCACCCTGGAATCCAAGAATTCCCCGGCCGGGGATCTCACCACTCGCGGAGCCGCAACCCTCGCCGACCTGAACGCCGCCCTCGAGGAACGCGATCCGGTCCGGAGGTTCGCCCGGATTTCGAACTGCCTCGACACTCAGGCCTTCGCCACCCTGATCGCCGGCGAAGTCCTGCTGGAGCATCGGGACGGCTACGCCCTCGCCCGAAACAATTACCGGGTCCTGTGGAGAGCGTCCGATGGCCGCCTGATCCTCATTCCCCACGGGATGGATCAGCTCTTCGTGGGTGCAAATTTTGCACAGCATCCTCACCTGGGCGGGACCCTGGCGCGATCCCTTCTCGGGACCCCGGAGGGGCTTCGCCAGTACGACGACTCCTGGCGGCGGCTTTCCCGGCAGTGGTGGAAGCCCGGTGCCTGGGAGGAACGCGTTCGCGGAAAGCTCGCAGAATGGGAGCCCCACCTGACCCGCGGGGAATCCAAGGCACTGCACCGGGAGGCCGAGGATCTCCTGCTCCGCATCCAACGCCGCGGCACCCAAATCCAATCCCCGCCCGTCAAACCGGACGTGCCCAATTAGCAGACCGGGTTTCGCGGGTGGAGCCGCGATGCGGCAGCCACCTTCCTGGGAGGAGGGGGTGGAGCCGCGCTGCCGCGCGGTTCTATATTCCGTCCGCGGCAGTGCCGCCGCGGACACAGGCGCCAGGTGCATTCGTGCATGGGAGGCCCCCCACGCCCCAGTCCTCCGCACTGCGGTGCGTCGGAGGAGTCACCCGCGGGCAGCAGCCCGCAGCCACCTTCCTGGGAGGAGGGGGTGGAGCCGCGCTGCCGCGCGGTTCTATATTCCGTCCGCGGCAGCGCCGCCGCGGACCCACGCGCCGGATGTGTTCGCGCGTGGGAGGCCCTCCACGCCCCGGTCCTCCGCACGGCGGTGCGTCGGAGAGGTCACCCGCGGGCGGCAGCCCGCAGCCACCTCCTGGGAGGAGGGGGGGGAGCCGCGCTGCCGCGCGGTTCTATATTCCGTCCGCGGCAGTGCCGCCGCGGACACAGGCGCCGGATGCGTTCGCGCATGGGAGGCCCCCCCACGCCCCGGTCCTCCGCACTGCGGTGCGTCGGAGAGGTCACCCGCGGGCGGCAGCCCGCAGCCACCTTCCTGGGAGGAGGGGGATGAGAATGGAGCCTCATGCGTCGTCGGCCAGGGCACCGACGAGGTGTAGTATCCTTCCAGTCCCTTGACGTTGGAAATCGTGTCCGTCAGCTTGACGGACATGAAGGTGAATTCGCGCCAGTTTCAGAGGGATTTTGCCCGGATGAAGGCGAAGGCGTCCGCGGGAATCACCGTTCATGTGGAGTCGGACGGGGAGATCTTCACGTTTCAATCCGCCCGCCCCAAAACCTGGCAGGGATCCCTGAAGGGCAAGGCCCGGATCGCGGGTGACCTCTTCAGCACCGGATTGAATTGGGAATCCTCCCAATGACCCATTTGCTGGATACGCATGCCTGGATCCAGCGGGCCCTGGGTGAACCCGTTCCGCGATTGGTGGATGATGTTCTCACGCGGCATGCGGACACGCTCGCCATCGCCGACATTTCGCTCTGGGAGGCGGCGAGGCTCGTGGAGTTGGGGCGTCTGGAGCTCAGTGTTTCCCTGCGCGACTTTTTCCGGCTCGCCCTCTCTCCGGAATTGACCGTCCTTCCCGTGACGCCTGCGGTCGCGGAACGCGTGGCCCAACTTGAAAATGATGGGTTCCACAAGGACCCCGCCGATCAACTCATCGTCGCCACAGCGTTGGTGAATGGACTATGCCTGGTGTCCGATGACTCGCGGATCCGCCAGTGGGGAGGTGTCCCGATTTTGTGGCGAACCTCCAGGAAGTAGCGCGGGGTGGCAGACGAGGTCACGCGACTCACTCTGCGTCTTCGGAGCGCCGGTTTGATTGGGCTTGGAGGGGATCGATACGGAGTCCCCTGCCGTCCTGTGCTACCGGATCTGGGGATTCCGGCGGGGCCGGGTGGCAAGGATGCCGACGAGGGCGAGGGCGCAACAGGTCCCGGCAAACACATCCCCAAACTGGTGGTAGACGGTGGGGACGTAACCCAGTCCGGGAGGACGGAGCGGAACCCGCGCCTTCAGAACGCCGGGGCCATAGACCGATCCGTCCGCGGCCTGAAACACATCGTGAAGTCCGCCAAAGGCGTCGATCCAACAAGTGATGCCGTTGTTGGCGCAGCGCACGAGAGGGATGCCATTCTCCACTGCGCGCAACCCCGCACTGGCGCAGTGCTGCCAATGGGCGCTGCTGTCGCCGAACCATCCGTTGTTGGTGAGTTCGAGGATGAAGTCCGTGTCCGCGGAGACGTGCGCGCGGGTTTGGGACGGAAAGACGTCCTCAAAGCAGATCACCGGGGACGCAGTCACGACCGGGTTTGTCCCGAAACGAAAGGCCGCGGGGCCGCGTCCCCGCGTAAAGCTCGCCCC
>JAEUHD010000169.1 GCA_016793645.1 Verrucomicrobiales bacterium
TCGCTCAACGCCTGGAGGCGGTGGCGTTCGAATTTGCCAATCCAGCGCTCGGAGATCTCGTGGATCGGCACCGGATTGAGGTAGTGCAGCTTTTCGCGTCCGCGCCAGACGACGGCGACCAGATTCGCCGCATCCAGCAACAGCAGATGATTGGTGACCGCCTGCCGCGTCATGTCGAGGTGTTCACACAACTCGCCCAGCGTCTGGCCGCTGCTCTTGTGCAGTTCGTCGAGCAGCTTTCGGCGGCTTTCATCCGCCAGGGCCTTGAACACCGCGTCCACCTGCCTGAAAAATAGGCAACCAATTAGTTGCATGTCAAGCGCTGGCGTTTTGAGACACGGCCGGGAGGCGGGTTGAGGGTCAGGCTTTGCGGTTCCAAACCATCTGGGCTCTTCGTCTGCCCGGCCAGGGTACGGTCGAATGGCGCCTTTCTCCCGAAGAGGATTGGGTGACAGGTTCAGCAGGCCTTGGGTTTCGGGATTCGTCGGGTTTCCCGGCTATTTCCCGGCGATGGCCATTCGCAATTCCGCCGGGGTCACAAACTCGACCGTCAATCCGGCCATCACCCGGGTGTAGCCCGGGCCGGACAACGGGCTGACCACGAAGTTCCGCCCCTTGGGATACGATTCACGGAAGGCAGTGAGGCTGCGAGTCTCGAAGGCCTCGGGCTTCCATTTGCATTCGATGGCCTCCACGCGATCCCGGCCGCGCGGCACCACAAAATCCACCTCGCGTTGCTGTTTGTCGCGCCAGAAGTGCACCTGCGGCAGACCCGCGGCCAACAGCGCATCGAGCACGAGATGTTCCCAAAGCAGGCCGCAGTCGTCCGCCCGCAAGGTGTCCCAGCCGCGTGCGTAGGCGGCGAACCCGGTGTCAAATCCGAACACGCGCGGCTGGGCGACGATCTCACGGCGTCCGCCCCCGGAGAACGGGCGCACGAGGTGGATGACCTGCGTGGCCTGATAAACCTCCAGCCAGTTCGTCACGGTCGGCCGGCTGATCTGGCTTTCGCTGGCGATCCTGGTGATGTCGAGCATGCCGCCGCTTTGCCGAAACAGCAGCTCGAGCACCCGCAGGAATCCGGCGCGCTTTTCCAGGCGAAACAATTCCTGCACGTCGCGCGCGAAGTAGGAGTCGAGCCATTCGCCATAGAACTCCGGGTTCGGATCCCCGGCCAGCAGCGAGGGCGGCAGACCGCCGCGCAGGAGGCGGTCGCGCACGTCGATCACGCCGAACGCGGGGAGCTCCTCATGCAGGATGGGGACCATGGCGATGACCCGTTTCCGTCCGGTAAGGCTGTCGCGAAACTTCTGCGTGGCCGCGAGGGTCGAGGAACCGGTGGCGAGGATCCTAAGCTTGGGAAACTCATCGGCCCCGATCTTGAGCAGCCGGCTGGGATCCGGAAGCTGGTGGACCTCATCGAAGACCACGACCGGCTTCTTGACCGCGCGGTAGAAGTTCTCCGGGGCGCGCAGACGCTCGGTGACTCCAGGTAGATCGCAGTTGAGGTATTCTGCGTCGGGAAGGCTCTTGGCCAGGATGGTCTTGCCCACGCGACGCGGCCCGCAGAGCCACGCCACCGGGACCTGCTTCCAGGCGGCGTGCAACCGGGCAGTCCAAAGAGGCCGTTCAATCACGCAGGACTACTTTACGTTTAGACGTCTAAACGTAAAGTCTGGATTCAGGCCCAGGAGAAGGTCGATTCGGGAACAGGTTCAATATCCGCGGTCGTTGACGGCAGGAAAGGTGGCATTCATGAACCGGTCAGGACGCCGTCCTCAATGACGGATGGTTTCGTTGGTTTCCCTCCAAGTGAACTCCAGGCCCCTCCCGGGAGTCCTCCGATGGTATTCCCTCGTAGTGAGGGAGGACGGACGGGCACCTCACGCTTTGGGCTCGATCCGCCGGATGTCCGTGAATTTGTCGAGGTCACGGTCAAAGGACGCTACGCCAAATCCAGTGTGCGCCGTGCGGGCGGCCAACCAGGCATCGGCAAGATCGACCCTGGCCTCGGCAAAGCGCCGAAGGGCGTCCGACATGATCTCGGCCTCCTCCATTTCCACTCCAGGGTTCAGGATGACCGCCAGCAGGGCAGTGACCACATCGTCGCGGTCTCGGCGGTAGCGGCTCATCAGCACGTAGACCGTTTCGGCCTCGGCCAGACAGTCAAGATGCAGCCGGTGTTCCCCCCGTTAGGCACTTTCCAGCAGCGCCGTGGCGGCCGGGCCCTGCTTCGCGTCGTCCTGAACCAGAAAGCGGACCAGCACATTGGCGTCCAGCAGCAGGGGTTTCATCATTGAGGCCGGGAGAGTCTCTCGTCGCGGGCCATTGCCGCACGGGCAGGCGCGCTCGAATCATCTTCGCCACCGGAGGACGGTCCATCGGCTTTCAGGCAACCGGCCAGTTCACTGATGGAGTGGACCCGCCGTCCCACGAGCTTGTCGCCCTCGACCTCCCAAACAATCCGCTGGCCGATTTTGAGCGGCAGTTCCTTGCGGACATCCTCCGGAATGGTGACCCGCCACTTCGAGGTGATGGTTGGGGTGGTGATTGACGTACGAGCCAAGCATGCCGAGGCCGAGTCTCCTTGGATACGCTGACACGCTGACAGGTTCAGTATGCGGCCTCATCGAAGACCAACACACCCGGCTTCTTGTCTTGTCTTCGGGTTGCGGATCCCGATTAATGCGGATGAAATAGCCCGAGGATTCACGGCGTTACCCAACCACCATATCCATGAAGCGACTCATCCTTCCCGTCTGGCGGGTTTCAAACTCATTCTGCGTTTGCCCGGGCGTTCGCCTGAGTCCCCTTGCACTCGTCGCCATGCTGGGTTTCGCCCTTGGGATCCGGGCACAGACGCCGGTGGATCCTCCGGTTGGGATGATTCTCTGGTGGCGTGGGGAGAACAGCATTCACGATATCCTTGGCACCCACTTCGGCACGCTTCAGGGAGACGCGGGCTATGGCGAGGGGAACGTCGGCGAGGGGTTCAACTTGGACGGATCGGGGGATTTCGTGGACACGCCGAATGTTGAGTCGCTGAATTTCGGAACCGGGGATTTTACGGTGGAGTTTTGGGTCAGATTCAATGCCACGGGCGGTGAGCAGGTATTGGCGGAGATGTTCAGCGGTAGCACGGGGCCCGGTTGGACGTTCACCAAGCTCGGCGATCAGCGCCTGCATTTTTACGTCGACGGAGGGATCAGCACCCCGGCGCAATCGTTTGCCACCGGCGTCTGGTATCATCTCGCCGCCCGAAGAGCCTCCGGCGTCGGGGCCATCTTCATGAATGGAGAGTTGATCCAGTCCGGTCCCAGCCCCAACAGCGCCGATTCATCATCCAACTTTAGGATTGGCAGCCGCGGCGGCGTTGCCTTCTTCCTCGATGGCCAGATGGATGAGATCTCCCTCTATGGTCGCGGGCTGACGGATGCGGAGATTCTCGACATCTACCGAGCCGGGGGCGGGGGCAAGATCGCCGACAAACCCTACTTCACCACGACCACCTTGCCGGACGGGGCGGTAGGTGTCCCATACACTGCACCCATCAATGTCGCCATCACACCGGCGCCTCACACCTTTACACTGATCGGAGGCGCCCTGCCGGCAGGTCTGGAGCTTTCTCCCGCGGGTCTGATTTATGGAACGCCCACCGAGGCGGTGACTGCGCAGGTCACCATTCTGGCCACGAGCGCCGGCGGTCAGACCAACAGCCACGCGTTCACGCTGGTGGTTCCCGCCCCTGCCTGTTCCGCCCTGCCGGGACCGATCGCCTGGTGGCGGGGCCAGGGCGATGCGCTCGACGCCGCCGGAACGCACCACGGCACCCTGAACGGCAACGCCTCCCTCGTGCCGGGTCGTGTGGGACAGGGCTTCAGCTTTCACGGCAATGGGGACCACCTCAGCGTGCCGGATAGCACTGCCTGGGATTTTGGCACGGCAGACTTCAGCATCGAGTTGTGGGTGAAGTTCAACGTGGTCGGGAATGCCATGTTCATTCATCAGCAGTCCGGCGCCGGATCCGGGGGATTCGATTTCTTTTACAGTGGGTCGCTGGGCGAACTGCGGTTCGGGAGGGATCCGGCCAATGCCGCCATCTCCAGAAGTTGGAGTCCTGTGGTCGGGCCCTGGTACCATGTGGCGGTCGTCCGTCAGGCGAATGTCTTTCGTCTCTTTGTGAATGGTGTGCCGCTGGGGGCCGAACAAGCTGAGTCAGGGGGAATTGCCGATGTGACCGGCCCCCTGCGAATCGGCGGCTATCCCAGCACCAGCTTCGATCTGAATGGGTTCATTGACGACCTGGCGATCTACGACCGCGCGTTGAGTGCCGAGGAATTGGCCGCCATCAGCAGCGCTGGAGCCGCCGGGAAGTGCGGCGCACTGTACGTCACCACCCTCTCCCCCTTGCCCAATGCGGGCCAGGGGGAGGCGTACTCACTTCCACTTGCCACAACGGGCGGCACCGGACCGCTCAGTTTCTCGGTGTTGACCGGTTCGTTGCCGATGGGCCTGAACCTTTCCGACGCCGGCGTGTTGGGCGGTTCACCCACGGGTGGCGGACCTGGAGATTTCACCGTGCGGGTCACTGATGCGCAGACTCGAACTGCGGATCGGCATTTCCTTCTGAAGGTGAATGCCCGGCCTGTCTTCGGAATCGTGCCGAAGCAGACGGTGAATGAACGGATGCCACTCAGTGTGTCCAATCCCGCCACGGATGCCGATGCGGGCGATGTGCTGACCTATTCCCTCCTCGATCCGCCTCCCGGTGTGCGGATCGCTGCCGGCGACGGCACGATCACCTGGACCCCCGACGAAGTGCAGGGTCCAGACACATACATGATTACCGCGGTTGCGACCGACAATGGTGTTCCCAGCTTGAGCGTGACCAACAGCTTCAGGATTGTGGTCAACGAGGTGAACACGCCGCCCCTGCTGGTCCTGCCATCGGACACCATCCTCGACGAGCTTGTCCCGTTTTCGGCTGCCGCCACCGCTGTGGATGGCGATCTCCCGGCCAACCCGCTGACGTATGAACTCATCTCCGGTCCGAAGGGCCTCACGGTCTCACCGGAGGGTGAAATCCGTTGGATCGCTTCAGAGGACCAAGGGCCGGGCTCCTACTCGGTGACCCTCCGCGTCACCGACTCCAGTCCGTTTGCGGTGGATGCCGTGTCGTTGAGCACGACCAACCGCTTTCAGATTACGGTGCGTGAGGTAAACACCAGCCCGGAGATTCTCGGCCCGACCGAACAGGTGATCTCCGCCACGGATACGATCGCCGTCAGGGTCACCGTCTCCGACGCGGACCTGCCTCCAAATCAGGTGTCCGTTGGACTGGTGTCCGGGCCGGCGGGCCTCGCGGTCGATCGGGAGGGCCTCGTCACCTGGACGCCGGGCGACGACCAGGCCGGAACGACGAATGTGGTCACCGTGAGCGTGACCGATGACGGCGTTCCCGACCTCGGCGCCACCCATTCGTTTACCCTGATCGTGGTGCCGCGTCCCCAATTGAGGGTGCAATTCATCGACGACTCCATCCGCCTGTCCTGGCCTGTTTCCGTTAGCGGATTTGCACTGGAATATAGTACGCAACTGGGTTCCTCCGAGTGGAACACGGAGCCCGCCGCCGTCGTGGACGACGCTACGGAACATACCGTCATCGTTCCCGCCTCCACTGTCCGGAGTTTTTACCGATTGAAGAATTAATCGAAGTTCCATGAGGGGAAGTGCGAGCGGCCGGATGGACCCGAGAACGGTTGAGACGGTCTCCGCGTCGAGTCATGTCACGAATTGGTGGCCGGCACGATTCACACCGCCGCCGCGTCGAACTGGAGCGCCGCGAGCCTGCGGTACGTGCCGCCGTCCCTGGCGAGGAGTTCGTCGTGGGTTCCGGATTCGGTGACGGCACCGTCCTCAATCACGTAGATGCGGTCCACCTGGCGGATGGTCGAAAGCCGGTGCGCGATCACGAACGCGGTGCGGCCCGCCAGCAGGACGCTGAGGGCCTGCTGGATGAGGTGTTCACTTTCAGAGTCCAGGGAACTGGTGGCCTCATCAAGAATGAGAATGGATGGATTCTTGAGCAATGCCCGGGCGATGGCGATGCGCTGGCGCTGGCCGCCGGACAGCTTGACACCGCGGTCGCCCACCCGGGTCTGGTATCCCTCCGGAAATCGCTCGATGAACTCGTGGCACGCCGCCAGCCGTGCCGCCGCGATGACTTCCTCCCGGGTGGCGTCCGGTTTTCCATACCGGATGTTCTCCTCCACCGTTCCGCCAAACAGCAGCACCTCCTGCGGGACGATGGCCATGTTGCCGCGGACTTCATGCAGCGGAATTGTGTCCGCCGGGCGTCCGTCGAGGCGGAGGTTTCCCGAAGTCGGCTCGTAAAGTCGAAGCAGCAGCGAAACGAGCGTGGACTTCCCGGCGCCACTGGGTCCGACGAGGGCGATGCGCTCGCCCGCGCGGGCGTGGAGGGTGATGCCGCGCAACGCGGCGACGTCGGGTCTCGCGGGATAACGGAACACGACGTCGGCGAACTCCACGTCGCCGCGGAAGCGCGGTACCGGGCCCGGCGGGGCGGGTTGCAGAACGGGCACCTCGGGCGTCTCGTCCAGGAGTTCGCGGACGCGTTCCGTCGCCCCCAGCGTCTTCTGCACCTGGCTGAAAACCTCGGCGAAGGACGCCACGGACCCGCCGACGAAGGTGGTGTAGAGAATGAACCGGGTGAGTTCACCGAAGCTGAGCTGGCCGGCCTGCATCAGGCGGGCGCCGTACCAGAAAACCAGCACGATGGATCCAAACACACCGAAGATGATGAAGGAGACCAGGGACGCGCGGAGCCGCGCCGTTCGGAGAACGACGCCGAGGTAGTCCGAGAGGTGGCTTGCGTACCGGGACAGCTCAAAGCGCTCATTGCCGAAGGCCTTCACATTCACGATGCCGTGCAGCGATTCCTCGACGACGGTCCCACCCTCGCCGAGGTGGTCCTGGGCCGACCGCGAGAGGCCGCGGATGCGGCGTCCCATCAGGATCGCCGCCAGCAGCAGCACGGGGAAGGTGGAGATCATCACGCCGCCGAGCCGCCAGGATGTGGCCACGATGAGGCCGATCCCACCCGTCAAGAGCACCGCCTGGCGCAGGAACTGGGGAATGGTGAAGGTGAAGGTTTCCTGGATTACGGTGAGGTCGGCGGACAGCCGGCTCGAAAGCTCCCCGACGCGCCGATGCGCGAAGAAGGACATGGGGAGGCCGAGGATGCGTCCGAAGGTCTCGCGGCGCAGATCGGCGAGGGCGCTCTCGCCGCAGCGGTTGAATCCGTAGGAGGAGAAGAATGAGAAGAAGGCCTGGACTCCGAGCGTGCCCACGAGGAGCAGCGCGATTTGATTGAGGGAGAGGGTAATCCCGCCGAACGGGAGCGGGACGGAGCGGCCGGTCGAGGCATCGAGAAGGCTCCCGGTGAGGTAGGGGAAGGCGAGTCCGAGGGAGCTCGCAATGAGGAGCGCGACCCAGGCGCTGGCGAAGCGGACCCGGTAGGGACGCAGGTAGCGGAAGATGCGCGCCGCCTGCCGAAGGGATTCGGCGCGCGGACGCGACGCTCCCGTCGCGGTGTTCGTCGAGGACGGGGTGGGGATGGATGAGTCCGAAGACACGCGCCAACGTGGAGTGCCCGCGGCACAAATCAATCCGAGCCTTCCATTGACCTTCGGACACCCCCGTGCCGAGACTCACCAATGTCCGCTGCGAATCTGAAGATTGAGAAGCTCGCCACCGGAACCGGAGTCGCGGCCCAGCGGGGCCGGACGGTGACGGTCCATTACACGGGAACCTTCGAGGACGGCCGGAAGTTCGACAGTTCCCTCGACCGCAATGAGCCGTTTGAGTTCATCCTTGGCGCGGGGCAGGTCATCGCCGGATGGGACCACGGCGTGGCGACGATGGTGGTCGGCGACAAGGTCCGGATGACCATTCCCCCCGAACTGGCCTACGGTCGCAACGGCTACCCGGGCGCGATTCCTCCCAACGCCACGCTGATTTTTGAGGTGGAATTGTTGTCGGTGGGCTGACCGCCGGTGGCGACTGGCCCCGGGAGGAAAACGCGCCGGGAGCCAAGCCTCCGGAGCCGGTCTCCCGTGTGGCGGGTCAGTGGGTGTCGGCCCTGAGTTCGGCGACGAAGGGCAGGTTCCGGTGGCGTTCGGCGAAATCCAGTCCGTAGCCCACGACGAAAACGTCCGGAACCCGGAATCCCACATAATCGGGCCGGATGTCCACGGAGCGGGGGATGGTCTTGTCCAGGAGGACACAGATCCGAAGGCTGGCCGGGCGGGCTTGTCGAAGGCGCCGGGTGACGGCGGCCAGGGTGCGGCCGGTGTCGAGGATGTCGTCCACGACGAGGACGTGGCGTCCTCGGATTCTCCGCGGAAGATCCTCCCGGATTCGTGGCGACGAATCCGGTGTTCCCCCGGAGTAACTCGAAACCCGCAGCGTCTCGATCCGGAAGGGGAAGTCCATCGTCCGGATCAAATCGGCGAGGAACACGAGCGTTCCGTTCAGCAGGGCGATCACGACCACCTCCTTGTCGGAGTAGTCCGCAGTGATCCTGGCCCCCATTTGGGCGATCCGGCGCCGCAGGCGGCTGGGTCCAATCAACACCGAGGCGATTTCCCCGCGCAGCGCCTCGGGCGGGGGCGATGTCCTGCGGCCCACCGGGGGCACCCGGTCCCGCGCCTCAGATGTGCCGCGAATCATCGTGATCCTTGGCGGCGTATCCGGTGTCCTGGCGTTTGAAATTGACCTCGTTCTTCTTCACGTAGGCCTGGAAGACGTCATCGGCGCTCATGCCCAGCACCTGGGCCATGGAAATCAGGAAATGGAGGAGGTCCACCACCTCGACGCGGGCGTTTTGCTCATCGAATTTCTGGTACTTCGCCCACCATTTCCACGGGACGCTGTCGGTGAGCTCCGCGAGTTCCTGGGTCATCGCCCGCGTGTAGTTCAGGATCCACTTCGTCCGGGCCTCCTCATCCATCTGGTCCGTGAACACACCGATCCGCTCGTTGAGCGCCTTCTGCATGCGAAACAGTTCCCGAAATTGATCCGGAGTGGGCGATGACATGGACGGAGTGTGGACGGCCCGGACGCTGGTTCAACCTGGAAAGGGACCCGCGGATGCGGGATTGCGCGGCAAGTGGTTACGAACGCGGTGATCCGACCCGGTCGAACCCATCCGGGTCGTCCCGTTGTCGTCCAGGACCTCGCGGTGGTTTCTGGGGCACCCAATTGCCGCCCGGCACGACTCTGGCTAAGCTTCTCATGTGTTCCAAGGCATCCAGCGGGTCGTTTTTTGCCTGTGGTTTCTCACGGCGGCCGCAGCGCAGGACACGCGATTCATCCGACTTCGAAACGAAACGATTGCCACGCCTGCGAAGCCGGCCCCGGTTGGGACCGCGCAGTCGAGGGCGGCCGAGGCGGCGGTGAGCGGACTGTACCTGGTCCAATTCCAGACGGTGCCGGACCTGACCGCACGGGAGGCGCTCCGGACGCGGGGGGTGGAGCTGGTCCAGTACGTTCCCGACAACGCCTTCGTCACCCGGGTCACGGGCGTCACCCTCTCGTCGATCCGGGCTGATCCCGCGGTTCGCTGGGTTGGACCCTACGAAGCCCGCCACAAGATGGATCCCCGGCTCAACACGGCGTTTCAGGGTCGCGTGGGAGCGAAGATTCCCATCCGGTTGCTGACGCGTCCGGACCTTGCCGGAGAGGATCTGGCCCTCGTGTTTCGGCACCTTCAGGGCGCGCGGCGCAGGGTCACGCTCGGGACGGGGTCCACGTTCGAGGGGTCCCTCAATCTGGCGCAGCTTCGCGTCCTCGCCCGGTCCCCCGGAGTGCTCTGGATCGAACCGGCGCCGCGGATGAAGATGGTGGACGCTGTCGCCACCGAGGTGGTGATGGGGGAATTCAACCCATCGGGGGAAAGGGCCCAGATTCAGACGCTGGGATTTGATGGACGGGGGGTGATCGTATCCGTGGCGGACTCCGGAATCGACACCGGGGAGATCGACTTCATGCACCCCGACCTGGAGGGACGGGTCGAAGCGCTGCTCGCCTATGACAACCTGCCGGACGCCGCAGACGAACACAGCCACGGGACCCATTGCGCGGGAATTGTGCTGGGGAACGGCGCCACCGGGGAGCGGGACGACAGTGGATATCTCTACGGCCTGGGAGTCGCCCCCGGGGCGCGTCTCGTTGGACAGCGGATCTTCGACGGTGCGGGTGATTTTCGGCCGCCCGCCACATTTACCCGGATGGTCCAGGATGCCGTCCGGCATGGGGCCTACGTGGGATCCAACTCGTGGGGCGACGACAACGGCGGCCAGTATGATCTTTCCGCGTGGGAGTTTGATGCGCTGGTCCGGGACGCTGATCCCGATTTTCCCGGCGAACAGGGATACATTCTCGAGTTCAGCGCGGGCAACTCCGGTCCGGGAGCCCAGACCATCGGGACGCCGGCGGTGGCGAAAAATGTATTGGCCACCGGTGCCACCCAGAACAACCGGTTTGAATTTCCCCTGTACGGCGAAGGCCAGGAGGTGATGGCGGACTTCTCGTCGCGGGGACCCGCGGCGGATGGTCGCATCAAGCCGGACCTCGTCGCGCCTGGAACGTGGATCGCGTCGCTACGGTCCCTCTACGCCAATGACAACAATGCCTGGGGTCCCATCAGCGACCGGTATCTGTATCAGGGCGGCACCTCGCAGGCGGGACCGCACGCGGCCGGTGGCGCCGCGGTGGCGGTCCAGTGGTATCGCGACAACCACGGCGGTGCGACGCCGTCCCCGGCGTTGGTGAAGGCCATGCTGATCAACTCCGCGGATGACATGTCCACCGCGGTCATTCCGGACACGGGTGGGGATCCCGGGGAGGATCCGGTGGATCCCGGCGACGGCATCGTGGTCGGCGACACCGGTCCGGTGCCGAACAATGACGAGGGCTGGGGGCGCATGAACCTGGTGAACCTCATCGATTCGGAGCGGCGGTACGAATTCCTCGATCAGGGGGCGGGTCTGGCCTCCGGACAGGTCTTCGAGCGTCGCGCGGTGGTGGGGGCCGGTGAACCCCTCAAGGTCACACTGGTGTACACGGACGTTCCCGGAAACCCCGCGGCCATTCCCGCCCTGGTCAACGACCTGGACCTGGAGGTCATCGCGCCCAATGGCGACTTATATCGTGGAAACGCGTTCAACGAAGGGGAGAGCGTCGCGGGAACGGTCCTCGGGGATTGCATCAACAATGTGGAGGCGGTCCATCTGTCGTCCCCCGCCGCCGGGGAGTGGATCCTTCGGGTGCGCGGAACCTCCGTGGTGCAGGATGTCCATCGTCGAACCGGAATCGCCGCGGAGCAGGATTTCGCCCTGGTCGTCTCCGGCCAGCTGCCGGCTCCGGGCGAGGGCGTGATCTCCTGGGATCGCGTAGCCTATCGCGCACCGGCCACGGCGACCCTGCGACTCGTGGATCAACAGTTGTCGGCCCAGGCCTCGGTGACGGTGACCGTGAGTGGCACCACCGAACCCGCGGGCCAGACGGTCGTCCTGAACCGGGTGGGCAACGGGGGAAACTTCCTTGGGACGATCGGATTGTCCGCGGGCGCTCCGGTGGCGGGGGACGGACAATTGTCCGTGGTGGACGGCGAGGAGATCACGGCGGTGTATGTGGACACCCTGCCTGCGGGTGAGCGGCGTGCCACGGCGGTGATCGATGCGCAGCCGCCGGTCATTTCCGGAGTCACGGCGACCCAGCAATTTGGGACGGTGCGCATCCAGTGGCTCAACAGCGAGCCGGCGAGTTCGCGCGTGTGGTTCGGACCCACGAATGCCGTCACCACGCTGGTGTCGGATCCCGCATTCCGCCTCCAGCCCGGCCTGACGCTTTCCGGATTGGAACCCGGGACGACCTATTTCTTCTACGTTGCCGCGACGGATCGGGCGGGGAACTCCGCCACGAATGACAATGGCGGTGTCTACCTCCGCTTCACGGCACCCCGGGCTGCATCCGCCCTGCTGGTGTATTCCCCCGAGACCTCCTTCGAGCAGCTTTCCGACACGACGTATCCCGGCATGGAGTATTGGACCAGCGCCCTCGACGCGCTTCGGGTGGACTACGAGGTCTGGGATACCAGCGTCGAGAACCGTGCCCCGCGGGCCGACGAACTTCAGCCCTACCGTCTGGTCGTCTGGCGTCCGGAGGAATCGGCGGGCCCACTCCCGGGGATGACCGCCGCCGTGAGTTCGTATGTGGGCAGGGGCGGCTCCCTGTTCGTGGTGTCGCATGACCTGCTCACGCGACTCAAGGAGATCCCCGGGGAGACCAACTTCATGCGGGATATTCTTCACGTGAAGGATTTCCAGGCGGACCAGGGGGCCACGGTACTGTCCGCGGTACCCGGGGATCTGGCGGGGGCGGGGCTGGAAACCGCCCTGAGCTTTGACGCCTTTCCCAGTGGATTCCTGGTGGACCTGTTGTTTCAGTTCAACGGGTTGTCCGGATGGGAGGACGTCACCGATCATATCACGCCGGCGGCGGACGCGGCCCCGGTGTTCCTGCAGGAGGGCCAGCGTGTCGTGGGGTTGCGCTATCCCCGGACGGGAGAGGATACCGCGGGAGGTCGCGTGGTGTTCTATGCCTTCCCGTTTGAGGCGGTGCCCCTCGACACCCCGGCGCCGAACAATCGTCCCACCCTGCTTGCCAACGCCCTGCGATTCCTGACTCCGGAACTATCCCCCGGGGGGGCGATCGCCTTTGACCAGGGCGCCTACACGGTTCCGGCCAATGTGCTGGTGGAGGTGATCGACAGCGGCCGGGCCGGTGCCGGCACGGTCGCGGCCACGGTCTCCAACGGTGGCGAGCATCGGACGCTGATGCTCGCGGAGTCGGCCCGCCGGGGTGTCTTCCGGGGACGAATCTCGCTCCAGGCACCCGGTGGACCCGCGGGAACCGACCGCCTTCCGGCCGTCCATGGAGACGTTCTGGTGACCACCTATGTGGACTCCGCCAATGCCGAGTCGTTATCCCGTGCCGAGGTCGACACCCGGAAGCCGGTGATCAGCGGAGTCACCCCGGATCCCGCCTACAACGAGGCGTATGTTTCCTGGACGACCGACAAGCCGACCGACGCGTTGGTGCGTTTTGGCGAGTCCGGCGGGGATGAATCCTTCCTGACCCGGAGTGGGTACAACGCCGAACTGGGAACCTCCCATGAGGTGCGCCTCACCGGTTTGCTGCCCGACCGGACGTACTTCTTCCAGGTCGTCTGCCGCGACGCCGCGGGCAATCTGGCGGCGGATGGTTCCAACGGCGCCTTCCACACCCTCCGCACGCTCAAGCCCCTGTCGGCGCCCTGGGCGGATTCCTTCGATGCGGCCCAGGATGGGTGGGTGGTCTACAATGACACGACCGGAACGGGAGTTTCCTTTCCGGACGATGGGGAGGACGACGGCGGGGACGGCTTCAGTTTCAACGGATGGCAGTTTGGCGTGCCGTCGAATGTGGATGCCGTCGGCGCGCACACCGGGAGCCAGGTTTGGGCGACCAACCTCAAGGGGCAGGATGTGGACTACTCCAGCTCGGACCTGATCTCCCCGGCCATCGGACTGATTGGCGGCAACCGGGCGACGCTGCGGTTCTGGCAGTATTATGATTTCTCGCAGTCCGGGGGCTCCGAGGATGATCCGTTCGGGGACTTCGTCCTGGAAGCCGCCCAAATCGCGGTGACCAGGGACGACGGGGCGACCTGGCAGGATGTCTATGCGGTGGGGGATGAATTCTCGGCCGGCTGGGAGGAGGTTGAGGTGGACCTGTCGAAGTTCCTCGGCTCGGTGATCCGGGTCCGTTTCAACTACCAGCTCTTTGCCTTCACTCCGGGTCCGCGCATGGGGTGGTTGCTGGACGATGTCGGAATCGAATTGAACATCGTGCCCGACACGCGGGTGACCGTGACCAACAATCTCGCCCAGGCGTCGTTCGTGCTGACGGGTCCCGTCACCGCTTCGGGCTCCGGATTGCAGTTCCAAACGAACCTCCCTCCCGGAACCTATGGGATTACCTGGCAGCCCGTGCCGTTCCATGAAACCCCACCGTCGCAGTCGGGCACCCTGGGTTCGTCGGGGCCGCTCGCGTTCACGGGCCGTTACACCTTCCCCGACGTCAATGGAAACGGGATCAGCGACCTGTGGGAAACCGCCTACTTCGGGAGCGCCGCGCCGGGCTTCACCGGCGACGGGGATGCGGATGCCGACGGTGCGAGCGACCGGGCGGAATGGACGGCGGGGACAAGTCCCCGCGACCCTGCGGAGGTCCTGCGACTGGGGACTCCCGAGTCCCTCCCCAACGGGACCCTTCAGTTCCGGTGGCCGACCACGCCCGGTCGCCTGTACACGCTGGAGGTGGCCAATCGAGTGGATGTCTGGGCGCCGGTGGGCGCTCCCGGACGCGGAACCGGGGATCCCATGACCCTGACATTGCCGGCCCTCGACCCGCGGCTTCCCTACTTTTTCCGGGTGGTGGTCACGCCGTGATCGGCATGGCAAAACGCTGGCGTCCCCCGGGGCGGCCGGGATAACCTCTCGGAGAGCCGAGCCCCCCGGAAATCCGTCCTGATCAGGACGGCTCCACAAGGTTCGGGTTTACCCGCGGTTTCCGGAACGATCCCCATCCGCCATGCCTGAACCCTCCAAGTCGGCCGAGCTCTACGTGGGCGTGGACCTCGGCGGCACCAAGATCCTGGCCGGTGTCTTCACGTCGCAGTTGAAGCTCCTGCAGACCGCCAAGCTGAGCACCAAGTCGGACCGCGGGTTTGCCGCCGTCCTGGACCGGATCGACCGCTGTGTCCGGGATGCCGTGGACGAGGCGGACATGAGCCTGAAGCAGGTCCGGGCCGTGGGCATCGGGGCGCCCGGCGCGGTCAATCCCGAGAATGGCGAGGTGATCTTCGCTCCCAATCTGGAGTGGCGGGACGCACCGCTGAAGAAGGAGTTGGAGAAGCGGCTCGATATTCCGGTGTTCGTCGAAAACGACTGCAACGCCTGCACGCTCGGCGTCCACGAAGTCGAGCTGAAGGGCAAGCCCCGCAACCTGCTGGGCATCTTCCTGGGCACCGGAATTGGGGGCGGGATCATTCTGGACGGCGAGTTGTACCGCGGCTTCAACGGCACGGCGGGGGAGATCGGCCACATGGTCATCCAGGTCGGGGGACCGAAATGTGGGTGCGGCAACAATGGATGCTTCGAGGCCCTGGCCAGCCGGACCGCCATCTTCCGCGACATCCAGCAGCGGGTGAAGGACGGCCAGAAGACGATCCTGACCGAATGGTTGGGAGGCGATTTGTCCGAACTGCGCAGCGGCGACCTGCGCAAGGCGATCCGCAAGGGGGACAAGCTGGTGGAGAAGGTCATCGAGGAGGCCGCGGAGTTCACCGGCATCGCGGTGGCGAACCTCATCAACATCTTCAACCCCGAGGTCATCGTCCTGGGCGGAGGCGTCATCGACGCCCTCGAGGACGAGATGATGGCCATTGTCGTGGAGACGGCCATGGACTCCGCGATGCAGGGGACCACGAAGGGCATCGAGATCATCGCCTCGGAGCTGGGCGACAATGCCGGGATCACCGGGGGCGCGGTGCTCGCCCGCCAGCGGGTCAAGTGACCCGGGGCTACCAGCGCTCGAGCGCGTTGCGCAGGGCCTCGATCGGAAGGCCGATCACGTTGGTCAGCGAGCCTTCGACCCGCTCCACGATAAGATCCCCGTGCTCCTGCACGGCGTAGGCGCCCGCCTTGTCGAGGACATCCACGCGGCTGAGATAATCGCCAATCGCGGCGTCATCCAGCGCCCGGAAGCGGACATGCGTCACCTCGGACAGGAGGCGCATGCGGCTGGCGCGCGCGAGCACCAGGCAGACCCCGGTGACAACCTCGTGGGTGCGCCCGGAGAGTCGGGACAGCATCGCCCGCGCCTCGGCGGGATCCGCCGGTTTGGCCATGGGGACTCCGTCGAGGAACACCAGGGTGTCCGCACCGATCACCAGGTGATCCGGGAACCGTTCGGACATCGCCAGCGCCTTGCGCTGTGCGTTGAGTTCGCAGAGCCGGCGGGATCCGATCGAGGCGTCCTCCAGTTCGGTGGCGTTGGACGGAACCGTTTCGAAACCCGGCAGGAGCCGCCGGAGCAACTCCACCCGGCGCGGCGACCGCGAGGCCAGCAGGACGGGCGGAAGGGAGCGGGTCAGCAGCGTCGTCGCCGGTGTCGGGTTCATCCGGGAATCGGGGGTCATAGTCTGGGCCCCTTCAGATCCGCCGCCGTGCCCCAGATGCGCCGGGCCTGGTACTCAAGCAGGGGCAATCGCAGGGGGGCATCGTCCCCGGCGAATCGCTGCTGGACGGCCTGCTTGATGACCTGGGTTGCCGCCTTGTAGTCGCCGCGCCGATCATAAAACAGGAGCATCCGGGTGATCACCTCCCGCGGTGCGGACGGGTCCAGATCAAAGTCGTAGGGGCCGTTGTCGGGTGGCTGGTTCGAGAAGGCGCGCGTCGCCTGGGACAGGAATTCCGCCTCCTCCCCGCGATCCCACAGGACTTCGGCCAGCCGGGACTGATGGACCCGTCGATTCTGCGGGTCCGCCTCAATCAATTCCCGGAGCACCGCCTCCAGGTCCTGCGTGGGCGGCAGATAATACGCCGTCCGGCGCGTCCGATGCCGGGACATCAGGGCCGACGCCTGTTCCAACATCAGGGGCACGTTCCTCTGCGACCGGGCGAGGGCGAATTCCGGACGCGTCCCCAGTTGGGCGTTCACCGCATCCGACACCGGCACCTGGGAATCGAGGGACACCAGATAGCGGAGTGAATCCACATTGGTGCTTCCCAGTTCCATCCAGCGGTACACTTGGGAACGAAACACAACCGGATCCGGGATCGAGGAGACCGTGAAAAGCTGACCCACCGATTCAAAATCGGCGGGGGTCATCACGCCCGGGGCGCGAACCCGGTTGAGGAGCATCCGGGGACGCCGCTGCCGGGGCTCGGACAGGGCGAGGACCTTGGTGGCGGAGGCGCGTTGAAAGAAGGCCTCCTCCGCCGCGTACTCCAGCACCGGGTGGAAATCGCTGTGGATGGGGGTCTTCGGCCGGGTCTCCGGGAGATAGGCCGCATCCCCCATGGGAATCAGCTCCTGCATCAGCAGGTCGGCAAAATTTTGGATGCCGACACGGCCCAGGTTGGCCCGGACCAGGGGATCATTGAACCGGCGCTCGAGTCCCGCCAGATCCGGTCTGAGGGGGGACATGGACCCGATCAGGACGATGTCCCCCGCCCCCACCTGCCAGATGCCCACTTCCGGGAACACCGAACTGAAGGTGTTGATCACGATGTCCACGATCCGGTCATTGGTCTCGTACACCTGGAGCCATTGGGCCATGAGACCGCCCGGCTTCAGGCGGTCCCGGGCATCCGCATAGTACTCCTGGGTGAACACCGCTGCGACTCCGGCCATCCAGGGATTGGAGGGTTCGGACACGATCACGTCGTATTTGCGGGAACCCGCCCTCAGGTAGGTCTTGGCGTCCTCCAGGTGCAGACGCACCCGGGGATCGGACAACGCGTGGTCGTTGGCGTCCCCGAAAAGACTGCGCGCCACGGTCGCCACCTCCGGGGAAATTTCCACGACGTCCACGTTGGTGATTCCGGGATGGCGCAGCAGCGCGCCGACCGTCACACCGCTGCCGAGGCCCACGACCAGGGCGTCCTCGCAGGTGTCCTTGAGGAGTGCGGGCAGGTGTCCCAGCAGGACCTGGGTGGACATGTCTCCGACGGACGTGGCGTCCGTCTTCCCGTTCACCTTGAGGGAAAGTTGTTCCCGTCCGCCGGCCACCTGGTCCGCCTGCACGACCACGGTGGAACCGGCTCCGTCGCGGTGGTAGCGCAGGTCCATTCGGCGGAGGGCGTCGCGGTAGACCCCGATGGATGGAATCGAGGTGGAGTGTCGCCACAGACCGGTGGCAAACGCGCGTTGCCACAGGGGTTCGAGCGAGGCCGCCCCAATCCACGAGATTCCGATGACCGCCACCGGCGCGAGCCAGAGCAGGCGCCGACCGGGATGTTGCTGGACCACGATGGCCGTACCCACGAGGGCATTGATGGCGATTCCGATGGCGAAGGCATGGGCGAGTCCGAACTGGGGCATCAGCCAGAGTCCCCCCACGATCGCACCCAGCACGGTGCCCAGGGTGTTGACCGCAAACACCCGTCCGACCGACCTGCCGGTGACCGACAGGGCGGCCGTCGCAATCCGGCTGGCCAGCGGAAGGGTCGTGCCCAGGCACACCGCCGGCACGAACATGACGGCGAAACAAAGCGCGGCCTGGAACAACTCGTACAGGATGTAGGATCCCGGGTTGCCGCGGGACAGCAGTCCGCCCAACCGGACGAACCAGGCTGGAAGCAGGTCGTAGAACCAGATGGAGACGAACAACGTTCCCGCCAGCGCCAGTTCCGCCACCCCGAACGCGAACAGCGTCCGCGCCTGACGCTTCCATCGCGCGATCAACCAGCCGCCCACGGCGATGCCCGCGATGAACGTGGCCAGCATGAGGGAATAGGCGTGCGTGCTCGATCCCAGTGCAAGCCCGAGCAGGCGGGTCCAGGCGATCTCGTACACCATGGCGACAAAGCCCGAGGCACCGATGCTGATGAGGGCGAGACGCAGTTCCGCGTCGGTGAAACGCTCCTCGGTCGGGGAGGCTGCGGGCTCGGCTGTGGCCGTCGGCCGACGCTCACCCATGCGGCGACTGATCAGCAGCGTCAGCATCCCGATGCCCAGGCTCATCGCCGCCCCAAGGAATACCGTGGCTTCGAGTCCGAACCGCGGGATCCACCACCAGTCCGCGAGCACCACCCCGGCGACGGCCCCGGTGCTGTTGATCGCGTAGAGCGACGCCACCCGGCCCCGGAGTTCCCCGAGCGAGGATGTCACGAACTTCGTGAGCGCCGGGAGCGTCGCGCCCATGAGGACCGTGGGAAACAGGATGAGCATTCCCGCAAAGCTGAACTGGAGGGCCAGTCGCAGGAGGCCGGTCGGCTCCAGGGACCGGACCACCGAGATGAACAGTCCGTTGGCGAGTTCGTAGTAGCCCGTGAAGATCAGGGCGAAGAGCCCGATGCCCAATTCGAGGAGGGCGTAGAAGAACAGCGGACGCGAGATCCGGTCCACCCAGGACCCAAGCCACGCATTGCCGAGGGCGAGGCCGCCCATGAACGCCGCCAGCACGGCGACAACGGCATAGCTGGTGTGCCCGAGGAACAGGGCCAGATAGCGTGTCCAGACCACCTGGTACACGAGCCCGGCCAGCCCCGAGATGAAGAAGGATCCGAGGATCAGCCCATGGACGGTCTTCGAAGTGCGGTTCACCGGGGCGGAATCTGCGGACGAATCCCCCGGATTGCCCGAAAAATTTCGGCCCCACTCCCGCCCGCTCGTAGTCCAGGCTTCAGCCTGTTCCGGATTCCCAACGGCCGCATTCGCGGAACCAAAAGACAGGCTGAAGCCTGCACGACGAACGGTCGTTTGTAGTCCAGCCTTCAGGCTGTCCGGAGCGCCTGCACGACGAACGCCCGCCTTCGCCTCACGGTCGCCTCAATCGGAAATAGCGGTTGTCGTTGGATGGTTCCACCAGAACCACGTATCCGGGCGCTCTCGGCACCGTGACCCAGGCCGCATCGTCGGACAGTGTCCCGGTGGATTCCAGTACCCAGCCCGCGAGGCTTCGTGACCACGAGAGACGGAGCCCCTGAGCCGTCACTTCCGGGGTGATGGGAATGACCGGCGGCAGTCCCGCGCGGATGGGCGCCTCTGCAATCGGATTCCAATCGAATTCCCCGGGTTGGAATACCGTGGTAAAACTTGTGTCCGCCCGCGTGAAGCGAATCCAGGCATAGTGTGTGCCGTCATACCGCTGATACCGCAGGCCGATGATCACGTTGGTGAGGCGTCTCGCCCACGCGCCAGCTCCCCCTGCCGACGGATCATGGAAGAACCAGCCTTCTCCAGTCATGACCGCATCGTAGCCGCCCATCCAGAGCGCGTAGCTTCCGCCCCCGTTCTCGTAAGCCTGATTCGAACTGGAGATCTCCTCCCCATCCGAGAAGTAGATCCGGCTGGGACTCGACCGAAGCACACGACTGTCTTCCTCGACCACCAAGGCCAAGGACACCCGAAACCACGGCTGTCCGAATGGGTCATTGGCCTCCGAAACCACGCTGTAATAGAATTCCCGCTCACCACCGCCAAAGTTCAACCACGCCTGCCTGCTCGTTTCCCGAATGGGAGGGCTGTAGTCGAAATCCGCCGCCTTTAGGCAGGTAAAGGAGGCCAACAGCAACGCCAACCCTGCGGTCCATCTCCAGCCCTTCCACCCTCCGATGAAGTCGGCCCCATTGTTCCCGGCCCGGACGCGTTTTGGGTGAACGTTCACGTTGGGTTTTCGAGCTCCAAGGTACGGATGGACGTCGGGGAACTCCAGAAGAAGCTCGCGTTCGGAAGTCGCTGACTCCGGCGGCAAGACCCGGGAAGGCGTCCGCAGGTCTGCCGAGAAACGGCCCCACCTGCTCGAAGTGGATCCTGCCATTCAATCCGACGGAGGGCGGATCTTCATAACGAGGTGTCAATCCGTCCGAAGCGCGGTCATCGGATCAATCCGCGCTGCGCGCCGGGCGGGCAGCCAGCAGGCGAGGAGGGCGACCCCGCAGAGAAGCAGCGTGACGGCGATGAGGGTCGGCGGGTCCAACGGTTGCACGCCAAAGAGGAATCCCCGAAGCAGCCGCGTGACCGCAATCGCGCCGGCCAGTCCGAGCAACAAACCCGCCGCGGTGAGCGTGGTGCCCTGCCGCAGGACCAGACCAAGGACATCGGACACCTGGGCCCCCAGGGCCATGCGGACACCGATCTCGCGGGTCCGCCGGCTGACCGAGTAGGCAAGCACGCCGTAAATGCCGAGTGCGGACAACAGCAGGGCCAGTCCCCCAAATCCACTGAGCAGCACCGCCGCCATCCGCTGGAGCACCAGCGAGCCATCCTTTTGCTGCGCCAGGGTGCGCAATCCAAAGACCGGAACCGTGGCGTCCAATGATCGGACGAGTTCCCGCACCTGCGCCAGGGTTCCCGCGGGCTCGAGTCCGGTGCGCGCGACGAGGGTCAGGCCGGCATCCGGCTTTTGGGTGCGTGGGAAAAAGAATGCAGGTCGCGGGGATTCCGAGAGGCGGCGGCTGGGTGTGGATCCGACGACGCCGACCACCTCGGTGGGAATGCCGCCGCCTGGCCCGTGTTGGAACAGGCGCTTCCCGAGGACGTCCTGTCCCGGCCAGTAGCGCCGCGCGAACGCCTCATTGACGATCACCACGGCCGGGGCGGTGGCTGTGTCCTCCGCACGGAAATCCCGTCCCTGCAACAGCGGTACGCCCAGGGCTCGGAAATAGTCCCGGTCCACGACGTTGAACTCGCCGAAGGGATGCTCCCGGGGTCCGGGCTGATAGCCTTCGACCCGCTCCACGCTCATGGCCGGGGTGCGCCCGCCGAGCGGTGTGGTCAATCCGACGCTGGCGGCTTCGATGCCGGGCAGGGTGCGGACGCGTTCCAGCAGGCGGTCATAGAAGTCCGCGGCCGCCGGTTCGGAATAGTGGCTCAATCCCAGGTCCATCGAGGCCAGGACCACACGGGAGGGTTCGGAAACGGGTTGGACCTCCTGAAGCTTCTGGAGGCTCCGGACGCACAATCCCGCGCCGACCAGGACCAGCAGGGACAACGACACCTGGAGGACGACCAACGCGCTGCGGAGATTCCATCGTCCGGCTCGGGAGTCCGTTCCCCCGGCCTCCCCCTTGAGTCCGGGCACCAACTGCGGACGGCTGGCCCGGAGGGCGGGCGCCAGGCCGAAGGCAACGCCCGTCAGCAGGGAAACGCCGAGGGCGAAGAGGAGCAGGCGCGAATCCAGGTTCCCACCGAGCGACAGTGTGGAGTCCGGAGGACGAAAGTGTTCCAGTCCTTCGGCCAGCGCCATTGCGACCCCCACGCCCAGGACTCCGCCGCCCAGGGCGAGGATCAGGCTTTCGGTGAGGAGTTCGCGCAGAATTCGTCCCCGGGCCGCCCCGAGGGCCAGGCGGACGGCGATATCCCGGGTTCGTCCCGCAGCGCGGGCGAGTTGCAGATTCGCGAGGTTGGCGCAGGCGATGAGCAGCACGAGCGCCGCGGTGCCCATCAGCAGATTCATCGGCAGTCGGGCGTCCCGAAGGTCCTGGGTGAAACCCTGGGCTCCGGGCAACACGGCCAGTCGGTCGGGCGTGTTGGGCAGACGCGACTGATTGAGCCGCTCATTGAGCGCCTGCATCGCCTCCTGCGCCCGCTCCAGCGTCACGCCGTCCCGAAGTCGCCCCAGGATGTGGTGCCAGACGAAGAATCGTGTCCGAAGCGGATGCTCCCCTCCCTGCAGCGGACCCGTGAGTTGCCCGTACATCGTGATGGGCAGGTACAGATCCGGCACCGTGGACCGCGACGTCCCGGCAAACTCGCGGGGCGCCACACCGATCACGGTGAAGGGACGTCCGTTGAGCGTGACGGTGCGTCCCAGCACCCCGGGGTCCGCCCCGAAGCGGCGCACCCAGAGTCCGTGCCCCAGCACGATCACCGGAGCATCCTCGATCTCGACGCCTTCATGGGACGCAAACACCCGTCCCAGCGCGGCATTCACCCCCAGCATGGAGAAGTAGTTTCCGGAAACGACCATGGCCCGTTGCCGCTCGGTCGCCCCGCCGGTGCCGAGACCCACGTCCATTTCGGACACCGCCGCCAACTGTTGGAACACCGTGTTCTCCCGCTGATAGTCCAGAAAGAGCGGATAGTTGAACTCGAAGTCCGGGGATCCGTCCCTGCGGGGTTGTCCCACCAACGCCAGGCGATCCGGTGCGGGCACCGGAAGGGGCCGGGCCAGCAGCCGGTCCACGGCGCTGAAGATCGCGGTGTTCGCCCCGATGCCCAACGCGAGGGTCACCACGGCCACGAGGGTGAATCCCGGGCTCCTCAGTAGTTGGCGGAGGGCGATGCGAAGGTCCTGAATCACACTCGGCGCCGACGCAAACGACGTGCCACACCCCGCTGCGCCCTTTTTCCGGCGCAACTCCTCAGGAATTGCGTTGCGAAAGTCCGGCGGAGGCCTGCTCAGAACCGGTTTTGGGATTCCAGGATCCCACGAGTGGGAAACGGCCACTCCCTGAATACGCTCGCCAGCTTCGAGCGGGTGTCAGACGACGCGAGACCCCATTCGCCGCTTCCTTTCGCTGAACCGCGCCTCCGAGGGTAGCTGCGGAGGGAACGACGCGCTGACTCCAGCCGGGGCGTGGGGCGTCTGTTGCGCGTCGGCACTGCACTGAAGACGCGAAGTGCGCCTCCTGCCGTCGTCGGCTACGAGGGTAGCCGCGGAGGGAACGACGCGCTGACTCCAGCCGGGCGTGGGGCGTCTGTTGCGCGTCGGCACTGCACCGAAGACGCGACGTGCGCCTCCTGCCGTCGTCGGCTACGGGGGTAGCCGCGGAGGGAACGACGCGCTGACTCCAGCCGGGCGTGGGGCGGCTGCTGCGCTTCGGGACCGCACTGAAGACGCGACGTGCGCCTCCTTCCGTCGTCGGCTACGGTTTCGTTCAAATCCGCCCGCTACGGTCGGGACGACAACACTTCAGGCCGAACCACGGAACCCAGCGTCGGCCACCGGGGGCGACGTCCGGCGCGATCTGCGGCGGGAAGGGTCAGCCGGAGGCCCGGATCCTCGAAGCGATTTCCGTCCGCCGCGATTCTCAGGTCCTTCGGGTTGGTCGCCGCCCACTGCTCCAGCGCCGGCACGGGCCATTGGGTGTCCACGAGAAACACAGGCCGTCCGTCCGGACGCCAAAAACGGTTGTTGAGAAATCGAAGGCGGTGGTCGAATCCCGAGACCGAGCACAGCACTCCGTACGGG